>CALXBH010000042.1 GCA_944386475.1 uncultured Clostridia bacterium | reverse complement strand
GCCTCCCGTAGGAGTCTGGGCCGTGTCTCAGTCCCAATGTGGCCGATCAACCTCTCAGTCCGGCTACCGATCGTCGCCATGGTGGGCCGTTACCCCGCCATCTAGCTAATCGGACGCGAGCCCATCTTTCAGCGGATTGCTCCTTTGATACTAAGGCCATGCGGCCTCAGTATGTCATGCGGTATTAGCGTTCGTTTCCAAACGTTATCCCCCTCTGAAAGGCAGGTTGCTCACGTGTTACTCACCCGTCCGCCACTAAGATGCAACTGAGCAAGCTCTGTCGCATCTCCGTTCGACTTGCATGTGTTAGGCGCGCCGCCAGCGTTCGTCCTGAGCCAGGATCAAACTCTTTGTTTTGTGTTATCAAAACATACCTTTCGGTATGTCTTAACCAAAAGCTTGAGTTAAGCTCTCGCTCACTCGAATCACTAACGTCTTCCGTTAGTTCGTTGTACCTTTTTAAAAAGGCTTCTGAATTAACAGGTTCAAGTTTACTTCGTTCTTCGCTCACTATTGTTTAATTTTCAAGGTCCTCTGAAGCCGCCCGCCTTTCGGCTTTGGCGTTCTTCTATTTTACCACAGCTTGGGGTCTTTGTCAACCCCTCGCCGGCCTCCCTCGCGGGACAGCTTATTTATATTACCACATCCCCTCCCACCTGTCAATACCTTTTTTTAGCTTTTTTTGAGTTTTGTGTTCTTGCCTATTTTCATAAACCATGATATAATGATATTTAATTCAAATTTCACAATTTCGCCAAAAAAAGGAGCGTTTTTGATGCCGATTCGAATTCCCGATACTTTACCTGCCAAAGCCACGCTGGAAAGCGAGAATGTCTTTGTTATGGACGAAGGCCGTGCTGTCAAGCAGGATATTCGGCCGCTGAAAATCGTTCTTTTAAATTTAATGCCCAAGAAAATTGAGACGGAAACCCAAATTCTGCGGCTGCTTAGTAACACTGCCCTACAGGTAGATATTGAGCTGTTGCAGGCAGCGACCCATGTTTCCAAAAACACTTCTCAAGAACACCTTCTTAATTTCTATAAAACGTTTGATGAAATTAAGGACAATAAATACGACGGCATGATTATCACCGGCGCACCGGTGGAGCTGTTGGACTTTTCCTTGGTGGACTACTGGGAAGAGCTTTGCCGGATCATGGAATGGACCAAAACCCATGTCTTTTCCACCATGCACATCTGTTGGGGCGCTCAGGCGGGCCTTTACTATCATTATGGTATTCCTAAGCGGCAGCTGAAAGCCAAGATGTTTGGCATTTTCCCTCACCGGGTATTAATGCCGAAGCACCAGCTGGTCCGTGGGTTCGACGAAATTTTCTTTGTCCCCCATTCCCGGCACACCACCGTTTCGGAACGGGACATCCGGGAATGTCCTGAGCTGGAGATTCTGACCAGTTCGGACATCGCCGGCGTTCATATTGTCGCTTCCAAAAGCCACCGGCAGTTTTTTGTAACCGGCCACTCGGAATACGACCGGGACACTCTGGCCAATGAATACCGCCGGGACATTAAAAAAGGGCAGACAATCGCCATCCCCTACAATTATTTCCCCGGGGACAATCCCCAAAACCGGCCGCCTTTTATCTGGCGCAGCCACGCCAACCTTCTTTTTTCCAATTGGCTTAACTACTTTGTGTATCAGCAAACCCCTTATGACCTGGATAGCATTCATTAACAGCGTTTTTTAGGAGGTATACTATGAACTGGACCGGTATTCTGATCGGTGTTTGCAGTTTTTTGTGCATCGGCATTTTTCATCCTTTGGTTATCAAAGGGGAATATTATTTTTCCAAAAAAATATGGCCGGCATTTTTGGTTCTCGGCCTAGTTTTAGTGGGGATTTCCTTCTTTATTCACAACGATATCGTATCCTCTATTCTCTGCGTCGCCGGCTTTTCCAGCCTGTGGGGGATCAAGGAGCTGTTTGAGCAGGAAGAACGGGTGAAAAAAGGGTGGTTCCCCGAAAATCCCAAGCGCAAAATTGCTGAGCAGGTGCAGCCCGCAGAAAAGGACATACAGAAGCAGCAGGCTGAAAATTAACTAAAAACCGGCAAACAGCCTCCGTCTTTTAAAGAAGGACGGAGGCTGTTTTTATGTTGCTATTGTGTCAGGCGCTATTTAAACATGTGGGTTTTAACCAAAACCACCGCTACAATGGCTGTCAACAAAATCGACAGCACCAGCGGGAACCAAAAAAATGGAACAGGCAGTCCCTCCACATTCATCCCGTAAAAACTGGACACCATCGTAGGGATCGCCATAAGAATCGTAATGGAGGTCAGCACCTTCATCACGATGTTCAGGTTGTTGGAGATAATCGACGCAAACGCATCCATGGTTCCCGAAAGGATGCTGGAATAGATATTGGACATCTCGATGGCCTGTTTGACTTCAATAAGCACATCTTCCAGCAGATCCTGATCGTCTTCATAAAGTTTGAGCACCCGGCCCCGATAGATCTTTTCCAGCGTCACCTCATTGGATTTTAATGAAGTGGAAAAGTACACCAGGGATTTTTCCAGCCCCAGCAGCTGGATCAGTTCTTTGTTTTTCATAGACTTATGGAGCTGTTTTTCCATCATGTCCGAGATCTTGTCGATCTGTTTTAAGTATTGCAGATACCGGGTGGCGATCCGCAAAAGCATCGTCAGGAAAAAACGGGTTTTCAGATGGGGCTGGACATTTTTGACCAGGCCGTCCTCCAACTCGGAAATCACCGAATTTTCCCGCAGGCTGATAGTAATCACCGCCGTATCCGTCATAATAATGCCGATTGGGCAGGTGGTGTACAAAATTGTGTTTTTATCCGTTTCCTTAACCGCTACCGGAGCGTCCACGATCACCAGTGTTTGGTTCTCTTCCTTGTCAATACGGGAGGACTCCTCCTCGTCCAAAGCCGCCAGCACAAAATCCTGCTCCAGCTTTAAGTCGTTAATCAGGTAGGCGACTTCCTCCTCATCCGGAGCTACGGCGCTTACCCAGCAGCCCTCGCAGAATTCCTCCACTTCGGTCATACGATTATTGACAGATTTAAAAAAGTTCAGCATATTTTTGCCCCCTGTTCTTATTAAGAATGATCTTAACAAGCGCCGCTTCCCAAGGGAACACCGGCAGGGGAAAAGCTTAAGCGGTTAGATTGCAGGCCGCACCCCGCCGGACCGGTTCTTGTTTTATTAAACTACAACTCCCATACGGGTCGGTACCCACAATACCGCCTCCTTTTTTATAAAATAACCGGCCAAACCGGCTTTAGACAATAAAAAGCCGCGAAATCATCTAATATTCCGCGCTTATTTTATTATATCACATTAAATGAACAAATCAAGCCCTTTTTTCCCGGATAAGGTCAACTTTTTGTAATTTTTCATCCTTCAGCTTTTGGCGGATTCCTTTACCCATACCTCCCATCGGACTTTAGCGGCGAAGACTGTTTTCAATATAATCTTTTGCAACGCAGTTTAAAAATCAAAATGTGCTTGCAGCAAAAAAGAGGAAAGACCAGAATTAGTCTTTCCTCTTTTTAAAAACACTATTCTTATTTCCGGCCTTTAAAGATTCCCATGATCTCACCGAAACCGATATCGGTGTCAAAGGCGTCCGGTTCTTCGGTCTTGATATCCTCAGGCTCTGCAGCAGCAGGAGCGGAAACAGGGGTTTCGCCCTTGGCGCCGCTGTCAAATCCGGTGGCAATAACCGTGATCTTCATTTCATCTTCCAATTCCTCGTCAAAGGCAGCGCCCCAGATGATGTTTGCATCCGGATGAGCCGCTTTGGTAATCATGGAGGAAGCCATATCCACCTCATCCAGTCCTACGTCAGGCGACGAAGTGATGTTGATGATAACACCCTTCGCCCCGTTGATGGAGGTCTCTAAGAGGGGGCTGGAAATCGCCGCAGAAGCGGCAAGCTCCGCCTTGTCTTTTCCCTGAGCGCTGCCCACGCCCATATGCGCGTAACCGGCGTCCTTCATCACCGTCGTTACATCGGCGAAGTCCAGATTCACAAGGCCGGGGACATTAATCAAATCGGAGATACTCTGCACGCCCTGGCGCAGCACGTTGTCGGCTGCCTCAAAAGCGTTGGCAAGGGTGATCTTCTGCTCAGAAATCAGTTTCAGCCGTTCGTTGGGGATGACCACCAAAGAGTCCACCTGTTTGCGGAGTTCCGCGATGCCCGCTTCTGCCTGGGCCATCCGGCGCTTGCCCTCAAACTCAAAGGGTTTGGTGACAATGCCCACCGTCAGGATTCCCAGCTCCCGGGCAACCTCCGCCACAATGGGAGCCGCGCCGGTGCCGGTACCGCCGCCCATACCGGCGGTGATAAACACCATCTGTGTACCTTTCAGGGCCGAAGCGATCTCGTCCCGGCTTTCTTCCGCCGCGCGCTGGCCTTTTTCAGGTTCGCCGCCTGCACCGCGGCCTTTGGTAAGCTTTTCACCAATCTGCATTTTGTGGGTGGCCTTTGAATGATATAGCGCCTGCTGGTCTGTATTAATCGAAATAAACTCAACACTCTGCATTCCGGAGGCGATCATGCGGTTTACCGCGTTTCCGCCGCCGCCGCCGATTCCGGCGACTTTGATATTTACACTTTTTTCAAAATCTTCATCCAACATAAAGTTCACAGGCTCGTCCTCCTAAAATGGATAAGTATATACAAAACCAGCCGGCCTTATTGCCGCTGAAGAGGCGGCGGCAAAGGTCTGGGGATCAAATGCCTTCCATATACTTATATAATTATATGCTATCAGATTTACCATCAAATTTCAATAGCAATTTTCGGATTTGCGCTAAATTTTTGAAGATCCGGGCGCCGAAAATAACAATAACGGCGAGATACAAATCCAGGCTCAGCAGATACCCCATAAAGGTAAGCAAAACCGCTGCGATAATATTGACCAAAAACCCCGAAATAAAGATCCGAAGACGAAAAGTCCCTTTGGGGACAGCCTTTAATCCTCCCAGGATCGAGTCAAAAGCCGCTACAATCCCCACCGCAAAAAAAGTAGTGTATTCGCTGGCGATATATCCCGGGAACCACAGCCCCACGGCGATTCCGACAGCGATTGCCAAAACCGGCAAAAGCATCCACCAGCCTAACCGGCGCTCTCTTTTTTTCTGTTCGATATTTTCATTCCGTGCGCTGGGCGTATTCAAACTGCATCCCTCCCTTATAGCCTTCGATGATGATCTTATCCCGCTGGGTGACCTCCACCTGGATGCCCCACTGGCGCAGGTTGTCCGCCACGCCGTTGCGCAGATTAAGCGCCGCGGACAGCTTTTGCGGATCCCCGATGGCCTGGATGGTAAAAGGCGCGGCGATTCGCTGATTGTTGGCGCTTAACACGCTCCCGGCGCAGCGGATTTCGGTGGTTGCCAAAATCCGTTCTCCGTTGATGGAAAGCGCCTCAGCGCCCGCATCCCGCAGCTCATTTAACACCTGAAGGATATCGCTGTCATGGATGATGTAGTTGTTGGGGTCCCCTGTCAGGGCCTGTCCCTTGGCGTCGTCCAGCAAAACGGTGACTCCCTCGCCCTCTACTGTGGCAAGCCCCGCCATCATCTCCGCTTTGTCGAGCTGCCCCTGAAGCGCTTGGGACTGCTCGTCCGGGTCCTGGGCGCGCAGCTGGGCGATGGTCTTGCGCTGTTCCTCCACCTCCTGCTGAAGCTTCGCGCTGTTTTCAAGCTCCGCTGTCAGCTGTTTTTGCAGTTCCTCCGCCCGGGCAAGCTCGGGGGTCTTTTGAGTCTCCCGGTTGGCTGAAACGCTTCGGATCTGCCAGGTGGCAAAAAAACTGAGGACAGCGATGGCCAGCGACAAAATAAGAACTGTAATCCGTGCTTTGGTCTTTGGTTTCATAATCCCTCTCTCCTTTTTCCCCGTTACCCGGCAGTGGACGTCCCGGCCGATGAAGTTCCCTGGGACGCAGCCGCCGAAGAGGTACTCTGAGAAGCAGCCTGCTGGGAGGAGGTCTCCGACGGAGCGCCCGACGCCGTATCGGAGGCTGTGTCGGAGGATACATCTGAAGATATATTCGGATTCTCGAAGGTATCCTGGAAATGCACCTCACTGGCCTGCTGGGCTTTGATAATCCCCATGGTATTTTGCTCCAGGCGGTTTTCCACGATATCCTTGACAAACGTCAGCTTGTAGTTGAGTTCCGAGATCGTTCCCAGATCAATGCGAATGCGGTCCAAATAGTTCAGGTGAATATCCGCCAGATTTTCCAGATTGATGCCTTTAATCCCTTCAAAGCCCACTTCTTTTATGGCTTCCAAAATCGTTTGCAGGGTGTCCAGCTTCTCGTTGTTTTCCATATCCAGAAAATCGCCCCGTTTAAGGTTGTCCTGCTGGATGCCCTCCAGGGTAATTAAGTCTTCGTTGGGCTTCTGTTCATCCACCTCCAGCACCCGGCCCTTGGCGCTTAACACCGCGTAGGTGTCCCCGGTTTTCAGATTCATGGTAGGCTCCGCTTCGGTGATCTGAATCACCAGCGTACCCGGAAGTTTGCGGGTGATGGTCACCTCATCGGCATAGACCTGGCTCTGCTTGATTTTCTCCGCAGCGCCCGACAGATTGGAGCGAAACAGGTTGTCCCCGATCTCGATCTCCGACGCGGTGATGACATCCTGAGCGTTTAACCGGCTGATCCCCTCCACCTGGATATCCGAGATATTAAAAAACACCGTCACGGACAGGGTGACAAACGCAATCAGCACAAACAGCAGCAGCAGGATATAATAGAGCATATAGCTCCTTTTCCTGCGCCGCCGGTGCCGTTTGGAATTTTCCGCCTTGGCCCGCTCCCGGGAGGGAGAGCGGGTGTTTACTTTTACGTCCTTCATGGAAACCTCCCTGCGTTTTTACTGGTCTTCCGCCGCTTTTTCCGTCACGCGCTGAATGTGCGCCCCTAAGCTGTTTAAGCTCTCCTCAATCTGTTCGTAACCCCGGTCGATATGCTGGATCTGGGAGACCACCGTCTCCCCTTCTGCGGCAAGGCCCGCTACCACCAGGGCCGCCCCACCCCGCAGATCGGTGGCCTCCACCCCGGCGCCGTACAGCTTTTTAACCCCGTTGACTACGGCGACCTTGCCTTCCACCTTGATGTCCGCTCCCATGCGTGCAAGCTCCGCCACATGTTTGTAGCGGCTTTCAAAGATGTTTTCTACAAACACGCTGGTGCCGTCCGCCAGGGCGGCGGCCGCCATCACCGGCGCCTGGGCATCGGTGGGGAAGCCCGGGTAGGGCATGGTGCGAACGGTGCGGATTCGTTTTAAGCGTTCCGGGGCCTTTAGATAGATGCTTTTTTCCCCGGTGTAGATCCGGCAGCCCATCTGCTCCAGCACCGGAAGCACCCCGGCCACCGTTTCGGGACAGGCCCGGCGCACCAGAATCTCCCCGCCGGTGGCGGCGGCACAGCACAGATAGGTAGCCGACACAATCCGGTCGGGGATCACCTCGTGCTCCGCGCCGTGAAGCTCCTCCACCCCTTCTATAAAGATGGTGCTCTTCCCCGCTCCGGAGATCTTCGCCCCGCAGGCGTTTAAAAAATCCGCCAGATCGGCGATTTCCGGCTCCTGGGCGGCATTTAGGATCTGGGTGACCCCCTCCGCCGTGGCAGCGGCCAGCAGGATATTTTCCGTGGCCCCCACGCTGGGGAAGGATAAAGGGATTACCGCCCCTTTCAGCCGGCCGGCCACCTCGCAGTCCAAAAAACCGTGATCCTCCCGGATGATAAGCCCCAGCTTGCGCAGGGAGGACAGGTGCAGGTCGATGGGACGGGGGCCTAGTTCGCACCCGCCGGGGAAAGAGATCTTCACCTTGCCCAGCCGGGCGGCGATGGCTCCCAAAAACACAATGGAAGACCGCATCTCCCGCATAAGCTCCTCCGGCACGTCAAAATGGGAAAGCTGCGACGTGTCCACCCACACCGTATGGCCGGAGCGCTCCACCGGGCAGCCCAAATAGGACAAAATCCTCACGGCGGCGTCCACATCGGACAGCCGGGGGCAGTTATGTAAAATGCTTTGGGACTTTCCCAAGATAGTGGCGGCAAGCAGGGGCAGCGAGCTGTTTTTCGCCCCGTGGACGGAGATTTCTCCCGCGACCCGTAAGCCGCCCCGGATCCGTAACTGGTCCACGAACAACACCCTTTCACACAGCAAGTATTCGGTGTCAAGCACCTTAGCACCCTATACTATGCCGTCATGAAAGGGATGGTTCGTCAAACCTGTTTTAACAGCGCCTCTAAAGAGCGGTAGATCTTTTCACAGGTATCCAAAATTGCCAGACGGGAGGCGTTTTTGGAAAGTTCTTTAAGCTTTTCCCGGTCGTTGTAAAGACCCTCTACAAACTGAATGAGCTTTTGTCCGTCATAATCCTTTTCCTCCATCACCATCGCCGCCCCGTGATGCTCCAGCACCATGGCGTTGTGGTATTGATGGTTTTCCGCCACATAGGGGGACGGGATCAGCACAGACGGCTTGCCGGTAGCCTCCAGCTCGGACAGGGTGATCGCCCCCGCCCGGCAAACCACCATATCCGCCGCTGCCAGGCAGCTGTCCATGTTGTCGATATACTCCCGCACATCGATGCGGGGATTTTTCGATACATCGGTGTGCCGCTCCGCCAAAAGGCCGGGGAAGGCCTCTTTTCCCTGCCGGCCGGTGGCGTGGATGTGATTAATTTCCTTTTTGCCGTTGTGCCAGGCCATCAAATCCGCTGCCGCCCGGTTGATAACCGGCGCCCCCAGGCTGCCGCCAAAGGAGAGGATGCAGAAGCCGTCGTCTATTGAAAGCTCCCGCCGGGCCTCGCTTTTGGTTTTTAGCAGGATGGATTCCCGCACTGGGTTCCCCACCACCTCCACCGGGCAGGAAACATCCAGATATTGTTTCGCCTCTTCCACCGCCAGGAAGATGCGGTCCACATGCTTGCTTAAAAGCTTGGTGGTCACGCCAGGAAAAGCGTTTTGCTCGTGGATGGCGGTTTTGATTCCCATTTTGGCCGCGCAGCGGACAATAGGGCCGCTTACATAGCCGCCGGTGCCGATGACTAAGTCCGGCTTAAAATCCTTGATGATCTTTTTGGCCCGGCTGTTGGCGGTAGCCAGATACCCCGCCGCCTCCAGATTGTGGACCATGCTTTTGGGAGACAGACTGCGGTAAAACCCCATCACCTGAATGGGCGCAAAGGCAAAGCCCGCTTGGGGCACCAGCCTCGCCTCCATCCCCTTGGGGGTGCCGGCGAATAAAATCTCGGTGTCCGGCTTTTGTTTTTTAAAGTAGTCCGCAATCGCTACAGCCGGATTAATATGTCCTGCCGTACCGCCGCCTGCAAACAAAATTCTCATGCCCTTTCCTCCGCTTATCATAATTTGGGAGCCGCTTATCCTGCGCCATTACGTTTTTTCCAGAGAACACTGCCGGGAGATGTTGAGGATAACCCCCATCTGGCACAGCAGCAAAAACAGGGAGGTTCCTCCGTAACTGAAAAACGGAAGGCTGATGCCCGTGTTGGGGATGGTGTTGGTGACCACCGCGATGTTAAGCATCGCCTGCAACCCCACCTGAGCCGTCAGGCCCACCGCCAGCATCATGCCGAATTTATCCGGCGATTTGGTAGCGATAACAAAGCCCCGGAATACTAACAGCACAAACAGCAGAATCACCGTCACCGCGCCGATAAAGCCTAATTCCTCGCAGACGATGGAAAAAATAAAGTCGTTCTGAGGTTCGGGTAAAAACAAATACTTTTGTCTGGAGTTGCCAAGCCCCAGCCCCATTACGCCGCCGGAGCCTACCGCGATCAAAGACTGCACCGTCTGGAAAGTGGAGTCCTGCCGGTCGGAAAAAGGGTCGATCCAGCCTTTAAGCCGTTCGCCCACATAGTCGATGCCCTTAACGGATACAATCAGGACAACGCCGGCGACGACGACTAACAGCGCGATAAAAAAATACCGGTACTTGGTGCCGCCCACAAACATCATCACCAGGCCGATGGCGCCGATAAGCACCGTGCCGGACAGGTGAGGCTGCATCAGCATAATGCCGGATACGATCCCCAGGCAGATAAGAAACGGCAGCACGCCGTATACAAAAGTTCCCATCCGCTTGTAGTTGATAGAGATCAGATACGCGAACAAAACCACAACGGCAAATTTCATAAACTCCGACGACTGAAAGGTGCCAAGAGGGCCTAAATGGATCCATCGGTGGGCGTTGTTGATTGCCGGTGACAAAAGCGCCACAACCAACAGCACAATTCCCAGACCAAAAAACCAGAAGGCGCATTTTTTCAGGATGTGGTAATCAATGTGGGAGATGACAATCATACAGGCGACTCCCGCCAACGCAAAAACCGCTTGCTTTTTGATAAAGTTAAAGCTGTCGTTAAACCGGTAATAGGCGTAGGCGTAGCTCGCGGAAAACAGCATGACAAGCCCGAAGGCCAGCAGGACAAGGACAAGGATCAAAAACGTTGTATCCATTGCGCCCTGTTTTTTGATTTTGTCCTTTTTCAGTCGAGCCAATTTAAGTCACCCTTTCAGCCAAGTATCACGGGAAAACCAGATTACCGCAGGACGGCCGCCCAAACCGCCAGCGCACAGAAAACCGCCGCTACCAAGGAAAACACCGTGACGATTTTCCCCTCGCTCCATCCGCACATCTCAAAGTGATGGTGGATAGGGCTCATTTTAAAGACCCGCTTGCCGGTGGTTTTAAAGCTGATTACCTGAATGACCACCGACAACGCCTCACAGATATAAATAATGCCGGCGAGCACAAGCAGCAGCGGGAAGCCGATCCCCATTCCCAGCGCCACCACCATGCCGCCTAAAAACATCGAGCCGGTATCCCCCATAAACACCTTGGCGGGATGAAGATTCCACACTAAGAATCCAAGGCAGCCGGCTGCCAGAGCTGTCGCCAAAATCCCTGTTCCGGTAAAGCTCAGCAAAGCGCAGATCACCATAAAGGCGACCCCCACCACCAGCGTCACCGAAGAGGCAAGGCCGTCGATGCCGTCGGTGAGGTTGACGGCGTTGACTAAGAAATAGATCCCCACCGCCACCAGCGGATAGTAAAACAGACCGAAATCCACCTGTCCGAGGAAGGGAAAGTCCACAATGGTGGAGGTGTCCCCCGCCAGGTAAAGCACCGCCAGATAGGCGATAATCCCCAAAAACTGGAGGATCGTCTTTTGGCGGGCGGTAAGGCCCAGGTTGCGTTTTTTTACCACCTTGATGTAATCGTCGGCAAAACCGATAATTCCCATCGCCAGGGCAAGACAGAGCCCCGCCACAAAGCGGACGGTGGTTTGGGTGTCCCCAGAAAGGATGCCTCCCGAAGTGCCGTTGGCGATAAACCACCCCGTGATGCTGGCAATCACAATGCCAATAATAAACATGATGCCGCCCATCGTCGGCGTTCCCTGCTTGTTTTTATGCCAGGTAGGGCCGATCTCCTTAATCGTCTGGCCAAACTTGAGCCTTCTCAGAAAAGGAATTAAAACAAATCCCAGCCCGGCTGTGATGATAAAGGAAAGCAGCGCGGTGACCCCTAAAACCAGTCCTGTCATATTGTTTTCAACTCTCCCCCATAAGTGTTTTCCATAACCTCTTCCAGTTTCATTCCACGGCTGGCTTTAAACAGCACCGTATCCCCCGGGACGGTGTGCTCCTTGAGATACCGGCTTAATTCCTGTTTATCCTGAAAGATCATAACCTTGGTCATCCCCTCGCTCATGGCGCCCCGGGCGATGTTCTCCGACTGGGGGCCATAGCAAAGGACTTCATCCGCTTTGCTTTGCCCGGCCATGACGCCCACTTTGTAGTGAGCTTTTTCGGAAATCTCTCCCAACTCCAGCATGTCGCCCAAAACAGCGATCCGGCGGCCCTTGGTCTCCAAGGTGTCCAGCACACTTAATGCTGCGCCCATGCTGTCAGGACTGGCATTATAACAATCTGCAATAATGGTAATGCCGTCCACCGTAGTAATATGCTGGCGCAGGCCGGTAGGTTTATACTGGCTTAATCCCCTCAAAATTTCTTCCTCGGGCATATCCGCCACCAAGCCTACACAAAAAGCGGCCAGTGCGTTATACACATGATGCCGTCCCACGGTGGGAATTTTCGCCTGCACCTTTTTCCCGAAATAAGAAATGGTAAAGGTGGTGTGCAGATCCTGCACCGCAATATCCGACGCCGTCACTCCGGCGTCAGGGCTGTCGATCCCGTAATAGATAATCTCCCGATCCACAAACTCTCCCACGGTGGCGAGCATATCGTCGTCCCCGTTGAGGATCAAAGGCAGGTCGCCCTGGAGGCCATCCAAAATCTCCAGCTTGGCTTTTAAGATGTTTTCCCGGCTTCCCAAATGTTCCATATGGGAGACGCCGATGTTGGTAATCACCGCCAGGCTTGGCATCGCCGTGCAGGAAAGGCGGCTGATTTCCCCAAAGGCGGACATGCCCATCTCGATCACCGCCGCCCGGTAGGAACTATCCAGTCCGAACAGCGTCATGGGCAGGCCGATCTCATTATTGAAATTCCCCTGGGTTTTTAAGGTCTTGGCCTTTTGGGACAAGACGCTGTAGATCATCTCTTTGGTAGAGGTCTTCCCCACGCTTCCGGTAATCCCCACCAAAAAAACAGAAAAACGCTTGCGGTAAAAGCGGGCCAGGTTAAGCAGCGCCTTGCGGGTATCTTCCACCCGAAGGACCGGATATTCCGATAAAACCGGCCGGTGCACCAGCGCGGCGGCAGCACCCTGCTCAAAGGCCTTATCCACAAAGTCATGCCCGTCAAACCGTTCGCCCTTTAGAGCGATAAACAGGCACCCCGGCGTGATCTTCCTGGTGTCGGTGCATATATCCTCCACCGCGATGTCCGCCCATTCGGCCGGACAGTCAGCACCGGCCCCTTTAGCGATCTCCTGTAACGAAAGCTTTTCCAATGTATCTTACCTCAAATCAAACGTTGTCGGCTGGAAGGGCCGCAAGAGCTTCGGCCACCACTTCCCGCTCATCAAAGTGAATGGTTTTTCCGTTTAACACCTGATAGTCCTCATGGCCTTTTCCCGCCAAAACGATCACATCGCCGGGCTTTGCATGGCTGACGGCGTAAAAAATCGCTTCCCGCCGGTCGGGGATCACCACATATTCGGTGCTGTGCTTTTTGACCCCCGGCAGGATATCCTCGATGATCTTCACCGGGTCCTCTGTGCGGGGGTTATCCGACGTCACAATGAGAAAATCGGAGTTTTCCGCGGCGATTTCCCCCATGATGGGGCGCTTGGTCACATCCCGGTCGCCGCCGCAGCCAAACAGGGTGATCAGACGGCCCTTGGTGTACTCCCGCACGCTGGGAAGGATATTTTTAAGCCCGTCGGGGGAATGGGCGTAATCGCAGATCACGGTAAAATCCCGACCGGTGGGGATAATCTCGCTGCGGCCTTTGACCCCGTGGTTCGCGTTAAGCCCCTGCACCACCTTTTCCAGGGATATCCCCGCCCGCAGGCATGCCGCAGCGGCAGACAGGGCGTTTTCCACCGAGAAAAAGCCGGGCATCCCAAAGGTGATCTTGCTGGTGATGTTGTTATAATCCAGATGGAATTCCACGCCGGTGGGCAGGCATTTAATATCCGAAGCGTAGAAATCCGCGTTTTTGTGCTTGGTGGAGCAGGTGACTACCTCACAGGGGACCATCAGCGCCAGGCGCTGTCCGTAATCGTCATCAATGTTGATCACCGCCGTGCGGGTCATATCAAACAGCTTGCGCTTGGCGGCAAAGTAGTCCTCCATGTCCTTGTGGTAATCCAGATGGTCCTGGGTGAGGTTTGTGAAAACGGCGATTTCAAAATTCACCGCCCCCAGCCGGTACTGGGCCAGCGCATGGGAAGAGACCTCCATCACCACAAATTCGCAGCCTTTTTTCTCCATCTCAGCAAACAGCTGATGGAGCTCATACGCGTCCGGCGTGGTCTTGTGCGCCGGATGCACCTCGTCGATAATCTCGTTTTGGATGGTGCCCACAAGCCCCACCTTGAGGCCTAAAGAGCTCAGGATGTTTTTAATCAGCGTCGTCACGGTGGTTTTTCCGTTGGTGCCCGTCACGCCGATCATCCGCATCCGGGAGGCGGGGTTCCCAAACAGGTTCCCGCACATTATCGAATAGGCCAATCGGGAATTCTCCACCACAATCTGGTTTGAAAGCCCCAGATCATGTTCACAAACCACGACGGCGGCGCCGTTTTGCAACGCCGCCGCAGCATGGTCATGCCCGTCAAAATTAAGGCCTTTTATACACACAAAAGCACATCCCGGCGTCAGCTTTCTGGAATCGCTGCACACATCGCTGATTTCGCAGTTTTCTACCGTGCCGGTCCACTTAACCCCTTCCAGTAAATTATACAGCATCATTTTGGTACTCATCCCTTCCCTTACCCGTCGTTTTACAGCCTGCCTGTGACATAATCCCGCATTAACCGGTCTGATCGTCGGCCACGCAGGTTAGGGTCACAATGCTCCCCTTGGAAAGCTGTGTCTCCTCTTGAATATTTTGCGCGCTCACTTTGGCGTTTGTATTTTCCGATGGGCCCTCAAACTTCACGTTGAGCCCGGCGTTTGTCAGCGCCTGATTTGCCTGGGCCGGCGTCATTCCTACGACGTTTGGCACCGTGGCCACCTCTTCCTCCACATTCTCCGAGGTGTACAGCAACACCGTGCTGCCCCGAGGCATGCTGGAGCCCCCGGCAGGAATCTGTTTTAAAACGCTGTTGCCGTCTCCTAAGACGCGGTATTTTAATCCCTGGGCGCTGAGTTTGCCCTGAGCGCTGGCAAGGTCTGTTCCTACCATGGAAGGAACCTTCACTTCCATGTTTTCAAGCTCTTCCTTGGTGTAGCTGGGCTCGATGCCGATATAGGGAAGTACATCCGCCATGATGGAGGCAACCGCCGGCGCCGCCACCTGACTGCCGTACACTTGGCCGGCTCTGGGCTCGTCGATCATCACCATGACGGCGATCTCCGGATCGTCCACCGGAGAAAAGCCGATAAACGAACCGATCCGGGCTTCTTTTTCTTCCTTGGTCGCGTTAGGCTTGGTATTCAGATCAAGCTTTTCGCTGGTGCCGGATTTGCCGCCGATGGAAAAGCCCTTTACATAAGCGTTGCTTCCGCCGTTGGCCACTACGTCCTGCTCCAGGATCTTGCGCATGGTGGCGGAGGTCTCCTCCGAGATCACCTGGCGCTTTACCTCGGTGCCGTAGGTTTCCACCACGTTTCCGTCGCTGTCCAACACCTGTTTGACCACATGGGGGGTCACCAGGTATCCGCCGTTGACCACGGCGCAGAAGGCGGTCATCATCTGAATGGGGGTGATTTTGTTGGACTGGCCGAAGGAAGCGCTGGCAAGCTCCACCGGGCCGTAATCTTCCTCGTCAATAGTCAGGCTTTCCGCCTCGCCGGGGAGGTCGATCCCCGTCGGCTCGATGAGACCGTAATTTTTTATATAGCTGTAAAGCCGGGAAGCGCCAAGGGTCTGGCCGATGGCGATAAAGGCCGGGTTGCAGGAGTTAACAAATGCCCCGGTAAAATCGATCGTCCCATGGCCTCCCGATTTCCAGCAGCGAATGGTTTTTCCGGCTATCGTTACAGAACCGCCGCAGGTATAGGTGTTATCCAAAGACTGCGTCTTTTCTTCCAGCGCCGCAGAGCCGGTGATGACCTTAAAAACGGAGCCAGGCTCATAAATTTCGCTTACCGCTTTGTTGCGCCACTGTTCCTCCCGGGCTTCTCTAAGAGCCTTGGTCCGCTCGTCCCCGGTGAGTTTTTCGATCGCTTCCCTGGTCTCTTCGTCGGCGATGGTAAACGGATCGTTTAAGTCAAAGTCAGGCTTGGTAGCCATGGCGAGGATCTCGCCGGTGTTGACATTCATGGCGATGGCACAGCCCCGGTTGCTGGCTTTGTGCTGGGTGACCGCCTGCTCCAGCGCCTTTTCCACATAATGCTGGATGGACTCGTCGATGGTGAGCACTAAGCTGTTACCGTCCTCAGGCTCATAGTATTTCTCATACTGATAGGGCATATCGGTGCCCTTGGCGTTGACCGCCGACACAATCCGTCCGGAAGTCCCTTTGAGATAATTGTCGTAATAGGCCTCAATGCCGTAAAGGCCCTGGTTGTCCGTGCCGGTAAAACCGATCACGCTGGAGGCAAAGTTCCCATAAGGATAGTATCGCTTGCTGTCCTCCACCATATGCACGGCGGTGATGCCGTTTTCATCAATAAATTTGTTGACCTCGTCCGCTACGTCCTCTTCCACCTTTTGTTTGACTACTTCATAGCGGTTGTTCTTTTTGCACTGCTCTAAAATAGTCGCTTTATCCACTTCCAGGATCTGTGAAAGGCCCTCTGCAATCATCTCCCGGTCTTCCTCTTTAATGTCCACCGGGGAGATAAACACCGTCCACACCGTGGCGCTGCGGGCCAGCACCTTCATATTGCGGTCGTAAATGGTTCCCCGCTTGGCGTTGACTGTCAGGTCGTCCAGCTGCTGGTTGGTGGCTTCCGCGGAATAAAAGTCATACTGCCCAATGGAGATATAGCCGACGCGGAAGATGAGGGTGATAAAGCCGATCAGCACAAAGGCGATGACGATGCGGTTAAGACGGTTTTTCATTTTTAACGTTGGGCCCTTTGACATGCCGTTATACCTCCTGTTAGAAAAATAAGGGTCAAGAAAAACTCTTAACCCTTAGGTGTCCTGTTAATTAGTATTGCGGGTTTATCCCAGGTATTCCAAAAGATTTTGGAACGCCTGCTTGATAGAGCCCCAAAAACTGTCGTCCTGCTGCTGTTTGACTTCCACTTTATTGCCGCTTTCAAGGTCCACATATTCCACCTGGCTTTGATCCATTTTCACCAGTCCCAGGTTATTGACGGCGTATTCCTCAATATTTTTTAGGGACATTTGGCTTTCCAGCTCGGTGGATTTCTGGATCTTTTCGCTTTGCAGTTTTTCCAGCTCGGTGTTTAGCGTAGTGGTTTGATCATTCAGCTCGGTGAGCACCACCTGATTATAAATCATCATGCTGGCAATTGCCAAAACCGCGGCCAGCATCACGATGATTTTGGCGGGGCTTGCCCGGCGTGCGGTCTTTTTGACGACTTTGATCTCTGTTTTTTTCTCGACGGCAACAGACTGTTTCCGCTCTGGTTCAAACCGGGCGAAGTCGTATGCCAAATTGCTGTTTTTTTGCACGCCGTACACTCCGTTCCTGTAAGATTTTTTAATCCTTTATTTTTTCTAGCACCCTAAGCTTGGCGCTTTTGCTGCGGCTGTTTTCCTTAAGTTCCTCCTCCGATGGGAGGACCGGTTTTTTATAAACAAGCTTTGCCCGCGGGGTCTGTCCGCAAACGCAAACCGGGATGTCCGGCGGACAGATACAACCGGTGCAAAAAGTTTTAAACCGCTGCTTGACCAGCCTGTCTTCCAGGGAATGGAAGGTGATCACCGCCAGCCTGCCGCCGGGGGCAAGACACCCAAACGCCTCGTCAAGGGCCTGGGAGAGGCTGTCCAGCTCGCCGTTTACCTCAATGCGAATCGCCTGGAAAGTCCGCTTGCAGGGGTTTTTCTCCCGCCGGGCCGCCGCGGGCATCGACCGTTTAACGATCTCCGCCAGTTCCATGGTCGTCTCGATGGGCGCTTTTTCACGCTGTTTTACAATATGAAAAGCGATGCTTTTGGCGTACCGCTCTTCTCCGTACTCCCGCAGGATCCGGGTGAGTTCGCCGGCATCGTAGGTGTTCACTACATCTTTGGCGCTGAGCCCTTCCCGGCTCATGCGCATGTCCAAAGGGGCGTCGGCCTGATAGGAAAAGCCCCGCTGTGCATTGTCCAGCTGGAAGGAGGAAACCCCCAGATCCAGCAGCATGCCGTCGATTTTGTCGATATTTTCTTCCCTTAGCACCCGGGAAACCTCCCGGAAGTTGGCGTGGATGACTTTAGCGCAGGGATATTCGCTCAGGCGTTCGGCCGCTGTTTTGACTGCGTCCGGATCCCTGTCCAGCGCCAAAAGCCTGCCGGTGGTAAGGAGCTTCGCAATCTCCCTGGAATGTCCCGCGCCGCCCGCCGTACCGTCCACATAAACGCCGTCAGGCTTTATGGCCAGGCCTTCCACCGCTTCTTTTAAAAGCACCGAATAATGCTGAAATTCCATTGTCCGCGCCCCTTTAAAAACCAAGCTCGTCCATTGCGTCCGCCACTGACTGCGAATCAAGCTGTGAGCATTCCTGCATCCAGCGGTCGCGATCCCAGATTTCCGCCCGGTTGGAGGCGCCGATGACCATAACGTCTTTTTCAAGCCCCGCATACTCCCGCAGGTTGGCGGGGATCAGCACCCGCCCCTGCTTGTCCGGCTCCACCTCGCAGGCGCCGGCAAACAAAAAACGCTGCAAATTACGGGCTTTTGACATGGGGAGAGACTTAATTTTCTGCTCTAAATTCGCCCATTCCTCCTGAGAATAGACAAACAGGCAGTTATCAAGCCCTTTGGTGATAACAAAGCGGATTCCCAGATCTTCCCGCAGGCGCGCGGGGAAATTCAGCCGTCCTTTGACGTCGATATTGTGCGCATACTCGCCAATCAGCATTTCCCCACTTCCTTTCCACGTCCTGCAAAAACCAGGTTTTAAAAACCACCTTTACCCACTTTTCTCCACTTGCGTTTAATTATAGCAGTGTTCACAATAAAAATCAAGTTATTTTTATGGAATTATCAGGAAATCTTCGCAGAAATTCCGGCAAAAAACGAGTCCTGCAAAAAACTCGCTTTTTAAGACTAAAAAAACATAAAAAGCCCCGGAATCCAATGAGATTCCAGGGCTTTACAAGAAAAAGATCCTTCTTTACTTTTTCACTTGACGCAGGGCCTGCCGGGACTGTTTTAACTCGGCCAGGTTTTTGGACAGGCTTTCTTCTGTTCTTTGCAGCATATCGTCCACAAACTCGTTGGTCGCCCTTCTAAGCTCCCGGGACTGAAGCTGGGCCTGGCTGACCATCTCGTTGGCCTTTTCCTGGGCCTGTTTTACAATGGTTTCCTGATTAACCATCGCTTTGGCTTTCTCCTGGGCCCGGCGGATAATCATCTCCGCCTCCGCCTTGGCGTCATCGATAATCTGTTTGCGGTCCTGTACGATCAGTTTTGCCTGCTTCACCTCGGAGGGCATGTTCATCCGGACATCCCCGACTAAGTCCCGGAAACGCTCCACATCAATCACGCACCTTCCGCCTGAAAGAGGAAGGCTCCACGCCTTGTCAAGCATGTCGTCCATGATGTCCAGGATGTCTGTTACATTCATCGCCATAACAATCTACTCCTTCTCCGTTTGAAAACGTTTATTTATCACAGGCAAAATCCGCGCCGGCACAAAGGGGGAAACATCTCCGCCCAGCGCGGCGATCTGCCGCACAATACTGGAACTTAAATACATGTTTTCGGTGCTGGTGGTTAAAAACACCGTCTCCGCCTGGTCGTTAAGCCGCTTGTTGGCCAAAGCCATCTGAAACTCATACTCAAAGTCAGACACAGCCCGAAGCCCTTTGACAATAGCGCAGGCGCCTTTCGCGCGGACATATTCCGCCAACAGGCCGTCAAACACATCCACTTCCACATTGTCAAGATCGTCCGTCACCATCTTTACTAAATCAGCCCGCTCTTGAGGGCTGAAAGATTCATGTTTGTCGGCATTGTGGGAAATCAGCACGATCACCCGGTCAAACAGCCGGGACGCCCTGCGGATAATATCCAAATGCCCGTTGGTAATCGGGTCAAAACTGCCCGGGCAAACCGCAATCCGCTGCATGTTGTCCATCCCCTTTTGTTTATTCCGTCTGCGGCAACCGGTAGGCGGTTACCACAATTTTGCCGTAGCGGTAATCCTTCGCCCGCACAAAGTTCCCCGCCGTATCGGGAAGAATTTCGTCCGCACCGTGCTCGCACAGGATGATGCCGTTTTCCGCCATCTTCCCGGCCAGCACCGGCAAAACCTCGTCTAAAAGGCCTTTGCGGTAGGGGGGGTCTAAAAAAGCGATGTCAAAGGGTCCTCTGGCGGAAAGCAAAAACGTCTGCGCTTCCATCCCCGCTATCCGGCTTGAGGCGGTAAAACCAGTAAGCTCTAGGTTTTCCTTGATGACCGCCTGGGCGCGCCGGTCAGAGTCTACAAACACGGCAAGCTTTGCCCCCCGGCTGAGCGCCTCGATCCCCATCTGGCCGGAGCCGGCAAACAGATCCAGCACCACAGCGCCCGGGACCTGAAACTGCACAATGGAGAACACCGCTTCCTTGACCCGGTCGGTGGTGGGCCGCACATCGAGCCCCTCTAGGGTTTTAAGTTTCCGCCCTCTGGCGGAACCGGTAATGACACGCATGTTACCTTTCCCTTTCTTTACAGTAAAAGGATTATATATTTCTATTATACACAATCCTGTGACAAATTCATATCCTAAGTTTAAAAATAATACAAAATCTGTGATTTTTTTCCGCTTTTCTTAATCGTCAAACATGCCTTTGCGCTTGTTGTGCATATACACGCTCAGCACAATCCCCATGGAGACGTACATGGTGACCACCGAAGTCCCCCCATAGCTTAAAAAGGGCAGGGTCACGCCGATAACCGGCAAAACGCTTAACACCATGCCGATGTTGATGACCGCCTGAAAAATCAGGATAGCAAAAATCCCTACGCAGATATAACAGCCCATGGGCTCTTTGGACATCCGGCCGGTCATCAAGATCTTGACGCACAGCAAAGCGAGCACCAAGGTCACTGCCACGCAGCCAACGAATCCCAGGGTTTGTCCGATATAGGCAAAGATAAAATCGTTGTAAAGCTCGGGGATATTGATTAGGTTGTTGCTGAAAAGCCCCCGGCCAAACAGCATTCCCGCTCCCAAGGCGTTTCGCCCCTGAAGCTGCTGAAAGCCAATCCCCATGGGATCCAGTTCGGGATTAAACAAGATCCGCAGGCGCTGCCGGTGAACCTCCTGGAATACAAAGAAATACACAAGAGGAGCCGCCACCAGCGCTGCGCCGATGCCTGCGGCAACATACTTCCAGGATAACCCGGCGGCAAACAGCATAAACACCATGATGCACACAAACACCAGCGCCGAGCCAAAGTCTCCCTGGGCCACGATCAGCAGGGTGGGGATCATTCCGTGAACGCATAACAGCAAAAAGTTTTTCAGGCGGTTAATATCCTCCTTCACCTTGGCAAGGTGCATGGCAAAGGTAAATACAAATGCCAGCTTTAAAAGTTCGGACGGCTGCAGATCCACAATACCGAGGCTAATCCACGCCTTGTCGTCCGCCCCGTCCCGGGAGATCCCCAGAGGGGTGAACGTCAGAAGCACCAGTCCTACCGTTACCGGCACATAAATTTTCCACAGGCTTGCCATTAAGCGGTAGTCGATCTTGCTGAGGATAATAGCCGCGACAACCCCGATGCCGATGGCTGCGGCCTGAATAATGACGATCCGGGGGGAATTGACAAATCCGTTGACATAGACCGAATATAAAAGCAGCACGCTCAGCCCGGAAAGCCCCAGGCAGTAAAGCCACATAAATTTGTCAGTGTCTTTGATATAATTAACGACTGCGTGAAGGACACGTTTCATGCTAGGCTCCTTATGCGGGCAGCACCCGCCTGCGATACCGGCTGACACAGGCAGCCGTGAAATAAACTGGTATACTTAGTTTATAATTATACCCTTTTAAGGGCATTTTTGCAACCGAAACTCCCTTAAAAGCCGAAATTCTTTTGTATTCGTGCTAAAATGTTCGATTTCTTATTTTAATATACCGCCGTTTATGGTATAATAACCACGTTGTGGTTATTATACGTTATTCTTATGGCATCCGCCTCGCCTCTAAACGAGGCAACCGGCGGAATTGCCAATTATCCCATTCGCACGTTGTGCTCATGGTATAATAACCGCAGAGCTTGTAGAAGAGGGGCAAGCCCCCCTTCTAACATTCCCCCGGCAAATCCCGGCATTGCGGGATTTGCTGTGTGCCGAAAACCGCCGCACGTGTCGACGGTTTTCAGCGGTCCAATCGCTCCATGTAGCGGTTATTATACGTTATCTTTATGGCCGGGCGATTCCCTTGTGTTGCAGGCAATCCGCTTGCCATGCTTTCTTCCGCCCTTACAGCGATTATCCTTTTTTATTTTTGTTTTCATTTTTGCGGGAGACATCCCGAAAAAACGCCTGAAGTTTTTTCAGGCGCATCACTTTTTTGGAGGGTTTTAAGACCATGCTGACAGACATTGAAATTGCCCAGCGGGCGGCCATGCTGCCCATCACCGAGGTAGCCGAAAAGCTCGGCATCAGACCGGAGGAGCTGGAGCCTTACGGAAAGTACAAGGCAAAGCTGTCCGACGAGCTGGCCCAGCGGCTGAGCGACCGCCCGGACGGAAAGCTTATTTTAGTCACCGCCATCAATCCCACTCCTGCTGGGGAGGGAAAAACCACCACCAGCGTCGGTTTGGGAGAAGCGATGGCGAAAATCGGCAAAAATGCCGTCACTGCTTTGCGGGAGCCTTCCCTGGGCCCGGTGTTCGGCATCAAGGGCGGCGCCGCGGGAGGCGGCTATGCCCAGGTAGTCCCCATGGAGGACATCAACCTCCACTTCACCGGGGATATGCACGCGATCACCGCCGCCAACAATCTGTTGTGTGCGGTGATCGACAACCACCTCCAGCAGGGAAACGAGCTTTCCATCGACCCCAGACGCATTTTGTTTAAACGCTGCATGGATATGAACGACCGCGCCCTTCGGTACATCAACGTTGGCCTGGGCGGCAAAGCAAACGGCGTCCCCCGGGAGGACGGGTTCCTCATCACCGTGGCCAGCGAGGTCATGGCGATCCTCTGCCTCTCCTCCGATCTAAAGGACTTAAAGCGCCGCCTGGGGGATATCTTAGTCGCTTACCGGTTTGACAATACCCCTGTGTTCGCGAAGGATTTAGGGGTAAACGGCGCCATGGCGGTGCTTCTAAAAGACGCGTTAAAGCCCAACTTAGTGCAGACGCTGGAAAACACCCCGGTCATCATGCACGGCGGCCCCTTCGCCAACATCGCCCACGGCTGCAACTCGGTGCGCGCCACCCGCTTGGCGTTAAAACTGGGGGACTACGCCATCACCGAAGCGGGCTTTGGTTCCGACCTGGGGGCGGAAAAGTTCTTTGACATCAAATGCCGGTATGCCGGGTTAAACCCCAGCTGCGTGGTGCTGGTAGCCACCATCCGGGCGCTAAAATACAACGGCGGCATCCCCAAGCAGGAACTGGCGAAAGAAAACGTCGATGCTCTGAAAAAGGGCATTGTGAACTTAGGAGCGCACATTGACAACATGCGCCAGTACGGCGTGCCGGTGGTGGTCGCCATCAACCGGTTCGGCACCGACACTGCCGCCGAGATCGCCGCGGTGGAGGAATACTGCGGGGAAAAGAACGTTCCCTTCAGCCTCACCGAGGTGTTCGCCAAGGGCGGCGAAGGCGGCGTGGATCTGGCTAAAAAGGTCTGCGAGGTCTGCGACATCGACCCCGCCAGCGAGCAGGGCGCCCACTTTGCCCCCATCTATGACGAAAAGCTTCCCATTAAGGAAAAAATCGAGACCCTGGCCCGGAAGATCTATCACGCGGGCGAGGTTTCTTACACCTCCCAGGCGGAAAAATCCATGGCGGAAATCGAGTCGCTGGGCTACGACAAGCTTCCCATCTGCGTGGCAAAAACCCAGTATTCCCTGTCGGACGATCCCACAAAGCTTGGAAGCCCCGAAGGCTACACCCTCCATGTGCGGGATGTCAAGCTGTCCGCCGGGGCCGGATTTTTAGTGGTGTTCACCGGGGACATTATGACCATGCCGGGGCTGCCCAAGGTCCCCGCGGCTTTAAGCATCGATCTGGACGAAAACGGCAACATCACCGGGCTGTTTTAGAAAGGCGGAAGGAACGCCCTATGTTAACTTTTGACTCGCACTCCCCGGAACAAACCGAGGAGATCGCCAAAGAATTTGCCAAAAAGCTCCTCCCCGGGGACGTCGTGGCCTTTACCGGCGGGATGGGGGCGGGCAAAACCGCCTTTACCCGGGGGCTGGCCGAAGGACTCCAGGTGTCCGGCGAGGTGGCAAGCCCCACCTTTGCGCTGGTCAACGAATACCCCGGCAGGCCGGGCCGCCCCTCCCTGTACCACTTTGACATGTACCGGATCACCTCTTCGGACGATCTTTACACCACCGGCTTTTTCGACTATCTGGACGAGGGCGGTATTCTGGCGGTGGAATGGAGCGAAAACATCGCCAACGACCTGCCGGACAACACGATCACAGTGGACATCGCAGTTACCGGGGAAAACGACCGGCATATCACCATAAAAGGAGGCGGACGCTTTTGAACATCCTAGCTATTGACAGCTCGGCCAAGGCGGCCTCCGCCGCCATTGTCTGCGAAAAGGCCGTGCTGGCGGAATTTAACCTAAACGTGAAACTCACCCACTCCCAGACGCTGATGCCTATGTGCAAGCAGGTGCTGGCCTGCGCGGAATTTGACTGGGAGGATATCGACGGGATCGCCGTCAGCAAAGGGCCCGGCTCCTTTACCGGGCTGCGCATCGGCGTTGCCGCCGCCAAGGGGATCGCTTTTGCCCGCTCCCTCCCCTGTGTTGGGGTATCCACCCTGCGGGCGCTGGCCTATAACCTTCTGGGGTTTGAAGGCGTCGCCTGCGCCGTGATGGACGCCCGGCGGGGACAGGTGTATAACGGCATGTTCTCCCTGCACGGCGGTAACCTCACCCGGCTGTGCTCCGACCGCGCTATTTCGGTGGCGGAGCTGAAACAAGAACTTTCCCCTATGAAAGTTCCCGTCTTTTTGGTTGGCGACGGCGCGGATTTGTGTTATCATGAGATGCAGGATCTCTCTTTTGTGCGCCAAGCCCCTGTCCACAGCGTAAATGCCCGGGCGGCCAGCGTAGGGCTTGCCGCCCTTCCCGCTTTTATCACCGGGCAGACGGTCAGCGCCAAGGAACTGATGCCCACCTATCTGCGCCTCCCTCAGGCGGAGCGGGAACGCTTGGAGCGCCAGCAGCAGGAGCATAAGGATAACGCCTAAAGGCGGATGATAAAGGAATCAACTGAAAGGATGAATAAACATGATTGCAATGGGTTGCGACCACGGCGGATATGCGCTGATGCAGCAGGTCAAGGACTTTTTGGATGAGCAAAACATCTCCTATGTGGATTACGGCTGTTACAGCGAGGATTCGGTGGATTATCCGGATATCGCCCAGAAGGTCTGCTCCGAAGTGGTAAACGGCACCTGTGACAAAGGCCTTTTATTTTGCGGCACCGGCATCGGCATGTCCATAGCGGCCAATAAAATAAACGGCATCCGGGCGGCGGTATGCTCCGACTGGTTCTCCGCCAAATACACCCGGCTGCACAACGACGCCAACGTCCTCTGCCTGGGCGGACGCGTAGTCGGCGCCGGCCTTGCCTGTGAACTGGTAGATGTATTTTTAAAAACGGATTACGAGGGCGGCCGCCATCAGAACCGGCTTAATAAAATTGCGGCGCTGGAAAAATAAACGCGGCTGCCCTGCCGCCAAATCCGGCTGACAACGATTAATAGGAGGATATTCACATGCAAAACCCCATGATTTTAGACCATCCCCTGATTCAGCACAAGCTCACCCTTTTGCGGGATAAAAACACCGGTTCCAAGGAATTTCGGGAGCTGGTAGGGGAAATTTCCATGCTTATGTGTTACGAGGCTACCCGGGATCTCCCCTTGCAGGAGGTGGAAATCGAAACGCCTATGGCGTTTACCAAAGCCAAGGTCATCTCCGGGCGCAAGCTCGCCTTTGTCCCCATCCTGCGGGCGGGGCTGGGCATGGCGGAGGGCGTTTTGCAGCTCGTTCCCGCCGCCAAGGTGGGCCACATCGGCATCTATCGGGATCCCGACAGTTTGCAGCCGGTGGAATATTACTGCAAGCTCCCCTCCGACATCGCCAAGCGGGAGGTCATCGTGGTGGACCCCATGCTGGCCACCGGCGGTTCGGCAGTGGACGCGGTGTCCCTGCTTAAAAAACACGGGGTTACCAACCTGAAATTCATGTGCATTATCGCCGCGCCAGAGGGGATGAAGGCGTTAACCGAGGCTCATCCCGACGTGCAGGTGTACTGCGCGGCGCTGGATGAAAAGCTCAACGACCACTGCTATATTATGCCGGGCCTGGGAGACGCCGGCGACCGAATCTTCGGCACCAAATAAAATGGATTTTCAGTTGTGCCTCAACCGGCTTTTCCTGCTAGGAGAAGCCGGTTTTCTATTTTCTATATATCTTCCCCTTTCAGGGGAAGAAAAGGAGGATACACAAATCTGTCTTGTATACCTCATCAGCCGCCAAAAGGCGGCAGCTTCTCCAAAGGAGAAGCCCTTGGTATCCGCTTTGTATTGCGGAGCCTCAGCCTTTCCCTAAAAGGGGAAGGTAGCCCGGCACTGCCTGTCCGGACAAGGTAGGCTGGCGGCATTGTACTGACAAAAGGAGCAACACGACAAAGAAGCCGCACAAGGGAATGTGCCCTTGTGCGGCTTCTTATTTTCCTTTCGGCAGGCCGAAAGATATATGTCCACCATAAAATCAAATCAATATATGTAACGCTTTCTCTATCTTTTGTGTTGACAGCGGGTTATTTTCTCTCACAGGGCGCCGTTTTTAGTTCCCGCCGCAGCCGGCTTAAAGTAACCGGCGTGATTCCCAAAAACGACGCAATATATTTTCCTTTGATCCGGTCGATCAGATCCGGATATTTGTTTAAAAACCACTGATACCGCTCCATAGCGCTGTTTTGATGGGCCGCCATTTTCTCCCAATGGTACTCCAGGGAATTCTCGGAAAGTGTCCGATAGACCCTCCACAACTCCGGATACCGGTCCAGCAGCTGATTGACCGTTTCAATAGAAATCCCCAGCAGCTCCCCATCCTCCAACGCCTCAATGTTAATGGAAGACGGCGCATCCATCGCGTTGGCCGGCATGGCAGGCGTGCCGCTTTGGACGCCAAAACAGTCGGTAATCTCCCGGCCGTTGGCATCAAAAAAATACCCTCGCAAAATTCCTTTTACCAGGAAAAACACCTTGGACTGCTGCTCCCCTTCCCGAATCAGCAGTTCCCCTTTTTTCAGACGCTTCAATTCTGCTTCTGCCACGATCGCATCCAGCGCCTCCCCTTCGGGGACGTGGAGTACGTCTCTGAAAAAATCACATATTCCCAACCTATTCAGCCTCCTACACCAGCTATTGTATACTGTCCTCTCCCACTTTTCATTATCCTATGTTAAATTTTCACAAGTTATTTCGCGGTGGTATCTTTTCCATCATAAAACAGAACGATATTATCCCATGAGCGCAAAGTGCGAATGGGATAATTGGCAATTCCGCCGGTTGCCCCGTTAGGAGCGAGGCGGATGCCATAAAAATGATGGATAATAACTGCAAAGCAGTTATTATCCCATGAGCGCAAAGCGCGAATGGGATAATTGGCAATTCCGCCGATTGCCCCGTTAGGGGCAGAAGGCTAACGCTTTGGCGTTTGCCTTTGCGGATGCCATAAAAATAACGGATAGCAAACCAATCCTCATGTTTAGCGCGAAAATTTGCTCTGATGGTTATTATCTGATAATCAAAACACAAAAGGCCGCAGGCGCCTGAAGAAAGCGCCTGCGGCCTTTGTCTGATCGTTTTAATAAATCTTACCGCGCCATTGCGCCCAGCATAGCCGCGCCGATGATCCCAGCATCGTTGCCCAGCTTGGCCTCTACGATCTTGGTCTGCTTTTTGCTGTACCGGGAATAAACTTCCTTGCTTACAATCTCCCGCAGGGGGGCCAGCAGGTTCTCCCCTTCCTTGCTGATCCCGCCGCCAATGCAAAGGATATCCGGCTGGAAGATATTGATGATGTTGGTCACGCCTGCGGCCAGATAGCGGATGTACAAAGCCACCACTTCCTTACCGGTCTCGTCCCCGGCACGCATAGCCTCAAAAGCCGTGCGGCCGCTGACCTTGTCCAGGCTGTTTTCGCACATCTGCCACATAACGCTGTCTTTGTGTTCCTCCATAGCCTCCCGGGTCAGGTTGATAAGAGCGGTGGCGCTGGCGTAAGCCTCCAGGCAGCCTTTGCGCCCGCAGGTGCAGGGGCGGCCGTCAAACTCGATGATGGCATGGCCAAGCTCCGCGCCCGCAAAGTTGGAGCCGGAGTAGATTTTCCCGTCGATGATGACGCCGCCGCCCACGCCGGTACCCAGCGTGATAGCAATGGCGGTGTTGGCGCCCTTGGCCGCGCCGGCTACATACTCTCCGTAAGCGGCGGCGTTGGCGTCGTTGTCCATAAAGACCTCTTTGCCCAGGTCTTTTTCCAGCATTTCCTTTAAGGGGACGTCATAAAACTGCAGGTTGTTGGCGTACTCGATCACGCCGGTGTCCTGATTGACCGTTCCCGGGCAGCCTACGCCCACCCAGGAAACGTCCTCCATGGAAAGGCCGGCTTTTTCCACCGCTTCCCGGGTCACTTTTGCCATATCCTTGGCGATCTCCGCCGCCTCTCTGGGCAGATTGGTTTTGCAGCTGGCTTTCTCCAAAATAGCGCCGTCTTTATCCACAACCCCGGCGACGATATTAGTGCCGCCCAGGTCGATTCCCACACAATAATTCATGATGATTCCTCCGGTATTTGATGTTCGTTTTTAAAATTTATAGCGTTACACCGTGGTCAGGACAACTTTGCCTGTGCCGGTTAACGTGTAATCGCCGTATCCTGCCTGCAAAAAGACGCTGTCGCCTTTTTCCAGCGCAAGATCGCCGTGAGCGCTTTGCAGGGAGACATCCCCCTCCAGACAGAGGAGCGAGTGGAAGGATTTCTCATCCGCCGTAAGAGCCGCCTTGCTCTGGATATCCAGCACATGGACGGTAAAATACTCGCAGGAGGCAAGCTTTGTTTTCACATAACCGTCCATCTGCTCCGGCGCGCCCTGGGGCTTATGGTCCCGGGTGGGCGGCGCCAAGCGGGTGACGTCAATAGCCTTGTCAATATGCAACTGCCGGGGCTTTCCGTCGGCGCCCACCCGGCCGTAGTCATAGATCCGGTAGGTGGTGTTGGAGTTTTGCTGGATCTCCGCGATCAGAATCCCTTTGCCGATGGCGTGCAGGGTTCCCGCGTCAATAAAGAACACATCGCCCTTTTTCACCGGCACGGAGTTGGTCACTTCCAGCAGGGTGTTATCCTCAATGCGGCGGCGGAATTCCTCGGAGGAAATCTCGTTTTTAAAGCCGTATAAAAGGCTCGCCCCTTCGTCGCAGTCGACGATGTACCACATCTCGGTTTTGCCGTACTCCCCTTCTACCCGGCGGGCATATTCGTTGTCAGGGTGCACCTGCACCGACAGGTTATCCTTCGCGTCGATGAGCTTGATGAGAATGGGGAAATCCTCAAAATGCTGGCAGTCGCTGCCCAGAATCCCCTTGCCCAGCTTTTCAATAACTTCCGGCAGGGTGAGGCCCGCCAGTTCCCCGTTGGCAACCGTGCTGGGGCCGTCTTTATGACAGGAAAGCTCCCAGCTTTCCGCAACTTTTTCCAAATCGCTTTTTTTGTTGTACTCGGTTTTTAACTTGGCGCCGCCCCACAGATAGTCTTTCAGGGCCGCCGTCAGCTTTAATGGATACATAAGCTCATCCGATCCTTTCTGTTATTATCATAGCCGCGACTGTTCCGCTTTCAAGCTAGCCCAGCCGCCGGTCATGCGCTTCTATTATCATAGCAAATACCGAAAAGATTTTCAATAATAAAACCGGGAATTCTTCGGAAACATTTAAGCCAGCGCAAAATCCACCTGTCCCAAGTTCACGTTCGCCTTGATGCAGGTAACCCGCACCGGATCTCCCACCCGAAAACGTTTGCCCGACACCGGACAGATAAGAGCCATCATCCCGTCGTAGATATATTCCCCTTCGGGCAGTTCTTCAATCTTCACAAGGCCCTCCACCGTGTTGGGAAGCTCCACATAAAAGCCATGGGGCGTCACCGAGGTGATCGTGCCTTCAAACTCCTCCCCTACAAGGGGCTTCATATACTCCGCCTTGTAAAAGTCCTCACAGTCCCGCTCGATCTTAACAGCGGCGATCTCGGTCTGGGTGGACTGGGTGGCGGCCCGCTCGGTGAACTTGTCATACCGCCGGTGGCTCTTTTCGGCATCTTTGTTTGCCAGAAAATCGCTTAAAATCCGGTGGATGGCAAGGTCAGGATACCGCCGGATAGGCGAGGTAAAGTGAGCGTAGTTTTTTAATACCAATCCATAGTGCCCCACCGGCATGGTGGAGTATTTCGCCTTGGCCATGCTGCGCAAAACCGCCCGGTTAACGATCTCAAACAAAGGCGTCCCTTTCACCTTGAGCAGAATATCCGCCAGTTCCCGGGGATTTTTGCCGTCGGTGAGGCCTTTAGAATCGATCCCCAGCGCCGCCATAGTCTGGCGCAGGTCGTCGATCTTTTCCATGGAAGGATCCTCGTGGATCCGGTAGACAAAGGGAAGGCCCTGGGTAGTGGCCAGCGTGGCCGCGGCCTCGTTTGCCAGCAGCATGAACACCTCGATGATCTCTTCGCTCTCCCCACGCTCCCGGGGGAGAATATCCACCGCCACCCCGTCTTGCAGGATGATTTTGCTCTCGTGGGTCTCGATCTCGGGAGCGCCCCGGTTTTTCCGGTTTTGAATCAGCTTGTCCGCTAATTCCTTCATCAAAAAAATGGTTTCAGTGAGCCCCGCGTATTTTCCCTTAACCGCATCGTCCGCTTCTCCCGCTAAGATCTGGTTGATCTCTTTGTAAACACCCTTTACCCGGGAGTTGATGACGCTTTTTTGAAAGTCAAAATCCAGCATCCGGCCGTTTTGGTCCAGGGTAATCAGGGCCGAAAAGGTCAGCCGGTCCTCCCCGGGGTTTAAGGAACAGATGCCGTTGGACAGCTCCTTTGGCAGCATGGGGATTACCTGATCGGCGTAATAAATGCTGGTTCCCCGCTCAAAGGCCTCCTTATCCAGCGCAGAGCCCGCACGCACATAGTGGGAAACATCGGCGATATGCACGCCCAGCTGGTACACATCTCCCAGCTTGCGCAGGGAGACCGCGTCGTCTAAGTCCTTGCTCTCCGCGCTGTCGATGGTAAAGATGATCTCCGGCCGCAGATCCAGGCGGCGGGCGGTCTCCCCGTCCTTTATCCCGCGCTTGCGCGCCTCCTCGGCTTGGGCCAAAACCTCCTCTGGGAAGTCCTGATGGATTCCCTCCGCGTCCAAAAGGGCCTGGGCGCAGGCGGCGGCGTTTTGGGCATCCCCATAAGCGGACAGCACCTTCGCCCGGTGATCCCGGTGGCTTTCTCCCCGCCGGACGATCTTTGCCAGCACCTTGTCCCCTTCCTTATATGCTCCGTTCTCGCCTTTTATCAGGGCGATGGGGAATCGGGCAAAGGAGTCCGGCAAAATGCACAGCTTTCCTTCCTCCCGCAGGATCATCCCGGTAAACTGGGATTCCCCCTGACGCAGCACTTCCATCACCTCGCCCTCGGGGGAGTCTCCCCGGGGATGTTTAGCCGGGCGCACCAAAACGGTATCCCCCACCAAAGCGCCTTTTAAATACTTGCCTGGGATAAAAACCTCCTGCTCGTCGGAAATCCGCCGGGCAAAGCCGAACGTCCGGTTTAATCGGGTCACCGCCGCCGGATAAGCGCCAAGAAGCCTTGAAAGCACCAGCCGGTCTTTGATGATGACCAGCCGCCCCTCCTGTTTTAGGGCAGTGACCTCCTCGTTAAACTCCTGCTTGTCCTTTTTAAGGACGTGGCAGGATTTTATAAGCTCCCGCTGTGTCATGCCCTTTTTCCCGGCTTTTCCCAGCGCCCGTTCAATTTTTTTGGAAAAATGCTCCTTCATATCAATACCGGCTGCCAACAGGGCAGCCTACTCTCCCTTCCCTAAAACACATAATTACAAAACAAAAAGCTCCGCGCTGTACACGCAGAGCTTTGAAACCAACTTTACCGCACAAAACGTATTCCCGCAGACAGGTAGCTATACCTGTCCTTTTTAGGCGACAAAAATAGCGACCAAATTCACCGCGATGGTCAAAAGGAAAAACGCGACCGCCGCAATTTTGGTAGCACGGGCCAGTTTGGCATCCCTTGTTCTGCCGCGGTTTTTGCCATAGTAGGAATCGCTGCTCCCGCCGGTAATCACACCGGACAAACCGCTTTGCCGGCTTTCCTGCAACATAACCACACAGATAATCAAAATACTGGTAATCAGCAGCAAAATGCCGCCGACTAATTCAAGAATTTCCATTAACGTCATATTTTATTCCCTCCAACGGAATTCATCAATAACTTTTATTAGGATACCATAGTTTTGTAAAGAAATCAAGAGGTATTTTTATTTTCTTGGCGTTTCTCTGTTTGGCGGCGATTTCCCGCCAACGCTTTTCCATGTATTGCCATGCATGGCCCCGCCCGAAAAGTTCCATACTAATAGCACATTACCGCTTTATCCCCATTGCGTTTGCATAAAGCCGTAATGCAAGCAGCCGAACCGAAACCGGTTCGGCTGTTCTTTTTGAAAACCGCTTAAAAACGACTAGCCGCCAAAACGAGGATAGAAACGTTAAACCGAAAATCCGGTTTTGTCTTTTTCGGTGACCGGGCGGATCACCCGGCAAGGGACGCCTGCCGCCACCACATTGGCCGGAATATCCTTGGTGACAACACTTCCCGAGCCGATCACCGTATTGTCGCCGATGGTCACCCCCTGGTTGATGTGCACGCCCGCACCTACCCAGACGTTGTTGCCGATCTTTACCGGCTTTGCATAGCATCCGCCCATGGCCCGCTCTGTAGGATCGATGGCGTGGTTGGAGGTATAAATCCCCACCCGGGGGCCAAACAGCACATGGTTTCCGATCTCGATCCCGCCGCCGTCCAGCATGACGCAGTCGAAATTGGCGTAAAAATCGTCCCCAATCGAAATATGGAATCCAAACTCGCACCGGAACGTAGGCTCAAACTGGACGTTTTTCCCCACGGATTTTAAAAGCTTTTTTAAGATTTCTTCCCGCTCTTCTATGGGGCGGCCAAAGCTTTGGTTATATTCCGCAGTCAAAACAGCGGTCTGCTCTCTTGCTTTTAAAAGCTCCGGCGTTAAATCGTTATACATCCTGCCGGATAAAATCTCCTGTTTTTGCTGTTCCAGCGTCATGTCCATTCTCTCCTTTTATAGTTTTAACTGCTCGCCCAGATCCTCTTCCCGCACAAGGGCGCCTGCCGCCGGCAGGGTGCGGGTGCGGTAACGGTGAGGATTGGCAAAGGTGTTTTCATCAAAGGGCTCGGCGGAAACCACAAAGTTGTTTTTCTTTAAGGTCATCACCGCCACCCCCTGGGTGTTCTTGGTGGTCTTCGGCAGCAGCATGGAGGAGTGGAATAAAAGCTTCCGGGTGGCGGAGGAGGTGATGACGTACTCCCCGTCCTCCAAGCCGGCATATACTGCCACCAGGGGCGATTTGTCCGAATAGGCGCCGGTGAGCTTTTTACGCCGGGTCTTTGTCTCGTAGGCGGAAAGGGGCACTTTAGCCACCTTGCCGTTTTGGAAGAAAAACAGCACCTGCCCTTTGTAATCCTCCGTCACCACCAGAGCTTTTACCTTTTCTCCCTCGTCAAAGTCCAGCTTGGCGGGGACATAATCCCCCAGGACGCTTGCCTTGGTGTCGTCAAAATCGCAGGCGCGGGATTTGTACACCTGACAGCGGTCGGTAAAGAACAAAAGCTCGGCGGTGTTTTTGCTCTCCACATGCAGGGTGATCTGGTCTCCCTCTTTGAGCTTTTGCTCCCCGCTCATCCTAAGGGACTGGGGGGTGATTTTTTTGAAATACCCCTCTTGGGTCATAAACAAATGAACCGGATAGTCGGGGATTTCTTCCTCCTCTTTTTCCTCTTCCTCATCGCCGGGATAGACAAATAAGCTCCTGCGGGGCTGGGCGTATTTTTTAACCACCTCTTTGAGCTCGTCAATGATAATCCCTTTGATCTTTTTGGGGCTTTCCAGAATTTCCTCCATCTCGGCGATGTCTTTTTCCAACTGGTCGGTTTCCTGGGTGCGCTTTAAAATGTATTCCCGGTTTAGGTGGCGCAGCTTGATTTCCGCCACATATTCCGCCTGCGCCTCGTCGATGCCAAAGCCGATCATCAGGTTGGGGACAACCTCGGATTCCTCCTCGGTTTCCCGCACGATCTTGACCGCTTTATCAATATCCAAAAGGATCTTGGCCAGTCCCTTTAACAGGTGCAGCTTTTCCTTTTTCTTCGAAAGATCAAAATAGATCCGGCGCTTGATGCATTCGGTGCGAAACGCCGTCCATTCGTTGATGATCTCATAAACCCCCATCACCCGGGGCATTCCCCCGATGAGAATGTTGAAGTTGCAGGAATAGCTGTCCTCCAAGGGGGTCATGCGGTATATTTTGGCCATCAGCTTGTCCGGGTCTACACCCCGCTTTAAGTCCAGAGTGAGCTTTAAGCCGGACAGGTCGGTTTCATCCCGCATGTCAGAGATCTCCCGCACCTTTCCCTGCTTGACTAAATCGACGATCTTGTCCATGATCGCCTCCACCGTGGCGGTGGGCGGAATCTCGGTGATCTCCACACAGTTGTTCTGCTTGTCATAGGTGTACCGGCCCCGCACTTTTACACTTCCCCGGCCGGTGCGATAGATTTTGTTAAGCTCCGCCTGGTTGTGGATAATTAAGCCGCCCCCAGGGAAATCCGGCCCCTTTAAGGTCTGGGAGACGTCATATTCCGGGTCTTTCAGCAGGCCGATGGTGGTTTCGCAGACCTCCTTCAGGTTAAACGGGCAGATGGAGCTTGCCATGGAGACCGCGATTCCCACGTTGGAGTTGACTAAAATCGTTGGGAAGGTAGCGGGCAGCAACACCGGTTCGGTGGTGGAGTTGTCATAGTTGGGGACAAAATCCACCGTGTCCTTGTCGATATCCCGAAACAGCTCGGCGCAGATGGGATCTAGCTTTGCTTCGGTGTAACGGGAGGCCGCATAGGCCATATCCCGGGAATACGCCTTGCCGAAGTTGCCCTTGCTGTCTATAAAGGGGTGCAAAAGGGCCTGGTATCCCCGGGACATCCGCACCATCGTTTCGTAAATCGCCCCGTCCCCGTGGGGATTTAGCCGCATAGTAGAACCCACAATGTTGGCGGATTTGGTGCGCCCGCCGTTTAAAAGACCCATTTTATACATAGTGTATAAAAGTTTCCGGTGGGAAGGCTTAAAGCCGTCGATCTCCGGCAGCGCCCGGGAGATAATCACGCTCATGGCGTAGGGCATATAGTTTTTCTCCAGCGTCTCGGTGATCTTTTGATCCACCAGTATCCCGCCGCCCTCGATGTGGGCATTGGCGTTTACTTTCTTTTCGGTTGATACCACTTTTTTTGCCATCTGTTCCCGTGCCTTTCTAAAGGTTAACTGTAAAGTTTATGCTATGTAAAAACGCTGTGTCAATCATCCTCCGCCGCTTTTTTGACGATGAGCTTTTCCTTGCCGTGATATTCCGCCGCCGTCCGGTTGATGATGCTGTTGGAATTAGAACTAAAAGATCCAGCCCGGATAATCGGGTCCGCCGTTAAATCGTTTACCACAACGGTATCCCCTTCGGTATTTTCTAACGCCTCATGAATGGCGGTCATCTCTTTGTCATAGGTCTGGATTTCCCCGGTTAAAAACTGGCTGACGCAGGTGACCGCAGTGGATTCCTTCACCGCTCCGGGACTTACGATCACCAAGGCTAATACAGCCAGTACCGCCGGATACAGCCGTTTGATGCGCCCTGTCTCCATCCCCCGCTGGAAGCGGTGGGTATAAAAGCCGCACAGATAAAACAGATTCCCAAACAGCCACCAAAGATAGCTATAGTACACGCAGTCGGTAATCCGGCCGGGGCCCAGTTCCTGCATGGCGTACAACGGCGGCGTATACTGGGACGCCATCACGCAGAAGCTGAAAAACAAAATCAGGAAAGGGTGGGAAAACCGAAACTCCATTTTTTCGGTGAGCTTTAAAAATACCGGTACCAGCGCCAGCCCAGCGATTAAGGGGACTCCCTGGCTCCATTCCAGCACCTTTTCCAGCATGCTTATCAGCGACTCCCAAACGGCGGCCAGCGGCGCCATCTGCTCATAGCCGGACAGGCGGTCCTGGTTGCCGGAAGAAAATACGTTTAAGATAAATCCTAGCATTCCAAAAAACGAAGTGATTAAAACCGCCATGGCCGGAAACCGGCTTTTGGAACGCCAAAACACCAAAATCATGGCGAACACTTCCAGCATAAATGCCAGCATTGCCGTAGACTGGTTGCAGCCCCCAATAGTAAACGCCAGCAGCGATGCCAGCGCCACATACAGCCAGCGGATAGCTCCCGGCTTGCGGGTGCAGGCGCGGATGATAAGCGCCGCACCGCAGGCTAAAAAGCTAACGATGATGGTATAGTTGCAGGCGCCGGACATCCAAAAGAAAAACTCGTGAGGCGTCTGCATAAAGTAGCTGGTAATGACAAGAATCAGCGTACCGGCCAAAGCCGACACCCGCCGGGGGATTTTTAGTGCCCGGTCGCCGATGGTCACCGCCAGAAAATACACCGAGAAGATGAAAAACAGGTTGGATAAAAGCATCCCCACCTTATACCAGCCGTAGCCCATAAACAGCGGGAACATCGCCGCGATAAAATGATGGGCAAACACCCCGGAATTATTCACATACTTGTCATAGGATATGGCCGCCGCGTTTTTGATAGCGCCTAAAAAACTGTGATCCTGCTGGAACTGCAAATAGCCGGGCGTTGTGTAAATATAGTCGTCCCACCAGGGGTGGGTGTACAGCGACGCGATCAAAATCGGCAGCATCAGGATGATCCCGATAACCACCTGGCAGATCAGCGGATGGTTGCTGTAAACGGTTTGAAGGGTATTTTTTATTCCTTTAAGCTTATCCGTTACTGTTGTCTTTCCCAAATTCCTCTCCTCCTGTTGTCAAATCCCCTTTGAAAATTTATGAAATATCCGCTAAATCCAGATATTCATAGCCATATTCCGCAATATAATCCTTGCGTCCCTGCAAGTCGTCCCCCAGCAGCATGTCAAACATATGGGAGGTGGCCTCTGCGTCGTCGGGAGACACCCGGATTAACCGCCGGGTCTCCGGGTTCATGGTGGTCAGCCACATCATGTCCGGCTCGTTTTCGCCCAGTCCCTTGGAGCGCTGGATGGTGTACTTTGTTTTTCCCAGCCGGTCCAAGATATCCTGTTTTTCTTTTTCGGTGTAGGCAAAATAGGTCTGATCCTTGGTGTTAATCTCAAACAAGGGGGATTCCGCAATATATACATACCCCTGTTCGATCAGCGTGGGCGTCAGCCGGTAGAGCATGGTGAGGATGAGCGTCCGGATCTGGAAGCCGTCCACGTCCGCATCGGTGCAGATAACCACCTTGTTCCAGCGCAGGCCGTTTAGGTCAAAGGAGGAAAGCTCCTTGTTGGCCTTGCTTTTGACCTCTACCCCGCAGCCCAATACCTTGATGATGTCGGTGATAATGTCGTTTTTAAAGATCTTGTCGTATTCCGCTTTCAGGCAGTTTAAAATCTTCCCCCGCACCGGGATGATGGCCTGAAACTCCGCGTCCCGGCCCAGCTTGCAGGCGCCCAGAGCGGAATCGCCCTCCACGATATAAATTTCCCGGCGGGATAAATCCTTGGTGCGGCAGTCCACAAACTTCTGCACCCGGTTGGACAGGTCGATAGAACCCGCCAGCTTTTTCTTTAAATTGAGCCTTGTTTTTTCCGCATTTTCCCGGCTGCGCTTGTTAACCAAGACCTGTTCGCAGATCCGGGTGGCGTCGTCGGGGTTTTCGATAAAATAGATCTCCAGCTGGTGCTTTAAAAAGTCGGTCATGGCCTCGTACACAAACTTGTTGGTGATGGCCTTTTTGGTCTGGTTTTCATAGGAGGTCTGGGTGGAAAAGCTGGAGGACACCAGCACCAGGCAGTCCTCGATATCCACAAAAGTGATCTTGCCCTCGTTTTTCAGGTACTTGCCGTTTTGCTTTAAATAGGAATCAATCTGGGAGACAAAGGCCTGGCGCACCGCCCGCTCGGGAGAGCCGCCGTGCTCCAGGAAACTAGAATTGTGGTAATACTCCTGCTGCTTGACCCGGTTGGAAAAGGCCATCGCCACCGACAGCTTCACTTTATATTCCGGCTTGTCCTCCCGGTCCCGGCCCCGGCGCTCGCACTCCCAGTACTGCACCGGAGTCATGGCCTCTTCCCCGACGATTTCTTTTACATAGTCGGTGATGCCGTCTTCATACACAAACTCCTTTTTGTCAAAGGAATTCCCGTTCTGCCGCCGGTATTCAAACACAAGCCCCTTGTTGACCACCGCCTGGCGCTTGAGCACATCTAAGAAATACTCCTCGGGAATATCAATGTCGGTAAACACGTCCAGATCGGGTTTCCAGCGGATCTTGGTCCCCGTCTGCTTGCGGGAAGAAGCCTCCTTTTGAAGGCCGCCCACGTTCTCCCCTTTTTCAAACCGGAGGTTATATTTATATTCGCCGTTATAAATCTCCACATCCATATATTCCGAGGAATACTGGGTGGCACAGAGGCCTAAGCCATTAAGCCCCAGAGAGAACTCGTAGCTTTCTCCTTCGTTGTTGCCGTACTTGCCGCCGGCGTACAGCTCGCAGAACACCAGCTCCCAGTTGTACCGCTGCTCTTTGTTGTTAAAATCTACCGGGATGCCCCGGCCAAAGTCCTCCACCTGAATGGAGCGGTCGGCATACTGGGTGACGACAATCCGTTTTCCAAAGCCCTCCCTGGCCTCGTCGATGGAGTTGGAAAGGATCTCGAACACCGAATGTTCGCATCCCTCCAGCCCGTCGGAGCCAAAGATAACCGCCGGGCGTTTTCGCACCCGGTCCGCGCCTTTAAGCATGGATATACTCTCATTGCCGTATTCTTTTGCTGTTTTTTTCGCCATGAACGCCGCTCCTTCTTACAAAGAACCATATCTTGCATCAAAAAATAATTTTTCCACAATATGTATTTATTGTATCCAGCCCCGGACAAAAAGTCAAGTTAGCCGCCCAAAACGGCTCACACAAGAGTGTGTGCCCTGCCGCGCCTATCTATACGCCGAGCAAGAGACTGCTGCAAAATTTTGCAGCAGTCCCTTGTAAAAATTTGCCGTTAATAAATATCGATTCCGCCCATGATCGCGGTGCATACAAAGGTCACGGTGGGAGCGATCGCGTCCGGCGGCAAAGAGAGGGCGTGATTGTCCGTCCCGCCTAAAAAATTGCTGGCGCGCACAGCGATCTTGCAGTTTTGCGGAGCATAGATGTTCGCCCCGCCCATGATTGCCGTCACATAGATGGTGATATCCTCCTGCACCTGGGCCTGCCGGAAGTCCAGATCAATCCCGCCCATTACTGCGGTGAGCTTTGCGCCCTTTAAATGAGAACTGGCGTTTTGCTGCTCCACCCCCGACATGATAGCGGTATAGGTGGGATAGTCATCAAAGTCCGGCTGGCCGCTTGCGGTAAACCCGGGCGCCTTTGGCGCGCCCGGCGCTTTAGGCTTGCGGATAAAGTGGATCAAAAACAGAATTCCCACATACAAAAGGGCCGCGCCGAAAAACAGCTTTTCGTCGTCCACCACTGTCAGCCACTGCTGCTCTCTGGCCAGAAGGTACAGCCCCACCAGAATCAGCGCCACATTAAACCAGTCGGGACGGCTTGTGATCATCAGGTAGACGCCCACGATCATGATTACCACCGCCCACCAGCCGTCAAAAAAGATGCTCATGGGCCACAGGCCGAACGCCGCACCCAAATAGCCCCCGCCGATGACCAAAAGGAGAATGCCGATAATCAGCGCGCCAAATTTCCGTTTCATCTGCTGCCGCCTTCTTTCCGCCCCAAGGGCTTATACTTTTCCTTTACTATATTCCGCACCAATCATTTATGCTCTTATTTCACCGGAAAATCCGCTTTTTATTCCTCGCCAATCAACGATACCGGCCCTACCAGCCCGGAGGGAGCAAAGGCCAAAAATTGGGAGCAGCTGTCCCGCTCTAAGTATCCCCGGTTGTTCACGACCTGGATGACAAGGCTGTTTTCTCCCGGCTTGACTCCCTGGGAGATATCAAACCTATACGGCGCCTGGATGCGGGTGCCGCAGTTTATACCGTTAACCCATACCTGGGCGGTATCCCCCACAACCCCGAGATCCAGTAGCAGCCGGCCATTGGGCTTCTCCACCGGCAAGGCGGTTTCATAGCGAACAGTGCCGCAAAAACGGGTGTTCCCCTCAGGAGAAGTGAGGTTAAAGGGAGCTGCATTTTCCCGGTAAAGGGTAAAGCTTTTTTCGCCCGCCGGGCAAAGAGAAATGGAGAATCTTATGTCATCCAAGGTTTGCCGGCTTCCCGGCTTTTGAAACCACGCCGGAGCAGATGACAGCTCTCCTTGCTCCACATCCGCGCCGAACACGGCGATGCAGCTGTTGCCGGGAGCCAGATACAAGGGGAGCAGACCGTCCTCCAGCTTGCCGGCAAAGGCTTTGTTGGCAAAGGCGTCATACCACACAAAATCACCGTCGCACGCGAGCTTTAACCGGGTGTCCACCGCTTTTCCCTGGTTTTGATTGTAAAACATGTAGATGTCGCTTTGTTCCCGGCGGATGTGGTAAAACCGCAGGTCGGGGCAGGGAGTTTCAGCCTCCAGCTCAAACACGCCCTCCTGCCGCAGGCGCTGGGGCAGCTGGGCCAGGGAAACCACCTTAAACAGCGAATCAAACTGCCGGACATCCTCCCCTTCCGAGGAGCGAGCGCACAACCCGTCTACAAACCACACAGGAAGCCCCTGCCCGGCCAGCTCCGCCATCCGGGCGATCAGCCGGTAAGGAAGGTATTCGCTGTAGGGGACGATCAGCGCCCCGAAGGACTCCTCCCCTACCAGAAGTTTTCCATCCCGGACGGTGCTATCCTCCCGGTACAAAAGATCCTCATGGAGGATGTCAAAATCGATAAGCCCCCTCGTCAGCGTCTTGCAGGGCTTTTGGAACAGCATATACTCCCCGCCGGCCCATTCCGCCTCGGCGTTATAAAGCACCGCGGCGCTGGCTTTGTGGACGCCGCCGGTGAGCATATGGCTCACCCGCTGCATATAGCCCATCAGTTCCCCAAACAGCGGATACTGGGGGTTTTGGCCCCGGCTGTAAAAATGCGGCGGCGAGTCGGGATCCGGGAATTTGGGGCTAAAGGCGTGGGGGACAAAATGATTCACTCCGTTTACCAGCATATGGTCAGCCATATGCTTCATCATGGGCAGTCCCTCCGCCCAGCCGAAAGCCCCGAAGATCTCGCACATAGCCCGGCCCTGCTTTAACGGCTGCAAATGGCTGTGGGAAGCAGCCATTTTTGCTAAGGTATAGGTGAAAAATTCCGGATCAATCTTCCCGCCGGCGATGTAGCCGGTGTGGACGACTTCACTGAGGCCGGGCACCAGCTGATTCAAAACGATATCGATACCGGCCATGTCCTGGCCGTCCAGAGCGCGGAAATAATGTCCCGACCCATACCCGGTGCGCATGTGGGCGTTCATATCCTCGATCACATGGCCGATATACTGGACATGATGCTCCCGGCACCAATCCCCCAGCATCCAGCAGAAATTTTCGCTGTAAAGCTTGGTGATGGTATCCATATACACCTGCCGCAGATGGGAGGTCTTTTCCCCTAAATCAAACCACAGCGCCGGCAGCAGCTCGCAAAGGCTGGCCGCCGAAGTCCCCATCTGTTCCGCAAGCGCACTTATAAGCTCCTCTTTCCAGGGGAAGATGATCCCCGGCGTGCCCAGCTTGGAATAATAGTGGCCCAAATCGTTGGCAAAGCAGGGCTCATCCGAGAAAAAGCCCTGGAAGGTGTTGCCGAAATAAGGGGCAAAATGCTCATAATGAGGCTCATACACCGCTTTGAGCATCAGCTCGCAGGACTCTTTAGACAGCATATCGATATAGTCCCGCCACATATCCGGGCCGGCGTCGGTGTCGATGACAAAAAATACCCGCCACACCCCTTCCGGGATATCCCAGAAGATAAAATCATCGTGGATAAGGCCGGTGAGCTCCACCGGATCGCCGGTTACGCCGTCGTCTCCTTCCTCCGACCGGCGGTAGGCGTAAACGCCGATGAGGGTTTCCTCCGACCGGCGGTAGCGGCCATACGCGGGGATTGCCGCCTGCTCAATGGGCCCCAGCACGTCCACATGCACCTCCCGGATCCCCCGCTTGCGAAGCTTGGGATATCCCGCCATCGCCCCGTTGGCATAGCCGGTGGGGAACTTCTTATCGTCTAAAAGCCACACCTTCATATCCCGTTTTTTTGCTTCTTCCAGGATAAAGCCGAAGTCCTCCCACCAGGCTTCCTCGCAAAAACGCTCGTGCACCCGGCTTTCCACGCAGAATTCCCGGACATGGCTGTTTTGAATCGCTTCGATTTCTTCTAACAAAACCTCGTGGCTTTCGCCGTGCTGCCAAAAGAAGGGCAGGATATAGCTGCCCTCTTTATTTTGTAAACATTCGTTTAGCCGCTGATCCATAAAAAACGCCTCCTGTACAGGCCTAATTTTTGATGAAAAAACAAACGGGTTTCTCATCCCCGCTGCCCTGATTTTACCATACCACCGGCAGGAAGTAAACAAAAAAATCAGGGCGAGTGAAACGCATTCCCAGGCGTAATCCAAAAGGCGTACAGCTTAGTACGATAATAGCAAGAGGGCCGCAGATTTCTGCAGCCCTCTTGCTTGTAAGCATCTACCTTGTCCAATTAAATATTTCTATCCTCATTGATGCATCTATTATGGATACCCAACGACATAAGTAGTATAACCGTTTTTCCTTCCCATTGCAATATTATCGGATTGTGCTTGACAACTACGGAGAAATTTGTTATGTTATAAGCAAGAACTTTATTTTACCTTTTCTAATTAAATGAAATGAGTATATAAATTTCCCTCTTTTAGCTGGATATGCCAATTCTGCAGCTGATGCTGCTCTCCAGAAAGGGAGCGTGGATAGAAATCATTCTTTCGGCCTTTCGGCATCCCCTCATCTCGTTTTGCTGTTCGCCCTCCTCACGGCGGGCGTGGTTAAAAATTATTAAATCATCATAACCACCATATCGCTCTCCATGAAGGGAGCGTGGATAGAAATCGTATTATCATTCCGCTGAAGGAAATGATTTTGTGCCGCCCTCCGCGAGGAGGGCGTGGTTAAAAATTATTAAATCATCATATCGCTCTCCATGAAGGGAGCGTGGATAGAAATCGTATTATCATTCCGCTAAAGGAAATGATTTTGGCCGCCCTCCACAAGGAGGGCGTGGATAGAAACAAGACGGCGGCCTATTCGGAGGAAGGGTTTCAACTGCCGCCCTTTGTGTAAAGGGCGCGAATAAAAATTATGAAAAGGGTGTGGGTAGAAACGGCATCCCCTTGACCGGTATAATCCGAAACAATCAGTTGCCCTCCTGAGGCGGCACAAAAAACCAGGCAAGCTTATAAAAACTTGCCTGGTTTGAATCAAGGGCTGCAAGGAGGATATTCGGAAAGGCTGTTTTACAAAACTAGATGAGCAAGGAAACGGACAACTGATTTTTTGGGGGGAAATGAAAAAATCGGAACGAGCTTTACTCGTTCCGATGCATGTGGAGCGGGTTACGAGGCTCGAACTCGCTACCTCCACCTTGGCAAGGTGGCGCTCTACCAGATGAGCTAAACCCGCATGGAAAGGAGCATGTTTCATGCTCCGGAAAATGGTGCCTCCGGACGGAATCGAACCATCGACACGAGGATTTTCAGTCCTCTGCTCTACCGACTGAGCTACAGAGGCAAGCAGGGGACTTGTCCCCACACTAAAAAATTGGCGACCCGGATCGGGTTCGAACCGACGACCTCTAGCGTGACAGGCTAGCGTTCTAACCAACTGAACTACCGGGCCAAATATGGTGGGAACAACAGGGCTCGAACCTGTGACCCCCTGCTTGTAAGGCAGGTGCTCTCCCAGCTGAGCTATGCTCCCACATAATGGAGGCGCCACCCAGAATTGAACTGGGGATGAAGGTGTTGCAGACCTCTGCCTTACCGCTTGGCTATGGCGCCTTATTGGAGCGGGTTACGAGGCTCGAACTCGCTACCTCCACCTTGGCAAGGTGGCGCTCTACCAGATGAGCTAAACCCGCATAGAAAGGAGCATGTTCCATGCTCCGGAAAAAATGGTGCCTCCGGACGGAATCGAACCATCGACACGAGGATTTTCAGTCCTCTGCTCTACCGACTGAGCTACAGAGGCTTAAGGGACGCAAAACGCGTCGTATCAAACAAGCAGTAAAAAATGGGCAAAGCCCATTTTTTACACACCTGTAATGGCGACCCGGATCGGGTTCGAACCGACGACCTCTAGCGTGACAGGCTAGCGTTCTAACCAACTGAACTACCGGGCCAAATCCGTCACCCTACTCAAGTGACGAAGATTATTATAGCAAACCTGAAAAACTTTGTCAACTGCTTTTTAAAAGATTTCTGTTTTAAATTCGCAGAAAGTTCTTTTATCCGCCGCAAAGCGAATAGCCGTTTATTTTTTGTCCACCGCTTTTTGCAGCAGCTCCTCCAGCTCCTCACGGTTAAACCGGTACTTTTTGTTGCAGAAGTGACAGCCGACCTCAGCCTTCCCGTCTTCCTCGATCATGGTGGAAAGCTCCTCCCGGCCCAGGCTGATCAGCGCTTTTTCCACCCGCTCCCGGCTGCAATCACATATATATGCAGTCTCGGTTTCATCCAGAACATTGGGATTTAAGCCCTCTAACAGAGCCATGGCAATCTGCTCGGGGGTTTTCCCCTCGTCGATCAGCTGAGAAATGGGGGCAAAGCCGTTTACGTTTTTTTCCAGCGTTTCAATGCAGCCTTCGTCTGCAAAAGGCAGCAGCTGCACCAAAAAGCCGCCTGCCGCCCGGACGGTTAAATCCGGGTTTACCAGCACCCCCAAGCTGCACACGGTGGGAACCTGCTCGCTCACCGCGAAATACCGGGTGATGTCTTCTGCGATCTCCCCCGACTGGATGGGCACCTGGCCCACATAAGGCTCTTTAAGCCCCAGATCTTTCACAACCTGCAAATAGCCGTCTTTCCCTACGGCACCCGAGACGTCCAGCTTGCCGTATTGGTTTAACGGCAGCTCCACCACCGGGTTGCCCACATAGGATTTTACATTCCCCCGGCTGTCGGCCACCGCAATCAGGGTGCCCGCCTCCCCGCCGCCGTTCATCCGCAGGGTCAGGCTGTCCTTTTCCCCTTTTAACTGGGTTCCCATCATGGATGCTGCGGTGGTGAGCCTTCCCAGCGCCGCCGTCACCACAGCGGAGGTCCGGTGGATTCGCTCGATCCGGCTGACAATATCGGTGGAGTCAATGGCGATCGCCACGGCGGAGCCGTCCTCCGAGATCGCCCGCACTAATTTACCCATTTTCTTCCGTCCTTTACAGAGATGATTTCTTTTTGATGACAAAGATGAGCCGCTGGGCATTCTCCCCCGGCGGGGAGACGGTATCGTCCCCGTAAAGCGCTGTCACCTGAAGGCCCGCTTTACTAAGCATCCGGGAAAGCTCCTCTACCGAATAGGCCCGCTCGCTGAATTCCTCCTGAAAGCGGCGGTAGCTCCCGTCTGTTTGCGGCTCAAAAAAGTCCAGCCGGATGTCGGTAATCCCTTCCCCGGCATAGCGGTTCTGCCACACGCAGTACACCTCGTCGCAGTCGTAGACAAAGACGTTGTCCCCCAGGACCTCCTCCTGTTTGTAAGGAGTGTTCACGTCAAAAACAAACGTCCCCTGCGGGTGCAAAAACAGCGACACCCGGTCGAGCGCCTTTTGCAGCCCAGTCGGATTAGTGATGTGGTTTAAGCTGTCCAAAGCGCACACCGCCCCGTCCACCGTTCCGTATAAATCCAGCTCCTGCATGGTCTGGCAGAGGAAAATAATATCCAGGTTAAGCTCGGATTTTTTCTGAAGGGCCTGGGAGAGCATATCCTCCGAGGCGTCCACCCCGATCACGTCATAGCCCAGGCGGGAAAATTCCACGCTTAAGCTGCCGGTGCCGCAGGCTAAATCCAACAGGATGTTCCCGGGGAGGTTTTGTCCGCTTAAAATCTGATGGAAATAGGATGCCCGTTTTTTGTAATCCACATTGCGGGTGAGCGCGTCGTAATAATCCGCAAAGCGCGAATAGCTATTCATCCTGCTTCAGCCCCAGACGCTTAAACACCACGCTGTAGCCGTCGCTGCCGTAATTGAGGGAGCGGTTGACCCGGCTGATGGTCGCGGTGGAAGCCCCTGTTTCAGCGACGATATCACTGTATACCCGGTGCTCCGACAGCATTTTGGCCACATGCAGCCGCTGAGACATGGCCTTAAGCTCCGGCACTGTACACAAATCCTCAAAAAAGCTATAGCACTCCTCCGGCGTTTTCAGCGCTAAAATCGCCTGGAACAAAAAATCCACATTGGCGTCTTTTAATTTACTGTTCACCCTTGATGCCTCCCTTTCATTTTACTCCCTATAAGTTTAGCATAGCAAAGTATAAAAGTAAAGCGCAAACGTAGATTTTGTTCCTTGCATGCAGCTATAAAACTCCCCGGAGGGAATCCTCCGGGGAGTTTTCACAGCATATCGGTTTCTTACAGGTCGCAGCGGATTAAATCCTCCGGCGTTTCCCGCTTAATAATCAGCCGGGAGGTTCCGTCTTTTACCATTACCACCGCCGGATTGGGGATCCGGTTGTAATGGGAGGCCATGGAGTAGTTGTAAGCGCCGGTGGCCAGCACCGCCAGGATATCCCCGGGCTCCACCTGCTGCAGCGGCATATCCTTGCCGATTAAGTCGCCGCTTTCGCAGCATTTTCCGGCGATGGTCACCGTCTGGTCCCGGGGAGCGTCCGCCTTGTTCGCGCACACCGCCTCGTACCGGCTTTGATATAAAGCGTAGCGGGGGTTGTCGGTCATGCCGCCGTCGATGGAGACATAGGTGCGCACACCGGGGATCTTTTTCACACTCCCCACCTGGTACAGCGTGATCCCCGCCGGGCCCGCAATGGAGCGGCCGGGCTCGATGACAATATAGGGCTGTTTAAGCTTTAAGGCCGCGCAGGTGTTTTTCACCTTGTCGGAAACCTTCTGCATATACAGATCATAAGCCGAGGGATTTTCCTGCTCGGTGTACTTGATGCCAAAGCCGCCGCCCAAGTTGAGCTCCTCCACCTCATAGCCGGTCTGCTCTTTGATGTCCGCGATAAAGTGGAGCATCACGTCCGCCGCCATCACAAAGGGGTCGATATCAAAGATCTGGGAGCCGATGTGGCAGTGAAGGCCGCCCAGCGTCACATTTTTCATAGCAAGGGCGCGCTTGACCGCCCCCATCGCCTCGCCGTTTTCCAGGGCAAGGCCAAACTTGGAATCGATCTGGCCGGTCATGATAAACTCGTGGGTATGGGCCTCGATGCCGGGCTTTACCCGAAACATGATCCGGGCGTTTTTGCCCATCTCCCCGGCGATGCGGTCAAGGGTTTCCAGCTCGGTGAGGTTGTCCACGATAATATGGCCCAGCGAGCATTCCAGCGCATAGCGGAGCTCCTCCTCGGTTTTGTTGTTGCCGTGAAAACCGATGCGCTCGGGCGGGAAGTTTACCGACATAGCGGTGTAAAGCTCCCCGATGGAAACCACGTCCAGCCCCAGGCCCTCGTCCGCAATGATACGGCACATCTCCTTGCAGCAAAACGCCTTGCTGGCGTAGTGAGCGATGCCCCGGCCGCCGTAGTAGTTATCAATAGACTGCTTAAACTGGCGGCAGGCCAAACGGATCCGTCCTTCATCCATCACATAAAGAGGAGTTCCGTATTCCCGGGCAAGCTCCACCGTGTCTACTCCACCGATGGCCAGATGTCCTTGTTCATTTACAGTCAGATTGTTTGTCAGCAGCATGTTTATTTCCTCCTTGTGATGGGTAAACTGTTAAGCCTTATGCCTACATTTATTCTTCCTCGCAAATCTCCGCGATCAGCTCCCGCAGCTCCTCGATGCCGTCCCCTTTTTCAGAGGACACCGGCAGCATGGTGATCTGATCCCCGCAGGGAATCTCGGTCCGAAAGGCCGCCAGGCGCTCCTCCCGCTGCTTATTGCTCAGCTTGTCCGCCTTGGTGAGCACCACGATAAACGGAAGTTCCCGGTCGATGAGGTAGTTCACCATATCCACGTCCAGGCCGGTGGGCGGGTGGCGCATATCGATCAAGGACACCACCAGTCCCAAATCCCGGTCCGCGTTAAAATAGCCCTCCATCAGCTCCGACCAGCGCTGTTTTTCCGACTTGGCCACCTTGGCGTAGCCGTAGCCCGGCAGGTCTACAAAATGGGCGCCGTCCACCTCGTAAAAATTGATGGTGACCGTCTTCCCCGGCACCGCGCTGACCCTTGCCAGCGCCTTCCGATTGAGCAGCTTGTTGATTAAAGAGCTTTTCCCCACGTTGGAGCGGCCGGCAAAGGCGATCTCTACCGCCGTGGAGGGCGGCATCTGGGACATCCGGCCGTAGGAGGTGAGAAACTTCGCTTTGTTAAAATTCATCTTGCTGTCGTTCCTTTCGGTCAGGAGGGCACGGCCGCCGCCGTATTCTCCTTAGGCGGCGCCGGCGGCAGGGGAAGGTCCTCCCCCTCCGGCTCCTGTTCCTGCTTGTTGGCGGCCGGCATGCGCAGAGCGTATTTAAGCACCTGGGTCACATGCTCCACCGGGAGGAAGGTGATAGCGTCGGTGACTACCGGGTCAAACTGGGCCAGATCCGCCTTATTCTCCTGGGGGATGATGACGGTTTTTACCCCCGCCCGGTAAGCCGCCATGGATTTTTCCTTCAGCCCGCCGATGGCCAGCACCCGCCCACGCAGGGTGACCTCACCGGTCATGGCCACATCCCGTTTGACGGGGATGCCGGACAAAGCGGAGACCAGCGCCGTCACCAGCGTAATGCCCGCCGAGGGACCGTCTTTGGGCACGGCGCCCTCCGGCACATGGATGTGGATATCCTTGGTTTTGTAAAAATCTTTGTCAATGCCGTATTGGGGCGCCAGGCTGCGGACAAAGCTCACCGCCGTTCTGGCGGATTCCTTCATCACGTCGCCTAAGCTGCCGGTGAGCTCCAGCCGGCCGGAGCCTTCCAGCACCGACACCTCGATCTGCATGGTCTCGCCGCCCACCATGGTCCAGGCAAGGCCGGTGACAACCCCCACCTGATCGGAGGACAAAATCCTCTCGGGCAAAAACTTTTTGGGGCCCAAAAAGTCCGGCAGGTTTTTGGCAGTAATCGACACCTTGGCATTTTCGTCCTGTGCCACCACTTTGGCCGCCTTCCGGCAGAGGGTGGCAATGCTCCGCTCCAGCTTGCGGACACCCGCCTCCCGGGTGTAGTTGTCGATGAGCATGTACAGAGCGTCGTTTGCAATCCGGAAGTTTTTCCCGGTCAGCCCGTGCTTATGTACCTGTTTTTTTACCAAGTGCCGCTTGGCAATCTGGAATTTTTCCTCCCTGGTATAGCTGGAAAGCTCGATGACCTCCATGCGGTCTAACAGCGGGGCGGGGATGGTGTCCAGGGTGTTGGCCGTCGTCAAAAACAGCACGTCGCTTAAATCAAAGGGAATCTCGATATAATGATCCCGGAAAGCGTAGTTCTGCTCGCTGTCCAAAACCTCCAGCATAGCGGAGGAAGGATCGCCCCGGAAGTCCGAGCCCATCTTGTCGATCTCGTCCAGCAGCATCAGGGGATTGCGGGATTTCGCCTGCTTTAAGGCGGTGATAATCCGCCCCGGCATGGCGCCGATATAGGTTTTCCGGTGTCCTCTAATATCCGATTCGTCCTTGATGCCCCCTAAGGACAGCCGCACATAGTTGCGCCCCATGGCTGCTGCCACCGCCTTGGCGATAGAGGTTTTGCCCACGCCGGGCGGGCCCACTAAACAGATGATCTGCCCTTTGATATCGGGGGAGAGCTTTCGCACCGCCAGGCTTTCCAAAATCCGCTCCTTGACCTTTTCCAGGCCGTAGTGATCCCGGTCCAGGATCTTTTTGGCCCGGTCAAGATCCAGCTTGTCCTTGGTCTCTTTGTCCCAGGGGAGCTCCAGACAGGTTTCCAGATAGTTGCGGATAACGTTTGCCTCCTGGGAGTTGGGGGGCATTTTATAAAGCCGCTCGCACTCCTTCATCAGCTTTTCCCGGGAGTCGTCGGGGATGCGCTGGATGGCCTGGATCTGGTCGGCAAACTCCATGGCCTCGTCCTGGGTATTGTCCCCTTCCCCCAGCTGCTCCGAGATCACCCGCATCTGCTCCCGCAAAAAGTAATCCCGCTGGTTTTTGTCCATCTGCTCCTTGACCTGCTCTAATACATCCCGCTCCGACCGCAGGACCTCCGCCTCCCGGCCCAGCTCTTCCGCCAGGGCCTGCAGGCCGCTTAAAATATCCCTCTGCTCTAAGATGTACTGCTTGGCTTCGTGGCGCAAAATCACGTTTTGCACCACCTGGTCAAACAGGCTGTAGGGATCCTCCTCCGCGAAGATCATGTCGATGGTCTCCTTGGGCATTTTGGGCACCATGTCGCAGTAATACTCAAACACCTGTTTCACCGAACGAACCAGCGCCTCCGACCGGATGGGGTCGATCACCTTGCGGGAGGGAGGGATTTTGGTCACCACCGCTTCCAGATAAGGTTCGGTGACGGTGAGTTCTTTGAGCCTTGCTTTGTATTCCCCTTCCACCAGCACCCGCACAGTGTCCCCCGACACCCGCAAAAGCTGCTGGATCTGGGCGACTACGCCCACCGTATACAGGTCCTTAAAGCCGGGCTCTTCCACCTCGGCATCCTTTTGGGTAATTAAAAAGATCTTTCGTCCGTTTTCCATGGCCGCGTTTAAAGCGGCGATGGATTTTTTTCGTCCCACGTCAAAATGCAGCACCATGCGAGGGAACAAAACAAGACCTCTCATGGCCAGCGCCGGAATCACGAGTGGCGCTGCTGTGCGTTTTACGGTTGCTTTCTCCATCATTTCTTAAACCTTTCTATCCATTCCGCCCGGAGCGGAAACTGAAAATTCTGCAATTTGTCACCCGTCATAATTCATAACGGACATCCAGGATGAAACCTTCCCCACCCTTCAAAACAGCTGGCCTTTCAAAATTTACGCCGCCGTTTCGGTAGGGATAAAGCTGTCCTTGTTTTTTCTATTATAGCGGCTTGCACGCTTTTTTGCAACTAAAAGCGGCAGAATTCACCAAAAAAGCTTCGTTAAATGTTTGCCATTTAACGAAGCTTTTTCCAAAGGAAACGTTACACAAAGCGGCGGCCGTCCTCACTGGGGAGCGCCCGTTTGGGCATCATCAGCTGGGGAGGCTTTTTGTTTTTGTTCTCGATAATTTTAGGCTTTTGAGCGCCCTGCACCGCCTCTTTGGTGATGATGATCTTTTCGATGGTCCCGCTGGTGGGAGCCTCAAACATCAGATCCCCCAGCACCTCTTCCATCAGGCCCCGGAGGCCTCTGGCTCCGGTCTTGCGCTCGATGGCCTTGGCGGCAATCGCCCGCAACGCGTCAGGCTCAAACTCCAGCTGAACGCCGTCCAGCGAGAAGAGATAGGTATACTGTTTGACCAGCGCGTTTTTGGGCTCGGTCAAAATCCGCACCAAAGAATCCTCATCCAGATCGTTTAACGAGGTAATCACCGGAAGCCGGCCTACCAGCTCGGGGATCAGCCCAAACTTCACCAGGTCATGAGGGGTGATCTCTTTAAACAGCTCGCCCACATTGCGCTCGGTTTTGTCCTTTAAATCAGCGCCGAACCCCAGCGATCCGCTTCCCAGGCGCTTTTCAATAATCTTTTCCAGCCCGTCAAAAGCGCCGCCGCAGATAAACAGGATGTTCCAGGTGTTGATCTGGATAAACTCCTGATTGGGGTGCTTACGGCCGCCCTGAGGCGGGATGTTGGAGATGGTTCCTTCCAAAATCTTGAGCAGCGCCTGCTGTACGCCCTCGCCGCTGACGTCCCTGGTGATGGAGGTGTTCTCCGACTTCCGGGCGATCTTATCGATTTCGTCAATGTAGATAATGCCCCGCTCAGCGGCTTCCACATCGTAGTCCGCCGCCTGCAGCAGCCGCACCAGGACGTTTTCCACGTCCTCGCCCACATAACCGGCCTCGGTTAGCGTGGTGGCGTCGGCGATGGCGAAGGGCACGTTGAGCGCATGGGCCAGCGTCTGGGCCAGCAAAGTTTTGCCCACACCGGTGGGACCCAGCAACAGAACATTGCTCTTTTGCAGCCGGATATCGTCATCGTCCTGGCCGCAGAAGATTCGTTTGTAATGGTTATACACTGCCACCGACAAGGTCATCTTTGCCTGATCCTGGCCGATGATGTAATCGTCCAGAATCTTTTTGATCTCTGCCGGTTTTAAAATAGGGGTTTCTTCCTCCGACTGATGGCTTCGCGACGGGCGGTGAGGGATCGCCTCCAGCGTCCCGTCATTGACCAGCATCTGATAGCATAGTTCCACGCACTCGTCGCAGATATAGGCCCCGTTGCCGTACAGCATCCGGGCTACCTTGCTTTCCGGCTGGCCGCAGAAGCAGCAGCGCGGTACTCCTTTTTCGTCGATTCCTGCCATAAATCCTCCATCAAACGGCAAAAAGCTCTGCCTTTGCCGCGACTCCGTTTTTCTGTTATATGCGCACACAAAACACAACAACCCCCCTCGTAAAAGGGAGGTTATTCTGTTAAAACACGCTCTTTCTAGCGATGAGCAATCACCTTATCAATCAGGCCGTATTCCTTCGCCTGCTCTGCGGACATAAAGTTGTCCCGCTCGGTATCCCGCTCGATCTGCTCCAAAGGTTTGCCGGTGTTTGCCGCCAGCATCTCGTTTAAGCGTTTTTTCATCCGCAAAATCCGCTCCGCCTGAATCTGGATATCGGTGGCCTGGCCCTGGCTTCCGCCGGAGGGCTGATGGATCATGATCTCGCTGTTAGGCAGGGCAAGGCGTTTGCCTTTTGTACCCGCCGCCAGCAAAAACGCCCCCATCGAAGCCGCCATGCCGATGCAGATGGTGGACACGTCGCATTTAATATACTGCATGGTGTCATAAATCGCCATGCCGGAAGTAATGGAACCGCCCGGGCTGTTGATATAAAAGGAAATATCCTTGTCCGGATCCTGGCCCTCCAGGTACAAAAGCTGGGCAACGATGAGGCTTGCTGTGGTATCGTTGACCTCTTCGGACAGCATAATAATCCGGTCGTTTAACAGTCGGGAATAGATATCATATGACCGCTCGCCGCGGCTTGTTTGTTCAACAACCATAGGTACTAAACTCATGGCGCACACCTCCGTAAATACAATTTGCCGTTTAAATTGTGGGGATCCGCTTATTCAGCAGACTCGGTTTTCTCTGCTTTTTTGCGGGTGGTTTTCTTTTTGGGAGCTTCCTCCGCATTTTCTTCCCCGTCTTCTGCCTTTTTGGCAGTGGTCTTTTTAGCCGCAGTCTTTTTGGCAGCGGGTTTCTTCTTGGGTTCTTCCCCCTCGCCCTTGACCTCGGTCACGTCTGCGGAATCCTTGATCAGATCGATCGCCTTGTTGACAGCCAGATCCAGAGAAAGATCCGCCGCAGGGATCAGGGATTTCACCTTATCAACATCCATGCTGTAATGTTCTGCCAGGCGGGTATATTCCTCATTGACTTCCTCTTCGGTGGGAACAATATTCTCAAGCTCCACAATCTTCTCCAAAGCCAGGCGGATCTTGACCTGTTTCTGAGCCTGCTCTTCAAAGGTTTTGCGGAAAGCGTCCATCTCCATGCCGGTGTACTGCAAATAGGTCTCCAGATTGAGGCCCTGGGACTGGAGCCGGTACTCGAACTCCCGCACGCTCTCGGTGATGCGGTTTTCAAACATCACCTGGGGGATCTCCGCTTTCATATTGTCGATCACCGCGTCGATGAGCTTGTTTTCCACATCGGTGTCCGCCGCTTTTTCGTTCTGCTCGGTAAGTTTTTTGCGAACGTCCTCTTTATACTCCGCCAGGGTGTCAAACTCGCTGACGTCTTTGGCGAACTCGTCGTCCAGCTCAGGCAGCTCCCGGGTCTGGATCTCATGGAGCTTCACTTTAAAGACAACCGCTTTGCCCTTGAGCTCCTCCGCGTGGTAATCCTCGGGGAAGGTGACGTTGACGTCAAACTCGTCTCCTACGCTGTGGCCCACGATCTGCTCCTCAAAGCCGGGGATAAACTGGCCGGAACCCAGCGTGAGGCTGAACTTTTCAGCAGAACCGCCGTCAAATTTTTCGCCGTCCAGATAGCCTTCAAAATCGATGATGGTGTTGTCGGACATCTGTGCCGGGCGGTCGTCCACCGAAATGATCCGGCCATTTCTCTCCTGCACCCGTTTTACTTCCGCGTCCACGTCCGCGTCGGTGACTTCTTTGATATTCTTCTCCACCTTGATGCCCTTGTAATCGGTCACTTCCACCTCGGGCTTGGTGATGCAGGTGGCTTTAAAGGTATAGCCTTTTTCTTTGGAAACTTCCAGCACCTCTACCTCGGGGCGGTCCACCAGGGTGAGCTTCGCCTCGTCGATAGCTTCCTGCAGAGCGGCGCCATAACTAGCATTGACAGCATCCTCGAAAAATACGCCTTCGCCGTATAATTTTTCGATCATTTTCCGGGGCGCTTTGCCCTTCCGGAAACCGGGGATGGTGATCTTTTTCCCCTCTTTGCGGTACGCTTTTTCCAGCGCCTCTTCAAAAGCCTGCGCGTCTACTTCCACGGTCAGCTCATATTTATTGGTTTCAATTTTGTTTGATGAAGTCAAACTCATTTTCTACTTCCTCCCAAGCTACGATAATCCGCCAAAACCAGCGGGTATTGGCTATCTTAATAACTATATCACAGAAAGAACCCCGTGACCAGTTCCTTTTTTGCATTTCGCCTTAATGCCATATTTTACAAGATTTTTACCGGATCAAATTGGATATAATCACCAGATATCAAACGGAAATCAATGCCGTTGCGTTCCCCGTTAATGGCATATCCCTGGGCGTAGCCATGGATATGCCCGTAATAGCAGCGTTTGACGCCAAATTCTTTTAACACCGCCAGGATCTCATAACACTCATCCGAAGCGTAAACCGGCGGGTAATGCAAAAAGACGATGGGTTCTTTTCCAGTTTTTTCTCCCTCCTGCAAGGACAGCCGCAGCCGGCCCGCCTCTCTGAGCAAAACCTTTTTGTCCGCCTGTTCGCCCTTCTCGTTCATCCAGCCGCGGGTGCCGCACAGGCAGTAATCCTCATAGACAAAAGTGTTGTTAAAGAGCATATATAAGCTGTCGAAACCGTTTTGCGCCCAAAACTGTTCGGTTTTGTTTTTGGTGGAAAACCAGTAATCGTGGTTTCCCTTTAAAATGATCTTTTTGCCGCTTAACCCGTGGATAAACGCAAAGTCCGCTTTGGCCTGCTCCATCGTCATCCCCCAGGAGATATCTCCCGGAATAACCACCGTATCCTCCGGCAAAACCTTTTTCATCCAGTTTTCCTCAAGCCGCTCCACATAATTTTCCCAGCCTTTAAAAATATCCATCGGCTTGTCGGTTCCTAAAGACAAGTGCAGATCCGCAATGGCATACAACGCCAAACGCGCCCCTCCTTTCCAGCCGGTTTTGTGAATAAACCGGCCTATTAAACTTATAATAAGACTGTGCCATTGTTAAAATGGCTGCTTCTAATTTATAAAAAGGAGTCTTGAAACCATGATGAACAATTTTGAAAACAAAAACAAAACGACCCTTGACCACGTAAAATGCGATGTGACAAACTGCGTTTACAACAACCAGCAGTGCTGCTGCACCGCCAGCGCCATTCAGGTAGGCCCTCAGTCCGCATGCGACTGTCAGGAAACCAACTGTCAGACCTTTAAGGCCCAGAAATAACCTCTTGTTCCCATAGGCGAATAATTAAAGTGAACACGGTTTCGTGTTCACTTTAATTTTTTATGATTACCTGAAAGCAAGGTTAGTCCAGCATGGAAAGCACGGTTTCGGGCATCTCGCCGGCTTCGATGCTGCCGGTAAAGCGGATCGGTTTTTCCTTTAACTGGGCCAGCGCCGCAGGGATCGGAAGTCCGGAAATCTCTCCCAATTTCTGCACCTGGGCAAAGTCGTCCATATCGGGAGCTTCGCCGCACAGCGCTTCCAGCACCGCCCCGGTGAATTTATAGGGGCTGGCCGTGGAGGCTATGAGCGCCTTGGTGGTGTCGCCGGTTTTCGCTTTGTAATCCTCGTACACCTTGACCGCCACCGCCGTGTGGGTGTCGCACAGGTAGGAGTATTTGTCAAACACCGCTTTAATGGTGGCCTTGGTAGCCTCGTCGTCGCAGTAGCCGCCCACAAACTCCGCCTGGAGCTTTGCTTTCACTTCCTCGCTGACGGTGTATTTGCCCTCGGTTTTCAGCTGCGTAAACCACTGGGAGATGATCCCGTCGTCCTCCCCGGACAGAGCATACAACAGCCGCTCTAAGTTGCTGGAGATCAAAATATCCATAGAGGGAGAAATGGTGGTGTGGAATTCCCGGTTTTTGTCGTAGACGCCGGTGTTGATAAAGTCGGTGAGCACCTTGTTGGCGTTGGAGGCGCAGATAAACTTGTTGACCGGAAGGCCCATGCCCTTGGCGTAGTACGCCGCCAGGATGTTCCCGAAGTTTCCGGTGGGGACCACCACGTTGATGGGATCGCCGCAGGAAATCTCCCCGGCCGCCATCAGCTCGCAGTAAGCGGAGATGTAGTAGACGATCTGGGGCACCAGCCGTCCCCAGTTGATGGAGTTGGCGCTGCTGAACATCCGGTTTTTCTCGGCTAATTTTTCCACCATCTCTTTGCTGGTAAAGATCGCCTTGACCCCGTTTTGAGCGTCGTCAAAATTTCCTTTGATGGCGCACACGCCTACATTGCCGCCCTCCTGGGTGGTCATCTGGCGCTTTTGCATATGGCTGACCCCGTCCTCGGGATAAAACACCAAAATCTTGGTGCCGGGGACGTCTTTAAAGCCTTCCAGCGCCGCCTTGCCGGTGTCTCCGGAGGTAGCTACCAGAATCACGATCTCCTTGCCCTGGGCGGTTTTCCCTGCGGAAACGGTGAGCAGGTGGGGCAAAAGCTGAAGCGCCATATCCTTGAAAGCGCAGGTGGGACCGTGCCACAGCTCCAGCATATAGGTGCCGTCGTACAAATGGGCGATCTGGGCGATGTCGTCGCTGCCGAACTTCTCGGCGGTATAGGCGCTGCGCACGCAGTTTGAAAGCTCCTCGGCGCTAAAGTCGGTGAGGAATTTGCTAAGGACAAACTCCGCCCGCTCCACATAGCTTTTGCCGGCTAAGGCTTTTAAATCCTCCGCCGTAATCTTGGGCAGGGATTCGGGGACGAACAACCCCCCTTCGGAGGAGATCCCCTGGGCGATGGCCTGGGCCGCCGTCACCGATAAGCCGCTGTTTCTGGTGCTTTTATACTTCATCGTCGTTCCTATCCTTTCCGGGAACGGCCTTTTCATTCACAAGGCCGCTTAAAATACATACTGCCGGTAAAACGCCTGCGCATTGTCATACAAAATGCGTCCGGTCAGCTTTTCACCAAAATATTGTACCATAACCTCATATAGTTTTTCAATCTTTTTGACGCAATTTATGCAGTCCGGAAGGGTTGCGCCGTCATAATCCGAGCCGATAGCCAGCACATCCTCCCCGCCTAAGTCCAAAATATGCTCCATATGCCGGAGGATGTCTTCAAACCCGGCCTCTTTGGAGTCGGATAAAAAATCCACATAAAAGTTAATGCCGATAAGGCCCTTGCGCTCAATGATGGCCCGGATCATGTCGTCGGTGAGGTTGCGGGGGTGGGAGCAGATGCTCCGGGCGTTGGAGTGGCTCGCCGCAAAGGGGCGGCCTAACTTTTTCTCCACCGCCCAAAAGCTTTGATCGTTTAAATGGGAGACATCCACCGCCATGTGCAGCCGCTCCATCTCGGCCACCACCTGTTCGCCGAAGGGGGTGAGTCCCGAGGAACCGTAAATGCCCCCGGCGATCTCGTTGTCCCCGTTCCAGGTCAGGGTCATCATCCGCACCCCTTTTTGATGCAGTTCCTCCACCCGGGAGAGAACGCCGCCCAAAGCGGCCCCGCCCTCCACCGAGGGGATAGCGTAACAGTGGCCGGGGGCCATAGGGGCGCCGGGAGTATACAGGTGCAGCTGCTTCTCTTGTTCAAGGGCCCGGGACAAAAAGGCATACTCCTTTAAAAACTGCCGGTAGGCGTCCTCCCCCCGCAGTACATCGGGGATCCAAAAGGCAAAGGTCTGCACCCAGCTTTCAAAATTCTCTCCGCCCTTTAAGGAGATCTGTAAATCGTTTTTTAAAAGCTCTTTCCCCTTTTCGGAGCATTCGTACACCGTGTCGCAGTGCAGGTCAAAATACTTCATCTTGCCGCCGCCTTTCTCATTACTGGCATTTAGGCCCAAAATGCGTTTTCCATATGGTTTATGGCTTACGGCTCCGTCTTAGAACCCATTGCAACCTCGATCATATCAAACCGGGGCTGAACCTCCGCCGGATGCTCCGCCAGATATTGCAGGGCGGTTTTAATGATTCGCTGCTGTTTTGCTTTCCCCACCGCCTCCCGGGGGGAAACCATCGAACCGGGGCGGCGGGTTTTCACCTCCACAAAGGCCAGTATCTCGCCTTTGTGGGCAATCAAATCGATCTCTCCGTACTCGCCGTGGTAATTGCGGCACAAAATGTCGTAGCCTTTTTCCATCAGATACCGGGCCGCGTATTCCCCCCCTTTGGCGCCGGCGGTCTGTTCATGAGCCGAATGCCCGCCCCCCGCGGCGAATTTTCTTAAAAAGCTTCTCCGGTGGACAGGGGAA
>CALXBH010000041.1 GCA_944386475.1 uncultured Clostridia bacterium | reverse complement strand
AGTAGCCGGAGGGAGGAACGGGAATCTGAGCTGCCTTGATCTGCGTCAAGCATTTGGCGTATGGAATGCCATACTTTCTTGCAACCCCCGCTACTGAAAGTGTCCATATTTCTTCATAGAGTTCCTTTCGTGTTAATTCAACTGTAAGTGAAGGCATCGTCTCTCCAACCTCCTTCCTATCTAAATCAGCTTCGTTTTTCTTTTCAGTCTGAACCTGCTGCGCTTTTTTCGCATCATCGTCTGACGCAATAATTGCCAAGAACTGTTTTATCCCTCCAATTCCTCGTTTTCTTTTAATAGAAAAACCAAGTCGTGTTTCATTTCTTCGAACTGTTTGATTATGGTGTTTAAACTCTTTTCAATATTCTGGACTTGAATCTCATTAATCCTGCCATGATTATAAGCAATTAATCGTTCCGGAATGATGTTATAGCTCCAGCTCTCGCTGTATCTGTCTTCTTTTTTGATGGCGAAACCAATTGGAAGCACATTATTTCTCATGCCCAAGGTTACCATCATAGGAGATATTCCAAGATAATCTGCGGCAATCTTAGCAGTGATTTTTGGCATGGACCGAATCTCGTCGTCCGTATACTTTCCCATAACACTTCACCTCCTCTCTCTGAGGAAAGATATACAAGGTCTTATAGCCATTGTACCATAGAAGAACCCCCATGTGCTGAATAAATATCTCTTCAGCTGACAACTTAAACAGAACGTTATAAAAACCGCTTATTCAGAAGTTCCTGAATGGTATCCAGAACTCGCAGTTCTCCATATGTGACCATGGCTGAACCTGGCCACAATTTGTGTTCCGGGTTCAGTTTTTTATTTCATCTTTTCAGCGGTATCTATTTTGTCAACGCTTCCCACGTCGGAACGAGTTTCGCTCGTTCCGATTTTTTATTTTATAAAAAATCAGTCACCCGCTCCACTGTTCCTCCTTTTCCGCAAAAGGTCACGCCTGGCTCGCCTGTTCGCTTGTAAACGCACTTACAACGGCTCGCTGCCGCTACCAACCTTTTGCGGGCATTTTTTGTAAACTTTTCCCAGGATGAATTTGGACGCAGTTCGCGTTCCAGGTTCAGCTTTTTCTTTTGCCATGCCGCTCGCGTTTACTGTAAGAATACTTTAAAACAAGTCGATTGTTTAACAGCGATCGATTTGTTTGTTTCTCCATGATATAATAATATATATCCGCATATATCCACGCTGTAGGTATATAAGAAAAGAGGGGGCTCTATGCAGATGGATTTTAAATATGGAAAGCATATTGATTTGCTGTATCATGGATTGGCGCATCTCCATGTTCATAACGCTTCTGACTTGTATTCGCCCGCTTACATCGATTTTATGAAACGGCTGAGAAATAGCGATTGGATCATCCCTGCCTCAATGGAAGGCTACTACAATGAGAATTTTGAGAGATTATCGATCATAAACTTTTTGCCGTTTTATTCTACCGGCTGGGATGAATTAAGACAGATGCTGCTGGGTCATCAGGGCTTTACGGATAGAGATAAAGAGATGTTTATCCAGCCATTTATTCAGTTGCTGGATGGTGAATCCGCCATGTATTTTGCCTTTTGGGAAGATACATACCGGGGAATATCCAGTCAAAGAATTTCTATTGAAAATCTTCTGCGGGCGAAATTTCATCCGTATGAGTGCTTGTTTGGCTCGCTTCACCAAAACACAGCGGCGTATTTATCTTTCAGCCTTACGCGCAATGGCCGTGGTTTCAGCAGCAGGGATGGAGAACCCGGCGCATTTGCCCCGTTCCCTCAAAACACGGAGGGAATCGACGATACATTTTTTACGCTGCTGCATGAATATAGCCATCAAATTACCGATCCGCTGCTTAATACATATATCCGCATGGATAATGACTCCCATGATATTTCAGAAAACGCGGTTATCCTCTTTGATTATTATTTGATACAGGCAATCCGTGAGGCAGATACCAGAGCCTATTTTCATTGGCTTTCCCCTATAGTAGAAGGTGCCGGGGAAAAGTTAAGTACAGATGGATTTTTTTATATTTTTCGCGTTCCTGATACAGTTCATTATAACATCAAAGAGGCATGTGCTAAAATAATTAAAAACAAGGGGAATATCCAAAATGGAAGATAAGCTTTTGCGGTATACGCTGCGGGTTGACCGGTTGCTTTTTCAAAAATTCCGGTATATTGCCGAATCCGAGGGACGTTCTGCCAACAAGGAAATTGAGCAGTACCTGAAAAAGCGTGTTGCTGAATTTGAGAAAGAACATGGTGAGATTGAGATCAATCATGACTGATCTGAGCTTCAAAGGCTCCCATAATCTTTACAGCTAATAAACATTCACCCAAAGCCTCCGCAAGCGTTATAACGCTTGCGGAGGCTTTCCCTATATACGACATCGTTCCTGTGAAAACAGGATCTGTCTTTTTTAAAGATTATTTAAATAAACGCCGGTGTTTTATTCAATATACTTGCTATAATAAAACTGAGGAAGGGTGTCCTGATTGATCGGTTGAAGGGAGGCCTTGTGATGAGCGAACTATATATTGTAACAGGTGCGGAAGGCCATGTAGGCAATACGGTAATCCGTCGGTTGGTGCAGATAGGGAAAAACGTGCGGGGACTGGTGCTCCCCGGGGCGTCAAATGGGGCCTTAAAGGGCGTAGCGGTCAAGCTGTATAAAGGGAACCTTCTTATTCCTGAGACGCTGGATCCACTGTTTGAAACGGATACGCCGGAACAGGTAAAAGTGATTCACACTGCCGGCATTGTCTCGATTGCGTCCCGCTACCGCCAGGATGTTTTTGACGTTAATGTAATGGGAACCAAGAATCTGCTTAATTGCTGCCGCAGGCATGGCGTGCGGCGGATCCTTTACACCAGTTCTGTCCATGCAATCCCGGAAAAGCCAAAAGGGGAAGTGATCGCGGAACCGTCGTCGCTTGCTCCCAAGCTGGTAGAAGGGCTTTATGCCAAGACAAAAGCGCGGGCGACCCAGTTCGTGCTGCAAAGCCGCCGCATCGGGCTTGAGCCGGTGGCGGTATACCCTTCAGGAATTCTGGGGCCGGGTGATTATGGGCATGGCCACCTGACCCAGCTGGTACGGGATTATTTAAGCGGCAGGCTGTTTGCCTGCGTTAAGGGCGGCTATGATTTCGTAGACGTCCGGGACGTGGCGGAAGGGATTGTGAAAGCGGTAGATGCTGCTCCGGCCGGAGAAGGCTATGTTTTATCCGGTCATTACTGCGCCGTGCAGGAGCTGTTAAGGCTGCTGCACCAGATCAGCGGGCAGCGGGAGGTAAAAACCGTGCTGCCGTTGTGGTTTGCCAAAGGGACGGCGCCTTTATCAGAGATGTATTACAGGCTCAGACATCAGCCGCCGCTGTACACCCGGTATTCGTTGTTCACCTTGGGGACCAACGCCTGCTTTTCCCATAAAAAAGCGACGGAGCAGTTCGGATATAAAAGCAGGCCGTTGTTTGAAACGCTGAAAGACACCGTCAAATGGCTTCGCCAGCATGATTAAAGAGAAAATTAAGCCCGCAATGGGAAAGCGCGGCTTGTTTGCACCGGCAGATTCCAAAGGGTATCCGCCGGTGTTTTTTATAAAACAATGTATAAATAATTGCTGTTTTTTGTATTTTTTATTGACATTTGTATTTTTGTCAACTATAATGTACATATCAAGTGTACTATTTGAACTAGTACACTGTAGTACAAAGGTATCTGAATCATGAAAGGAGGCGAATGAGTATCCAACTCGATTTCGGCAGCCGTATTCCGGTTTTTGAGCAAATTGTCAGAAATATTATTCAACAGTGCGCCTTTGGTATTTTGCAACCCGGCGATTCTTTGCCATCTATTCGGAGTTTAGCGGTAGAACTCGGCATTAATCCCAACACGGTACAAAAAGCCTATCGCATTCTGGAAATGCAGGGGGTCATTTATACGGCGGGCGGACGAGGATCTTTTATTTCTGACACGCCCTTAGCGAATAATGAGCTTCGAGAGCAGGCTCGGAAAGCTTTTATTGAGAAAGCGGAACTCGCTTTGCGCACCGGGATTACGAAAGAAGAACTGATTAATCTGATCCAAAACATTTCCTTGTGAAAGAGAGATGAATCACCTTGATTTGTGCGATTAACCTACAAAAACGATTTGACAAATTTTCTGCGTTAGACAATGTTAATGTTGAAATTCCATCTGGGTGTGTATACGGTCTTGTTGGAACAAACGGCTCCGGAAAGTCAACCTTTTTGCGGTTGTTGGCAGGCGTTTATTACCCGAATGAAGGGCTTATTACTCTGGACGGCGAAAGCATCTACGATAATGCCAAAATAAAAACCGGTATCTTTTTCCTGCCAGACACGCCGTTTTATTTTCACCAGGGCACCGTTCGAAAAATGGCGGATTTTTATAAGCTTATTTATCAAAACTTTGATGTGGAAATCTACAGGAAAATGCTCACGATTTTTCCCATTGATCCCAAGGCGCCGATTGCGTCTATGTCCAAGGGGATGCAGCGGCAGGCGGCGCTGATTTTGGCGTTTGCGTGCAGGCCGCGCCTGCTGCTGCTGGACGAAGCCTTTGACGGACTGGATCCGTTTATTCGGAAATCCTTAAAAAGCTTAATCAGTGAATCGGTTGCTGAATACGGCATGACTGTCATGATCGCCTCTCACAACCTGCGGGAACTGGAAGATTTATGCGATCATGTGGGGCTGATTCACCAGGGGCACTTTTTGTTAAACAGCGATATTGATGATCTGAAAGGCAATATCCAAAGCGTGCAAATCGTTTTGGACAAGCCAGCAGAAGATGTCGCTGCCGCCGCAGGGCTGGAACTTCTGCATGTCAACCAGATGCAAGGCTCCATGCAAAACTGGATTATCCGGGGAGATCGGGACGAGGTCTTAGAAAGACTAAACGCCTTTTCTCCCAAATATCTGGAGGCTGTGGCTCCAACCCTGGAGGAAATCTTTATTTGGACGACGGAGGTGCCTGAATATGATGTCTCAAAAATCATCCTCTAAAAATCATATTTTTCGCAATATGTACTGGCATACAATCAAACGGAATTTAGGAATGACCGGGATTTATTCCCTTTTGCTGTTGGTAATTTACCCGTTAAAATCCCTTTACTTACTGTTATTTGATTCAGGAAATTTTGCGATATTCCCGATCGATGTAATTGGATTACTGGTTCCCATTGTTTTTTGTGTGCTGTTTCCGCTGATGGTTTTTCGCTATCTGCACAGCAAAACAGCCACTGACTTATACCATTCCTTACCCATTCAGCGGACGCCGCTGTTTTTGTCCAAATATCTGGCCGGTATCACCATGCTGTTTGTCCCCTTTATTGTCATCGTCAGCGCTGACACGGTTATAAATGGCCTCGCATACCGCCACTATATGCAGATTCCTGGATACAGCTCGGCCAATTATGCGTTTGCGGATGAACTTTTAGCCGGGTTTCAGCGAATGGCGTTGGTGGTTTTTGTGCTGCTGTGCCTTTACGCATTGACGGTCTTTATTATGATGAACACCGGTACCACCCTTGACGCAGTGGTGACCCTTGTAGCCGTTAATGTTGGCTGGGTGCTTTTAATGGCCGCATTGCAAAGCTTTTTCAACGGAATGCTGTATGGGTTCCCCGGGATTTCGTCTGATATTATCACCCATGTCACCATTATTTTTTCGCCGTTGGCGGCATTATTCTATTCCGTCGGTTATTACGGCGGTTATTTAGGCTATTATGGCTACGTGGATTCCTATTCGAGCAATTATATTAGTTTTATTGGGGTGCTTGTGGTGGTATCGGCGCTTGCTCTGGCGGGAAGCCTTCTGATATATCGCAAGCGCAAAAGCGAGTATGCGGGCAGGGTGTTTTCCTACCCTTATATGAAAGCGCTGATTAAAGTGATTGTGTGCCTTTCAGTGGGGATCGTGGTGGCGATGGGACTGAGTTCTTCCCACAGCAATACGAAAGACGCTGTTAGCTCCTTTGTCATCGGTTTCTTGGCAGCATCCTTTGTTTCTTACTTAATCGTCCACATCATTTTATCCAGAGGCTTTAAAAAGCTGGGGAAATCTTTAATCCTGTACGGTTCGGCGGTGGTCTGCTTTGCTTTGGTATACTTCGGGGTTGGCTTTGACGTGATCGGTTATCAGGCCCGGGTGCCCAAAGCTGAGGATGTGGCGTATATTGAGGTAACCGGTTCTTCCTATGGATATTTGGCAGAGCCAATGCAGAGCATGACGCAGCAGCCTTTTAATATTAAATACACTGAACAAGACAGCAAAAAAGCGTTTATTGCGCTGCATCAGGGACTGGTGGATGAAATCAAAAAAGATCAGGATTCGGCCTTTGTGTTAGGCCGCAGCAACAAGCAGATCGGTAAGGACTACTATGACTATTATGACTATGGATCTTATTATACCTACGAGCCGGCCTATAATGAGCCGGTCTATGAAGAGACGAATCCGCAAAAACGGTACGACAGCGTCCCGGTCAACACCGAATACTATAATAACACCATCACGCTCACCTATCATTTGAACAATGGGCTGCCGATGACCCGCAAGTATTGGTATAATAACTATACCTTCCAGGATCAGCTAAAGAATATCTACGATCTGGAAGAATATAAGACAAAGCAAAATCCTTTGTTTGCCTTAGATCTTTCCCAGGACATCACCGCTATGGTTTACGACGACTACTCGGATTACAGCTATGCGGCGGATGAAGAACTGACCAAGCGCCTGATCGAGGCGATGCAAAAGGATTACCGGGTGGCGTCTCAGGCGGACTTAAATCAAAACCCGGTGGCCGCGGTGATCCTTCGGTCGGATGAAATGGAAGCCCGCATGAACCCCGACGGCTACTATTACCACTATAAAAACAAAAAATATCAAAACTATTATGACGTGCCCTATTCCCAAATGGGAACCTATGGCATCCCCTATGAAAACTGCTATTTTGTCTACCCCGGCTTTGACAACACCATCGCCCTTTTAGAGCTGGAGACACAGCGGTCTTTCCGGGAATTCCCCGAGGGGACCAAAGCTTTAGTGTGCAACTACCTGACGTTGGGCCTGTGGGACGGTTATGATTACAATCTGGCCGACGATTATAAAGAGCTGCAGTGCGATATCGTCAGCGATCCCGCCCAGCTTGACAGGCTGCGGTATGTAAGTATGAAATACGACCGGGATGAGATGACCTCCGGCTTTTTCCTGCAATATTATTATCCGGACGGCACTCGGTCGCAGCTGTTTTACTGCTGGGGGAACGACATGCCGGCGTTCTATTACAGCCTTAACTTCCGAACCCTGGATGAGTCTGAGATTCAGACGCTGGGCCAGTGATTTTTAAAGCCCTCTGTAAAAATAGATCCTGTTTTGCTGCGGGGGAAGATTTTTCTTTCCGGGGAATCGGAGAAATAACGCTTTTCCGCCGTAGAAAAAGAAAATCCCGGCCTTTTTTCACCTGCCGCACCAACCCTCCCGCCCAGCATAAAATGGGATGAGCGGACAGCTCGCGGGAGGGCGTGCAGAAAGTGGCGGCCACACTGCACATTCCCCCAGACGTTTCCCGTCCGGGGGGAAAGGCAGATGCACCGCCTTTAGGGGAGCTTTTGCCGCGCCGGTTTTTCCGGCTCCCATCCCGCTTTTTATAGCAAAGCGGCAGGCTCCCAACCGGGAACCGCCGCTTTTTGGCTGCCGCTTTTCCGGCAGCAATGAAAGATGCGTGGGAAGATATCTTTCCGATCAAAAGCGCCCTGTCAACCTACAGGTTGACAGGGCGCTTTTTTCTATCGGGCTTTGCTTATCCTCTCAAGCGCAGGGAATTAAACCATATAGCCAAGCTAAACAAAAGCCCGATGCCCGCTGCGGCCAGGGGAAGAAAGGGCGCGTTCCACGGCCACAGCACGCCTGACGCCATCAGGATGCCTGCGGCGGAAGCGGCGGCGCACAAAACAAGGTTTTGCCGGGTGATTCTTCGGAATTTGCGGGACAGGCGGATAACACTGGGAAGGGAGAGCAGATCATCCTGCCCGATTAGGATATCCGCGATGCCGGCGTCTTTAAGAAAGGACGGGGAAAACAGGATTGTCACCGCTTCACTGGGGGCGTTTTCCGCCGGCACCCGGTCGGTGACAAAGGCTTTGCGCCCGGTTTGCAGGGAGGCCGGCGGCGAAGATTCGGTCTGGGGGGACTTCTGTTCGCCGGAACCAGTGCCGGGGGATGTTTTAATGAGGATCTCCTGCTTTTGTAAAAGAGACAGGGCCTCCTCCGCCTCCTCCCGCCGGGGTTCCCGAAGCAAAAGGATGCCGATCAGCCGGCGTTCCAAAGCCACATAAACGCTGGTGCAGCCCTCCGGCGGGGGAGGTACCTGGGCCGGGAAGCGCACGCCCCGAGCCATTAACTCCTGCCGGGAGCCAATCAAAGCTGTTATCCCGTTGACAGTAGCAGCCGACGCATGGGGAGAAAGGTCTTCCGTATGCTCCGGCTGGGGAAAGGAGATATCATTTTTTCGGGCGAAGGAGCGGACGATCTTACAAAAATTCAGGTTGGAGCGGTATCCTGCCGCCGCCGCTACCGCGAGCACCTCCTGGGCGGAGACCTCTTTGCTTGCCAAAATATCCACCACCCGTGGGATGCCCCGGTAAAACATCTTTTCGCCGGAAAACAGAATATTATGGATATCTGCGGCGGCTTCCATGGCGGCTTCGTCCCGAAAAAATACCGATGCACCCGCGGCATTTTTAGCGGCATAATAGATCGCCGCGGAGGCAAGGGCAAATCCGCAGGGACAAGCCGCTGCCAGCAAAAGGGCGAATCGCAGGGCCAGCAGGCCGATGGAATCCCCTGCCGCCCACCAAACCACCGCTGTGAGCAGGGCGCACAAAACAAGGAGCGGGGTGATCATCTCCGCCGCACGCTGGGTGCGGGCGGAGCGGATGTCCTCCTCATGGGGGGATGCACCGGTACGAGAGCTTCCGGTGCTTGATAAAAAGAGCCGCTGGCTCTTTTTATCAAGCAGATGGGTCCACTGGGCAAACACAAAGATCAAAGCGGCCAGGCTGTAAAACAGCGGGACGGCGTTTTGAACATCGCCAGAGGCGATCTGGAAGGTTCCGTAAACGCTTAAAGCTAGGGAGGCAAAAACGCCTATGGCTGCCGGGCTTTCTTTTTTGGGGCGGAAGGTGACAACCCCCAAAAGCCCTTTGATAAGGATCCCAGCCCCCGCTATCAGTATGGGGAGAAACAGAACAAGCTGCAAAAGGGCGAAGGCTAAGGGCGCAGCCTCCGGGGAGACGGCCGCAGGCAGGGGGAGGGGGAGTATCCCTGCCAGGGCGAGATAAAAAACGAGAAGGGAAAACGCCGCTGTGACCCCAAGGCAGAGAGAGGACCATAAAAGCCCCGCTTTCTTTTTCAGGCGGCCTCCTTGCCCACTGGTGGATTCTCCTTCGGCGCGGTAGCCCATTTGGGCGATGGAGCGGGCGATCAGGGCTTCGTCCGCCTTGGCGGAATCAAAGCTTACCTTTATCTGCTTGGCGGCCATATCCGTTTCCACACGCTCCACGCCGGGAAGCTTTCGAAGGGAACGGCAAAGCTTTGCCGGATCGCCGCTTTTTGTCAGAGCGGGAACCCGGAAGGTAATATGGGAATCGGCGGTGGAAAACCGCCGACCTTTTACCGGTTCCCCGGTTTGATAACCTAAGTTTCGGACGGCCTTTTGGATTTTGGCGACGGACACAGCGCTGTCCTCAAAGGTGATGGTAGCCCTGTGTGCGTAAGCGCTGACAGTGGCTTTGCTGACGCCGTCCAGGTTAAATAGAGCCTTTTGTACCGCCAGCGCACCGGTGGGCCCCTGTAATCCTTCTACTGTCATCAGGATAGTTTGTTTCATAAAACGGTTTCCTCCTGTCTTTTGTCTTTTACCGTGTGTCTTTGTGGTTAGTATGGGCATCTTTGGGAGGATTTAACGGGCTGGGGCAAAAAACAAGAGAGGTGCGAACTGTTTTTTATTGTGTTTTTTTAGGGGAAAGGCTATAATGAAAAAGTATTATTTTGCATGATGCTATTTTAGAGGAGGCTATACCCATGGATTTACAACAGCTGCGGGATCAAATTGACGAGATCGACCGGCAGATACAAACCCTGTTTGAACAGCGGATGGAAACCACTACTAAGGTGGCAGAATATAAAAAGGAAAACGGCATGCCCATTTTTCAAACCGGCCGGGAGGATCAGCTGCTTGAAAAGATCGAACAGCGCAGCGCTCCTCTTTACCGCAACGGAGCCAGGGTGCTGTTTACCAATCTGATGGACATCAGCAAATGCCTCCAGCAAAATAAAATTCATGAATCCACCCCCACGCTGGAGATGCTGCGAGAAAGCTTTGCCCATCCGGCCCCGTTGCCGGAGCATCCTATCATCGCCTGCCAGGGGGTGACGGGAGCTTATTCCCATCTGGCGGCCCAGGCTTTGTTCCCGGGGGAAGAGGTTTTGTTTTACGACACCTGGGAAAAGGTTTTTGAAGCGGTGGAAAAAGGCGTGGTGGATTTCGGTATACTGCCTATTGAAAATTCCACAGCGGGGAGCGTGCGGGAGATCTATGAGCTGATGCGCCGCCACAACTTTTACATCAGCCGGGAGGTCAAGGTGCGGGTGGATCACTGTCTGGCAGCCCGGCCCGGCATTTCCCTTTCCCAGCTTACCGACATCTATTCCCATGAGCAGGCGCTGGCCCAGTGCAGTGAGTTTTTACAGGCGCTGCCCCAGGTGCGTACGGAAAAGGTGCTCAACACCGCGGGAGCGGCAGAGCTGGTGGCAAATTCGGACAAGCCCTTTGGGGCGATATGCAGCGAGCTGGGGGCTAAGGAACACGGCCTTTCCATTCTCCGCAGCCATATTCAAAACAATGTAGAAAACTACACCCGGTTTATCTGCATTTCCAAAAATCTGTACCCCACCAAAGAAGCGGATACCGTTTCAGTGGCTTTGTCCATCCCCAATTCCGAAGGAAAACTGTACCGGCTGCTGACAAAGTTTTATGTCAACCACATCAATATGACGAAAATCGAATCCCGTCCGGCGGGGAATAAAAATTTCGATACCATCTTTTATATTAATTTCACCGGGAACATCGCCGATCAAACGGTATTGGATCTGCTGGGCAGCTTGTCCCGGGAACTGGATTACTTTAAGTTTTTGGGCAACTACCCGGAAGATCACCTGACAAACGAATAGCGGGCAAAATAAAAAGGCTTTGGAGGAATCTCTCCAAAGCCTTTTTTGCTGCTATAAATTCATGGTGAATAAAGCTAGCTGCCCTAAAAACAGCAGCACGGTGATAATCCCATGAAAGATCCGCCAGAATTTTTGCACGCCGTCCACGGCGATCACCGGCTTTTTCATCACCGGGAACAATCCCACTAAAAACAGATAACCCACGTGGATCACCGGCAGCAGCAAAATAAATAAACGGGAACAATAGGCGCTGGGGGTGAACCCTTCCAGAAAATCCCCCATAAACTGGATGACGATTGTGTCAGGCAAAAACCATATCAGCGCAAGCGTCATTACGACGGATATCACCGCCGGGATCCAGTAAAAGATGTTTTGATAACGGCTGTGTCTAAGCTCAAAAAGTTTCATGGGTATAACCTCCTTGTCAGTTTATGTTAGAAGAGAGTAGCTATTTTTCTATGAGCTGTTTATAAATATCGGCCTTTTTAAAGCCGGATACCGCCGCCGCCTGCTTGGCGGCTTCAGAGGGACGCTGGCCGTTTTCCATGAAATCTCTTGCCAGCTGGACGGCGGATTCCAAGGTGAACTCCTCCTCGTTACGGGGAGCGCCTTCCACCACCAGGACAAATTCCCCCTTGGGGGGATTTTCGGTGTAATACATAACCGCCTGTTCCAAGGTGGTGCGCATCACCTGTTCGTGAAGCTTTGTGAGTTCCTTGCACAAAGCGATCTTTCGGTTGCCCAGCACCCGGAGCATGTCGGTCAAGGTAGCCAGCAGCTTGTGGGGAGCCTCGTAAAAGATCAGCGTGTTGGAGGCGTTTTTTATCTGGGCCAGATGCTCGCTGCGGCTCACCTTATTGGTGCTCAAAAAGCCCTCAAAGGAAAAGCGGGAGGTGGAAAGTCCGCTGACGCACAGCGCGGAGACAGCGGCGCTGGGGCCGGGAACCACGTTTACTTCAATGCCGTTTTCCGCGCACAGGCGGACCAAATCCTCCCCGGGGTCGGAGATGCAGGGCATCCCCGCGTCGGACACCACCGCACAGGTTTCGCCCCCCAGGATGCGGGCGAGGATCATCTCCCCCCGTTCCCGCAGGTTGTGTTCGTAATAGCTTACCAGAGGTTTTTTGATCTGAAAATGGTTTAACAGTTTAAGGGTCACCCGGGTGTCCTCGGCGGCGATAAAATCCGCCTGGCGGAGCACTTCCTCCCCCCGGGGGGAAAAGTCGCCTAAATTGCCGATGGGCGTCCCCACCACATATAAACGTCCTGCCATGTGTTTCTTCCTTTCGGACGGATGATCTAGCCGTTTTGTTCCTTGCCGTATATCTGCAAAAGCTCTTTGGAAAAGCCGTTTTCTCCCTGTACGGCCAAAACCGGCTCCACCTTCATAAAGGGCTTTCCGCCCTTTGTTCCCTCCAGCAAAAACAGCCAGGGAGCGCTGGTGGGGTATTTGGCCACAAACCGCAGGCGCTTGGGCTCCAGCCCGGTATCCCGCATGGCGGCCATACAGTCGGCAAGCCGCTCCGGCCGGTTGCAGATGCAAAGCCGCCCGCCGAATTTTAAAAGCTTAGAGGCCCGGCGGCACACATCCAGGATGGTGCAGTTTACCTCGTGGCGGGCGGAAAGCTCCGCCGGGGTTTCGCTGGGGATTCCCGCGCCCAGGGCCTTATAGGGCGGGTTGCAGGTGACCACATCAAACCGGCCGTCGGGCAAGGCCGGATCCTTAATGGTTTTTAAATCCCCTAAAAGGGGGATCACCCGCCCGATAAGGCCGCTTTGTTTCACCGAAAGGGAAAACTGCTCCACCGCCTGGGGAAACAGCTCCACCCCCACAATCTGTTTGGGTGCAAAGTCCCGCCAGAGGATGAGAGGGATGATGCCGCAGCCTGTCCCCAGGTCGCAGACCATGTCTTTATGCCGGGGGGAGGCAAAGTGGGCCAGCAAAAACGCATCGGTGCCGAATTTATGCTGTTTGGTTACATAGACCCGGATGGTATCGCTGAGGGTTTCCACCTCGTATTCCGCCGGGAATGCGTCAGACGCCATAGCTTACCTTTTGCTCCTTTTTCACTGGAGTATTTCCTTTATGATACCACACTCCCGATGGATTGGCAAATGGTGCAAAAGGGCGCGGCTTTTTTTGTGCCGCGCCCTTTTGTCTATAAAAAAGGAGGAGATGCAAAACGCAGGTTTATGTTCCTGATTGTGAATCGCAGACTGTCCGGCAGCTTTTCCGGGAGGCTAATATTTCCGGTGCTGGCAAGGCTCTTTCCGGTGGTTTACCGAAGCGAAGGTATAGCCTTGTTTCCGCAGGCCGTCGATGATCTCCGGCAGGGCGTCGACAGTGGTGTCCTTGGGGGCCGCGTCGTGCATTAAAATTACCGGTTCGTTATATTTGACAGCGTCTTTTAAAACGTTGTCCACGATTTTTTGTTTAGAGGCTTTTTTCCCCTCTGCATCCCCCGAGCAGACGTTCCAGTCGTAATACCGGATCCCTAAGCGGTTAAACTGCTGGATGATGCCTTTTATGCGCTCCTTGGAGGTAACGGTGTTGCTGCTCCCGCCCGGGAACCGGAAGTCGGACACCTTTTGCCCGGTGACCTTTTGGAGAAATTCCTGCATAGCTTTATATTCTTCAAAAAAGCTCTGCTCAGACTGATAGACCTTTTTATAATCATGGGTGTAGCTGTGAATGGCCAGCTGATGGCCTTCTTCCACAATCCGCTTATAAAGCGTCTCGGCTTCTTTACTGCCGTTATGGATGACAAAAAAGGTGGCCGTTACCTTTTTTTCTTTTAAGATGTCCAAAACCCTGGCGGTTTGTTTGCTGGGGCCGTCGTCAAAGGTGAGGTAGGCCACCTTTTCCTTTTCGGCGGCTGCATCCTCCGGTGGAGGCTGAACATACAGGCCGTCCAGATAGCCGGGATTTTTCGAGCCTTGGGAGCCTCCTTTTTGAGGGCCTCCCTCTTGTGAGGAAGGCACAGGCGCTGCTGGCCGGGAGGAGGGAGCAGGAGCAGAAGACTCTACCCGGCTGTTTGCTTCTTTAGAAGAAGCCGCGGGCGCAGGGGCAGAGGATGTCCCGGCAGAAGATGCCTCATCGGAGGCCGCTTCATGAGAGGAGGATTCCCTGTAGGCGGAAGAAGCCGTCCCCATCAAAGCGCCTGTAGTGACTGTTTTCCCGCCGGTGCAGGCGGATAATAAGCAAGCACAGCCGGCGGCGCCTGCCAGCAGGCGAAGCCAAAGGGTTAATTTTTTCTGGTTCATAAGATCCCTTCTTTCCTCTTTTTCTGATTCCAGTATAGCGGTTTTCAGAGAGAAATGGAAGGGAATTACCAAATCTTGTCGGATCTGAAACCAATCTGTAATGATTAAGGAAAAAAGGAAACTCTTTGTCGTTTTTTTGTTTCAAATCGATGAAAAACATCTGCGGAAGTTTTCCTTTTTATGAAGGCGGAAGGCCTTGGAATGCCGGGGAAATAATAAAAAGGGAGTGCTGCGAGCACTCCCTGAACAGATATTTATGCGTTCTTTTTGGCGGCCTTGGAAGCTTTGATGACCTTTAAGCGGGAAAACTCTTCCCGGTCTTTTTCCTCCAAAGCGTCGGTGATATATTTGCAGGTCTCCTCAAAACGGGGGATCATAATGTTCTTTAAGGCGTTGGCACGCCGTTGGGTCTTTTTGATGGCGTTGGCCAGCCGGTAGATGCCGTTGTCGATTTCCGCCAGCCGGACGGTTAAGTGTTTTACCTTATCAAAGCAGATATAAGCGTAGTCCAAAAGGGAATTTCCCTGGCTGAAACCGTACCGGAGTTCCGGGGGCTTGCTGTCCAGCATCACGTGGGGAATCTCCACCCCCATGACGCTGCGGTAGCCGATCTCCACCCCGGTTTCCTCGGGAATCGAGTTGGCGATGTCGGCGCACAGGCCCAGGGTGACGTTAGCCCGCATCAAGGCGCGGTAGGCCTTGCCGTAGGTGGTTTCGATCTCCGCCCGGATTTTTTTGGCGTCGTCCACCAACGTCATCAGTTCCCGGATGAGGATGTTGCGCTTGCGGTCCATCAGGTCATAGCCCATGGTGGCAAGAGCGAGGGATTTTTTGGTGCTGATGAGGTTTCCTTTGGTGGGAAAAACCTGGGTACTCATAAAAGGATCACCCCTTAAACTTTTCCGCCCGTTTCGGGTCGTAGTACTTCTCTAAGACCTCGTTGTCCACACGGTCGAGAGACTCCTTGGGCAGCAGGCAGAGCAGATCCCACCCTAAATCCAGCGTCTGTTCGATGGTGCGGTCTTCATAAAAGCCCTGGTTTAAGAAGTGCTTTTCAAACATCCGGCCGAATTCCAGATACTGCTGGTCTTCCGCGGAAAGCTCCTCCTCGCCGATAACCGACGCCAGTGAACGGGCGTCCTGCACCTTGGCATAGGCGGCGAACAGCTGGTTGGACACGGCGGAGTGGTCCGCCCGGGTATAACCCTCGCCGATGCCGTCCTTCATCAGACGGGACAGGGAGGGGAGCACGTCAACCGGCGGATAAACGCCGGCCTGCTCCAGCGAGCGGCCTAAAACGATCTGACCCTCGGTGATATAACCGGTCAGGTCGGGAACCGGGTGGGTGATGTCGTCGTTGGGCATGGTGAGGATGGGGATCTGGGTGACGCTTCCCTTGGCGGTTTTGATAATGCCTGCGCGCTCATACAGGGAGGCCAGATCGGAGTACAAATAGCCGGGGTAGCCTTTTCGGCCAGGAATTTCGCCCTTGGAGGAGGAGAATTCCCGCAGCGCCTCGGCGTAGGAGGTCATGTCGGTCATAACCACCAGGATGTGCATATCGTGCTCATAAGCTAAGTATTCCGCAGCGGTCAGAGCGCAGCGGGGGGTGAGGATACGCTCGATGATGGGGTCGTTGGAGAGGTTTAAAAACATCACGACCCGCTGCAAAACGCCGGATTCCTCAAAGGAGCGGCGGAAGTAGTCCGCCACGTCGTTTTTAACGCCCATGGCGGCGAAAACCACGGCGAACTTCTGTCCTTTATCCTCCGCGATTTTGGCCTGGCGGACGATCTGCACCGCCAGCTTGTTGTGGCTCATACCCGAACCGGAGAAGATCGGAAGCTTCTGGCCTCTAATCAGGGTCATCAGCGCGTCGATGGAGGAAATACCGGTGCGGATGTAGTTACGGGGATACACACGGGAAACCGGGTTTAAGGGCTTGCCGTTAATATCGCCGTATTTTTCCGCGTAAATGTCTCCCAGGCCGTCGATGGGCTTGCCGGCCCCGGAGAAGATGCGGCCCAAAAGCTCGGTGGACAGGGGAAGCTCCATGGGTTTTCCCAAGAAGCGGGTGCGGGTGTTTTTTAAGGAAAGGCCGTTGGTGCCTTCAAACACCTGGATGACCACCCGTTCCCCCTCGATCTGCACCACCCGGCCCAAGCGGGTAGAACCGTCGTCCAAAAGGAGCTCGACAATTTCTTCAAAGCCCACGTCCGGCACATGATCCAGCACCACCAGAGGGCCGTTGATCTCTTTTAATCCGATAAACTGTACGCTCATGATGTGTCCGCTCCTTTCTATTTAATTTGGCTGAGTTTGGTGTCGATGGTGTGATAGTAGTTGTCAAACAGCTCTAAATGATCGTTGGGGATGTCGTATTTCATCCGGGTGAGCATATCGAAAAGCCCCAGGTCGGAAATCTCGGAGACGGGGATCCCCTTGGCGATGATCTTGCGGGACTGCTCGTACAGATAAATGATCGCCTGCATCATCTTCAGCTGTTTTTCCAGCGGCACATAGGTGTCGTCCTTGTGGTAGGCGTTTTGCTGTAAAAAGCCTACCCGCACCACCCGGGCGATCTCGATAATCAGCTTTTGATCGTCGGGGAGAACGTCTGCGCCGATGAGCTTAACGATCTCCATAAGCTTGTTTTCCTCCGCCAGGTAGCTGTTGATCTTCTGCCGGCAGGTGAGGAAATCCGGGCTTACATTTTTGTCAAAGTAGTCCTTTAAATCGTCGATATATTCGCTGTAGCTGGTAGTCCAGTTAATGGCGGGATAGTGCCGGGCATAGGCCAGAGACTTGTCCAGTGCCCAGAAGGTGCGGACAAACCGCTTGGTGTTCTGGGTTACCGGTTCGGAGAAGTCGGAGCCCTGAGGGGAAACAGCGCCGATGATGGTGACGCTTCCTTCCTTGCCGCACAGGGTTTCCATGTAGCCCGCGCGCTCATAGAATTCCGACAAACGGGAGGGAAGATACGCCGGGAAGCCTTCCTCGGCGGGCATCTCCTCCAAACGGCCGGAAATCTCTCTTAAAGCCTCCGCCCACCGGGATGTGGAGTCGGCCATGATGGCCACATGGTATCCCATATCCCGGTAATACTCCGCCAGGGTGATGCCGGTGTAGATGGAAGCCTCACGGGCCGCCACCGGCATGTTGGAGGTGTTGGCGATCAGGGTGGTGCGGTCGGTTAAGGCCTTGCCGGTTTTCGGGTCAATAAGCTCAGAGAATTCCTCCAGCACCTGGGTCATCTCGTTGCCGCGCTCGCCGCAGCCGATGTAGACGATGATGTCCGCATCGCACCATTTGGCCAGCTGGTGCTGGGTCATGGTCTTACCGGTGCCGAAACCGCCGGGAACCGCCGCCGTACCGCCCTTTGCCACAGGCAGCAGGGTGTCGATGACCCGCTGGCCGGTAATCAGCGGCCGGTCGGAGGGCAGGCGCTTTGCCACCGGGCGGGGGGTACGGATGGGCCATTTCTGGCAGAGGGTCAGCTCCACGATCTCGCCCTTGGGGGTTTTCAGCTTTGCCACCGTATCGTTGATGGTATAGCTGCCGTTGGGGCTTACCTCCACGATCTCGCCTTTCAAAGTGGGGGAAAGCATACATTTATGAAGAATGACCGGGGTTTCGGGGCAGGTGGCATAGATGTCGCCGCCTTTTAACTGATCGCCCGGCTTGACAGTCAGCGTCACGTCGTATTTTTTCTCGGTGTCCAGGGAAGGGATGCTGTTGCCCTCGTCGATAAACGCGCCGGAGGCCTCCTCCATAGAGCGCAGAGGGCGTTCGATGCCGTCAAAGATATTGGATAAAATCCCCGGGCCCAGGGTCGCCGACATCGGGGCGCCGGTGGGATACACCGGTTCGCCCGGCTTCATGCCGGTGGTGGATTCATACACCTGGATGGTGGTGGCGTGGTCGGTGATGCCGATGACCTCGCCGATCAGCCGCTTGTTGCCGACGTAAACCATTTCCAGCATGGAAAAATCCTTGGTGTCCCTAACGGTGACGACCGGCCCGTTGATGGAATATACAGTATTGTTCAAGTGAATCGCCGTTCCTTTCCGTCGTGGTTTGGGCTGGAAGCTCAGTCGACCTTTAAATGGCTGATGCTGCTAAAATAATCCCGCTGGCTTTCCAGCAGAGAATCCAGCGTTTCATCCACTGCGATGCCCAGGGGCTCGTTTTTCAGGAGAAACCCGCCGATTTTATCGCTGTCCATTTCCTGAACAGAAATCTCAAAGCCCAAGCGGGACTGCAAGTCCTTCTGAAAGTGCAGGTCGGAGGCTGTCAGATACAAAACGGAATCCTTCGCCGGGCAGGATTTAAAGGCCGCAGCGATTTTATCCAGCAGATAGGATTTGTACTCCGCCGACGAGGTGAACTCCCGCAGGCGCTCCCGCACATGGGCGAACACCTGGCCGCAAAGCTCCTCCCGGCGGGTCAAAAGCTCCCGCTTGGCCGCTAAGTCCGCTTTGGAAACATCCCGTTTGCAGTCCTGCTTGATTTGGTTGAGCTGTTTTTGCATGCTGCGGAAGTGAAGCTCTAAAGCTTCATCTTTTGTTTTATCCAGCTCTTCCTGCCGGTGTTTGCCGATGTCGGCCAGGATTTGAGCGGCTTGTTTGTCCGCTTCGGCGAACACCGCTTTTCTGAATTTCGCTAATTTTTCATCTTGTGTCGACATTTTGAAACCATGCCTTTCCGGTCTTAAGAAAGCTTTTCATGCCTATCCGCAGACCTGTATTGCCGCCCGCGCCGGGCTTTCGCCGCTAAATGGTGATTCCCACCGCTTCTTTTACATAGCGGGCGATGGACTCGCTGACCTCAGACGAACCGTGGCGGTCTGGAATCTCTACGATCAGCGGCCTTTTCCGGTTGAGTTTGTAGTCGTAGATCAGATCGGGACACAGTTTGACCAGCTTTTCGGTAATCAGCACCGCGCCGATATCCTCGCTGCTGGTAAACGCCCGGTTGAGTTCCGCCACAACCTCCTCCGGCTCATGCACTACGACGCCGTCGATCCCCGCCAGGCGCATGCCGATCTGGGTATCGATGTTGTCGCTGATTAAGTAAAACCGCATACAAGTTTCCGCCTTTCTGTGACAGAACTTAGATCTTGTTGAGGATCAAAATGGCGATCAGCAGGCCGTACAGCGCAACGCCTTCGCCCAAAGCCACGAAGATGATGGATTTACCGAAGTTTTTGGAGTTCTCGCTGCACGCGCCGATAGCCGCAGGAGCCGCCGCCGCAACCGCGATACCGGCGCCCAGAGCGGAAAGTCCGCAGGCTAATGCTGCCGCCAAAAAGCCCATGCCGCCGCCGGCGGTAGCCGCAACCGGAACGTTTTCAGTAGCCGCGGAAACAAATCCGCCTAAGGGCAGCAGGGTGGCTAAGCCGCAGGTGCCGAAAAAGCCGCAGATGTTGGTGATAATATTACGTTTTGCTTTTTTGCCGGTGGTCACACCCCGGTAAACGGGAACGAGGGGGGCGGCCAGCAGAGCGATAACAACCAGGGGGATTAAGAAGAATAACAATGTGTTCATGATAAGTTCCTCCGTTTTTTCTGTTATTTTGAATTTATGTCATATGAGATGCGCACCGGTTCAAACGGCTTACCATCGCCGTCGTAAAACCGGCTGAAGATCTCATAGAACTCCAGACGAAGCACCTGGATGCCGACGATCAATCCTTCCATCGCCATGACAAACAGGTTGCCGATTACCACTACAAAGGGGTTGCCGATACTGCCCACCATATGGGCCAGGGTCATGACCACCGACATCATGCCGGCGTGGCTTAAGATAAAGCCGCCGATACGCAGGAAAGACATGGTGTTGGTGACATAGCTGAGAAGCACTTCAAACATCTCGAAGAAGTTTTGAACGATAAAATCACCGACGCCTCCCTCGGGTTTGATGTCCTTGCGCTTGGCCAAAAGCTTGCCCAGCGGCTCTTTTAAAAACATCACGGCGATGGGGATGACAATAAACAGGACGATAAAGATGGGATTTAACACGTTGATGTTTAAAACCAGCATTCCTACCGCAGCGGCGATCACCGCCACATAAAAGATCAGTCCTGCCAGGCCGTTCTGGCTGAGCAGCGCCCGTTCCTTATCCTTGTTTTTAACCCCGATATAAATGTTGACGCACATGGATAGGATGATGAGTACTACGCCGATGCCCACCGCGCCGATGAGCAGCATGGTGGTGGTGCTTCCTTCAAACACGTTCACCGGCTTTTCATCCAGCCCGAACAGGGCCTTGTACACAGGGTTTAAAGCTTCTTCATATCCGAATACCGAGCCATACACGCACCCGAAAATGGCGGAGAACACGCCGCAGCGGGCGATGATCTGGCCCAGATACATCTTTTTGATCTTGTGCATCAGGTAGCCGATCAAAACAAGGGCCAGGCCCTGTCCCACGTCGCCGAACATGATGCCGAACAGGATACAGTAGGTAATGGATACTAACGTGGTGGGGTCAAACCCGTGGTAGGAGGGGAGCCCGTACATCTCCACGAAGTTTTCAAACGGGCGGGAGAACCATCGGTTCTTCAGCTTGATGGGAGGTTCCACCGTGCTGTCCGCTTCAGGGGGCTTGTCTACGCATACGACGCTTTCGGTGTCCTCAAACAGCGCCGCAAAATTTTTCAGCTCTTTTTTGGGGACAAATCCTACCAGATAAAACTTGTCGTTTAACACCGCTGCGTATTTACGAAGATTGTACACATCGCTTTCAAACTTCAGCTTGCAGTACATCTGTCTGAGCGGCTGGATCTGTTCCTCCTTAATGGATAGAAGCTGTTTTTGCAGGCCCTCCAGCTCTGCCCGGCGGGCTGTCAGCTGTTCATGGATATATTCCAGGGACTGCTGAGGCGTGCCGTGATGGGCAAAACGGGGAATCCGGATTCGCTCAAACATCAAGGAGGCGAAGATCTCGTCGATCATCGGCGCCCGGTCGGTGGGCACAAAGTATACACACCACAAAAAGTCCCGGTCGCCGTCAAAGGAGAAAAAGAAAAACGGCTCTTTCTCATAATAACTTAACTTTTCGTAGCTGTCCCGGGGCAGCCGGCCAAACCGGAACCGCACATACTTGGAGGAGAAGATCTGCTCAAAGCTGATGTCCATGTCCTTTAAATGCTGCACATGAACGGAGGCCATCTCCAACTGGGCGATTTCCTGCCGGGCGGCCTGGCATTTGTCGTTGAGCTCTTTGAGCTGGCCGTCCAGCTGCTGCACATACCCGGTGATCTCTTCAGCGGATTTATCCAGAGAAGAAAATTCCTCGTACTGTAAGGGGATGGACAATTCCACCGACAGGTCGACCAGCTTGCTGAGCGTATTGGAAAATGGGTTTGCGCCGGTCAGCACGGTAAACCCTTTTGCCCCCTGGGTGGAATGAATCGAATTTTCTATATGAAAACTGCCGCTTTTGCAACATCGGATCAGGGCTTCGTCCAGTTCGGACAAATTTCCGACCAGATTCACCAGCGACATTTTTTCAATCGCCATTTTGTTACACACCACCTTTTCATTTTCTGTATATAATCGGTCATAGGATCAGAAGTTTTTGAATTTCAGCGGTGGGAACGTCATAGCGGATCCCCTCGATGACGCTGATGATGTTGGAAATTTCCACCTTGCTTAAAATCACATAGGTATACAGCACACTGGGCGCCTGAATGGAAAACCGCAGCAGATGCCGGTTGTAAAGGTAGTTAACCCGTTTGGTGTAATCCTCAATAAACAGGTAATCCCGATCCTTTACCCTTGCCCCGTATCTGGTTTCATAAAAGGCCTTGAGAAAATCGTCCTTACCCTCGGCTTCCACAAGCTGGTTTAATTTGGAGGGGGAGATTTTGCAGGAGAAGGGATATAAATACTCCCGGATCTCCTCCGGAGTTTTGTGAAAATAGGTTTTCAGCCGGAAAATGATATTTAAATTGGTGAGTTCGATGTCGATCTTGATAATCTCTAAAATCTCATCTTCGGTTTTGCCAACAAAGCTTCTTCTGGCAAGTTCAATTAAATGGCTGTAGCTGAGGGTTTTAAGCGCCACCTCGCAGCGGGTATAATCGATCTGGCCCTTTTCATCCGGGGGGAATTTTTTGAGTACTTCATAATAAGGGGTGGTGTGAAGTGCCTCCAGCAGCTCCTCATAGCTTCGCACTTTGGCCAGTTCCAGCAGGGAGAAGGAAGCGTGGCTGATTAAGAAGCCGGGCAGGTCGATAATCAGTTTTTCCGGTTCCCCTGCGTTGAGCAGCATGATGCATCGCAGGATCTGGTCGATCTCCGACTCCCGAACTATATAATAGTAAAAGTCCTCCCGCCCTTTGGCGTTTTCATATTTACACAGCTTGACATAACGGTTAAACAGATCCCGGCGGAGCATGGCTTCCAGCTGTCCCCGGTGGATGGTTGCCTCGTTGATGTTGCTCAGCGCATCGGCGTAGTTTTTTGTCCCCTTTAAATAGGCGGCCACTTCGCTGACTGAGCGCTTTCGCAGCATTTCGTTGTAGTCGTCCTCGGTTAAACGGTTGCCATACATGGCGCGCGCTTTTGCAAGGATCGCCTTGTTGGAAAAAGAGTTGAGCATGGCGTACCTCCGTTTGCTTTTTACTGCAAAAGGCCCTGCCGTCCCTTTCCGGGAAGCGGGCAAAAGCCCCGGCTGTTATTTTGCAAGCGTCCGTTCATACAGCGCCTGCTCCCATTTAAGGTGGTTGTTTTCATACTCTTCGTTGAGTTTTTGCAGCGTTTCCCGCTTGTGGGATTCGATCGCTTCCATCTTTGTCTTGGCGTAGGCGTGTTCGGTATCATACACCGTTTGCAGCTTTTCCTGGGAGTGGTCGGCAAGCTGCTTTAACAGGGTTTCCTTTTCTTTTTGAAGTTCTTCTTCCAGGCTGACTCCCTGTTTTTGGGCGTCGTCGATTCGCTGTTGGGCCTCCCGGTCGATATCCAGGATCTGTTCAATGACTTTATCCATGAAAGGATCCCGCCTTTCTCTTTTTGGTATCTCCAATAAAGACACAACATTATGTCTATATCATGAAGATTTTATTTTCATTTCGTGAATTTAATGGCCTGTTTTTTAATGCGTTTTTCCGTGAAATAACATCAAGGGAGAATACCCGCCAGGCATCTCCCTTGATGTCACTTTTACTATATAGCTTTTTTAAAAGTTTGGCAATGTTTACACTGTCGAATCTTTATGAACAACCTTTTAATTTTTGGTGAAAGTGCTCATGATTATTGCTGGTTTTTATTTTAATTTTTTAAGCTTTGAAGAGGAGCGGGAATCTGGCCGCCTCGATGGATAAATTTGGCGCTGGAATAGGGATTCACCTTCATCACCGGGCCGCTGCCTAAAAGCCCGCCGAACTCCAGTTCCTCGCCCACTGTTTTGCCGATGGCGGGGATCACCCGCACCGCAGTGGTTTTGGAGTTGACCATGCCGATGGCCGCTTCGTCGGCGATAATGGCGGCGATAGTCTCCGGCGTGGTGTCGCCGGGGATATTAATCATATCCAAGCCCACCGAACACACGGCGGTCATGGCTTCCAGCTTTTCCAGTGACAGCGCGCCGCACCGGGCGGCGTC
>CALXBH010000040.1 GCA_944386475.1 uncultured Clostridia bacterium | reverse complement strand
AAACAAACAGGGGCAGGTAATTTTTAGTTGTTCTGTCACTGACTTCAGCCCTCTCATACAAAAATTCCCGGCGGCGCTTTAGCACCGCCGGGAACAGTCGGTTTCCTATTACATCTCAGGTTCCAGCACCGCATACTGGCCGTCTTTACGGCGGTACACCACGTTGATCTCACTCGTATCCGCGTTGCGGAACATAAAGAAGGAGTGGCCCAGCATCTCCATTTCCAGAATGGCTTCTTCCACGTCCATGGGTTTGACGATAAACCGTTTGACCTTCACAACCTTGTTATCGTTTTCTTCCACGTCCTCCTCAAAGTCTTCAAACGCATCGATTCCCTGATGGAGGCGTTTTTCCAGCCGCGTTTTGTTTTTCCGGATCTGCCGGATGATGGTGGTCACACAATCGTCCAGCGCGTCGTATTTGTCCACCGCTGTGGCCTCCGCCCGGAAAATCAGGCTGTTGTATTTAACAGTAAGCTCCATCACGACTTTATCTTTAATAGAAGTTGCCTTGATGGTCGCCGTGGCGTCGTCAAAAAAGCGGTCAAGCTTTTGCAGCTTTTTGGCAGCTTTCTCCTGGAATGCTTCGTTGAGGGTCAATTTTTTCGCTTGAAATACCGTCGTCATGATACAAGCCTCCTATTACAGCATAGCGCTGCATGTCGTTCACAGGATTGTCATAATTCAATAAGAATCCTGCAAGTTTATTGTATCACATTTGTGCATAAAATACAAGCCAGTTATAAAACTTTTGCAGCGTGCCGGGTGACATGGCAGCCGATATTCACCGCTACCGGCAGCCCGGCAATATGGGTGGCAAAGGTTTCGATGTTGACCGCCAGGGCGGTTACCGTCCCGCCAAAGCCCTGGGGGCCGATGCCCAAAGCGTTGATCTGCCGGAGCATTTCCTCCTCCATCTCCCGGTAAAGGGGATCCGGATGCCGCAGGGTGGTATCCCGGCACAAAGCCTTTTTGGCAAGATAAGCGCACAACTCAAAATCCCCGCCGATGCCTACCCCCACCACAATGGGAGGACAGGGGTTGCTTCCCGCCCGGCTTACAGAGTCCGTGACAAAGCCGATGATATCCTCTTTTTTTGCCGCGGGAGTAAACATTTTTAACGCGCTCATATTTTCACTGCCGAAGCCCTTGGGCGCCACCGTAACAGACACCTGATCGCCGGGGACAATCCGGGTGTGGATCACCGCCGGGGTGTTGTCCCCGGTGTTCACCCGGCGCAGAGGGTCTCCCACAATAGACAGGCGCAAAAGGCCTTCCAGATATCCCTGACGAACCCCTTTGTTAACAGCGTCCTCCAAGGGGGCGCCTGTCAAAAGGACTTCCTGCCCCACCTCCAAAAACACCACCGCCATGCCGGTGTCCTGACAGATGGGAACGTTAAGCTCCCCGGCGGCGTCCAGGTTGGCGCACAGATCCTGAAATACGCTTTTCCCCAAAGGGGACTGCTCCCTTTTCTCCCCCTCCCGCACCAGGCGCTCCATATCGCAGGGAAGGGTTTTATTCGCCTTGATGCACAGCTCCTTGACTGTCTGGGTGATAACGCTTGTATTAAGCTCACGCATGAGCAGGTCCTCCTAACTTGTCTTTCACTACATTCCCGTCGATGACCACCATGCAGGGAGAAGAATAGACGCTTAACGGGTCTCCCTCGAACACGGCGAGATCGGCGCATTTTCCCGGCTTTAACGAGCCCACCACATCGTCCAGGCCGCAGATTTTCGCCGGGTTGATGGTGATCGCCCGCAGTGCCTCTTCATACTCCATGCCGGCGGCCACGGCGATCCCCGCGCTTAAAGGCAGGTACTGGATGGGGATCACCGGGTGATCGGTGCAGATCGCCACTAAAAGGCCGTTTTTCGCCAGCTCCCCGGCATTTTGGGGGGTCAGTCCCCGCAGCTCCGGCTTAGAGCGGTCGCAGATGATCGGCCCGGCGATCACCGGCGCGTTTTCCTCTTGTAAAAGATCGGCTACCTGATAGCCTTCCGTGCCATGTACCAGCACATAATCAAGCTTAAATTCCTTGGCCAGCCGGATGGCCGTAAACATATCGTCCGTCCGGTGGGCGTGGAAAAACGCCTTTTGCTCCCCCTTAAGCAGAGGGAGCAGAGCTTCGCACTTGATGTCGTACTCCGGCTCGTCGTAATCCTCCTCGGTGGCCGCCAGCTCCTTGTCCTTTTGGTACCGCTTAGCTTTAGACAGCTGCTCCCGGATTAAGGCGGCGGTAGCCATGCGGGTGACCGGCATCTGGTTTTTGCCGTGATAACACATCTTGGGATTTTCCCCCAAGGCAAACTTCATCCCTGCGGTAGGAGAAATCACCATGTCGTCGATCCGGCGGCCGCAGGTTTTCATGGCGATCCACTCTCCGGCGATGGGGTTGGCGCTGCCCGGCCCGGTGAGCACAGTGGTCACCCCGGCGTCCGCCGCCTCCTCAAAGCAGTGGTCGGTGGGGTTGACTGCATCCAGCGCCCGAAGCTGGGGGGTGGTGGGGTCGGTGTCCTCATTGCCGTCGTCCCCTTCGTCCCCCAGGCCGTCCTCCCACATGCCCAGATGGCTGTGGGCATCGATAAAGCCGGGGTATACGGTTTTGCCCGTTAAATCCCAGATCTCTTGTTCCCGGGCAAGATCCGGCGGCAGCTCCTCCATCCGCCCCAGGGCGGCGATTTTTGAGCCCTTCACCAGCAGATAGCCGTCCGAGATATCCTCTCCCTCCATCGTCTTTAACAATCCGTGTATCAGCAGCATAAAACTCCTCCGTTTAACTGGTTAATCATTTTCTTTCACAAGCGCATACATTTTCATATCGAGAATCTTCCCATTTTTTACGGCGTTTTTCCGCAGAGTTCCCTCCAGCTGAAACCCCGCTTTCTCCAAAGCCCGGCAGGAAGGGATGTTATATGAAAAAGGCTCCGCAAAAATCCGGATAATATCCGTTTCTTCAAAGATATAGCGGCAGATCTGTTTGATCGCGTCGGTGCCGATCCCTTTCCCCCAATATTCCTCGCCGATATAATACCCAAGCTCCGCCGTGCGGAAATGGATATTGCCGCACCGGACAACACTGATGCTCCCCACAACCCTGCCGCCTGTAGTAATTGCAAAGGCATAGGTGGTATCTTCGTCCGCGGAGAGCATGGAGGCAATAAACTCCTCCCCATCCTTTACCGTATAAGGGTAGGGAATACCGTCGCGCAGGTTGTCCTGCACCCGTTTGTTGGAAATGGTTTTCGCAAGCGCCTTAGCGTCTTCCATCCGCCATGTGCGAAGGCTGCAAAGCATATCGTCCTCTCCTTGCTGTAAAATTGGATATTCAATAAAAGCTTTGCACGCCCGTTTTTCCTTTTAGTATCGCCCTAAACCATACAGGCAGTCAGCTTTTACATGATCCAATTATACACCTAACCGAATCATCTGTCATTGGTTTTTTATTTGATCGAATATAAGCAGATAAAAAATATTTTAAATTTTAGTTGACAATTATGGGATAATATGGTAAATTTATAGTTGCAACTCCCTTCATTATCCTTTCACTTTCACTTTTAACTTTTTGGTTGTTTTCTTTTTCCACCGCCGCCAGGCGGTTTTTTTTTGCTCGAACGGTTCTTATACGTTTATAAGTTTTAGAAAACACCCCTGCGGCTTGTTTTTCTCCAAAGTCATGGCCGCCGGTAAACCGGTAGGGGCACAGCCCATAGAAGAAATTATTGCAGACTTAATACCCCAAAAAGGCGCCGAAGGATTGATGCTGTATTTGTATTGCAGGCATCCGGACTTTTCTGCCTCCTTCTTTCTTTTGCTTTATAACAATGCATTCATAAAGCATCCCTATGGCTATTCCCCTTCAATTTTCATCGAATCCATCTGCTCTTTTGTCACACCAAACTTTTCCGCATAGGTAAGCCAAAAACCGGTGGAAGCCTTGACAAAAGATTTCTTGGGAAGCGGCAAGGTCACCTGCATCTCCCTTTTTCTCCCTTTTTGCAGAGCCTTGGCCAATTGTTTGATTTTCCGTTTAACCATAAACGCCAGTGGTGTTGTCAAAAAGGCCTCGCCGCTGCCAATGCTTAAACAAGAGGAAAAAGGCAGTCCTGCCTGGCGGCAAAACAGCCGGAGCATGGAAAGGGAGACCTTGGTTTGCTCCGGTTCAAAAAAGCCGCAGTTAACAATGGCGCTGACCTGCGGTTTATTAGCTGGCACATGTTTCTCCAGATATTTCAGGAAATCCAACAGGACCACCGGGATCCCATCGGCGTACAGGGGATAGACAAAAAGCAGGTCGCTGCAATCTTTTACCGCCTGGGCAATTGCAGCATACTCATCCTGAATAACAGCGTATTCCCGGATAGCATCAGCCTCAGACGCTCCGGCCTGATAAAACTCCTTGAAGATCGCGGCATATTGTTTGGAATTAGATTTGGGCGCCCGGGGACTTCCATTTACGATCACGATTTTTCCCATTTTGCCGCCTCCTTTTTCACAAGCCCGGCTGCTTGTTGTTTGGTTGTAAAAAGCACCTGATAGGAAGAAAAACGCATATTATAAGCGTTGCGCTCAATAAGCTTGCGAAAAACCGCCTGTTCTTCCGGCGACTGGGCTCCATAAGCGATTATCACCGCCTCCTTGTCCTTCACCGCCCGCTGCATATGATGGGTCTCTCCCCGGTAAAGCTGGATAAACGCCTTTTGAATAGGGATCGCCCGCTCCAGCATGGTTTTCATTATACTGTCATAAGAGCCGTATTTCACACGGCTGACATAGATCACCCGATCGCTTTGGGCAATCAGCGGATACACCTTTCCTGCATCATCCCGGATCACGCATTTCCCCGGCGTTTTCACCCAGCAGCCAAAGCATCCAATGCAGTGATGGATGTTCAGAGCAGAAAGGTCAACGACAGCGGTGTCTGGCCCCTGGCCCAATTCGGGCAGGGGAAAATCTGATAGGATTAAGTTCATAGCTTTATCCCCTTTATATTTACAAATTTATACAAAAGCTAAATTTTAAATGTTCTTATTTTTATAAGCACTTGTTCTGGACAGCCAAATAAAATACTGCTATAATGATACTGCAAAATAAAACAAGCTGTATTCTGTGAATGAAAAATAGAAATAAGTCTATAAGGCGTAGTCTATGATTCCATAGACTGCGCTTTTTATTTTGTCCATACAAACAGTTATACCGTTTAACAAATTTCCCCAAACGGTCTAAGGAGGACTTACTAATGCCAAAAACAAAATTCCAGGAATTTATTTACGGGGTACTGATGACATTTTTCATGGTTTTAGCCATGGAGCTTTACAACACCGGCTTACGGATGCAGGGACTGACAAACGCCGGTATTCTCGCCGCCCTTCAGGAAATGCTGATTATGTTCCCTATTTGTTTTGTGATGGGCTTTTTCCTTGTTGACCGCATTGCCCCTAAAATTGCTTTTCGCACGGTGACGCCTGGTATCGATCAGCCGGTGCTGGTCACTTTAGTGAGAGCTTCTGTCACCGTCGCTTTTATGTGCCCCATCATGAGCTTTTGGGCGACGCTGATCTTTAAGCATCCTGGAAGTGAATTTATCCCCGTTTGGTTGCAAACCTTTGTCTGCAACTTTCCCATGGCGTTTTTCTGGCAGGTTTTCTTTTGCGGGCCGCTGGTGCGCTTTTTATTCCGCTTACTCTTCCGGCCTGAACATGTAAAAGTAAAACCCGAAGCTTCCAAGATAAAGCCGTAATTTTATCTTATTATTCCCCGCTTTTTGCCGGCAGTGCAACTGCTGCATCTTCTACGTTTCAATAAACTGTCCGGTCTGGCCGTCAAAACGGAATGGATGCTCTATATAATCGTGGAACCCTTGGGAAAAGTCGGAAGTATAGCCAATAAACTGTCCTTCATCCCCTTGTTTAAAACCCATATATTGCTCTGAAATATCCGGTTCGTAAACCTCTCCGTTTTTGACACCTAAAATCACTGAAAGGCTCCCGCTTCCATGGGCGCTGATCTCCCACACAAGGAACTTGGCATCAGAGGCAGGCAGCAAATAGTCGGCCTCTGTGCCTGATACTTCGTTTGTCCGAGACATCAAATAGCCATACAGAGCATCCCCGTTTTTGGTTTTTTCCCGCACGCAGGTAACACTTCCATCCGCAGCGATATAATAAATTTTGACGTTATCATAGCCGCCGAATCCATCTAAAACACCTGTGACGCCAAAAGCTTCCTGTATGCCGTCGCCGTCATAATCCGCCGGCACAAAATACGCGCCGGTTTCTTTGGAAGACTGAAGATATTCCTCCCAGCATCCCTTTAAGTGATCCGATAAGGCACTATCCAGGTTACTGGAAGCACCAGCAGCCTTGTCCGACGATAACAGGCTTTGGCTGTTTTCCCCCTTTTTGCCGCTGCAAGCTGGCAAACAAACAGCTAGCAGGAGTATGAATAGTAACAAAAGCGCTCTTTTCATAGTGAATCCCCCTATTCGTAAGCCCCGATTCTACCGTTTAGTTATCCTCAATATCTTCCAACAAAGGCTGATATGAGTCGATTTCTCCCTTGGAAAGCAGCACCGCACACTCCACATGGCTTGTCCTTGGAAACATATCCACCGCCTGCACCTTTTGGGGCAGGTATCCCAAAGCCGCCAGCTCCCCGCAGTCCCGGGCCGCTGTGGCGGGATTACAGGAAACCATCACCACCCGGGAGGGCGCCATCGCCTGGATCGCCTCCAGCACCTGCCGGTCACATCCCTTCCGGGGCGGGTCTACAATCACCACGTCGGGAAAAACTCCTTGACGGACAAGCTGTGCCGCCGCGGCTTTTGCATCCCCGCACAGGAACTCCGCATTCGTGATTCCCGCAAGCTGGGCGTTCTCCCGGGCGTTTTCCACCGCCTCGGGAACGATCTCCACCCCGATGAGCCGGGCTGCCTTGGACGCCATGGAAAGCCCGATGCTTCCCACCCCGCAGTATAAATCCAGCAGCACTTCTTTTCCTGTCAGCCCGGCGTATTCCCCGGCGATTTCATAAAGCCGCTGGGCCTGCCTGCGGTTCACCTGATAAAAGGAAGCCGGTGCGATCTGAAGCGTAACCCCGCAAAGCCGGTCCGTGATCTTTTCTTTTCCCCAAAGCAGGCGGTATTCCTTCCCCAGCACCACATTGGTCTGATGGGGATTGATGTTCAGGTAAATGGACGCGATAGCGGGATACTTGTTTGTAAGCTCTGCTGTCAGTTCCGAAAGGCCGGGCACATTCCCGCTCTTTACCACCAGGCACACCATGATTTCCCCAGTCTCTTCTGCCACGCGCAGGTAGATGTTCCGAACAAGCCCTTGACCCGTCTCCTCATTATAAACTGGAATATGGTTTTTCTGGATAAACGCCCGGACGGTCTCCACAATCTGACTGAACACCTCCGGCTGGAGGGCGCAGTCCGGGCAGGGGATCACCCGGTGGCTATGCCGGCCGTAAAAACCGGCGATCACCTGCCCGCTGGGGTCGGTTCCCAGTGGGTATTGCGCCTTGTTGCGGTACCGTTCAGTCTTTTCGCTGCCTAAAATCGGTTCAAACGCCGGAGAAAGGCCGCCGATCCGCTCAAAAGCGTCCCGCACCATCTGTTCTTTGACCAAAAGTTCGCTTTCATAGGTCATCTGCCGCAGGCTGCACCCGCCGCACCGGGGATAAGAACTGCACCCAGGCTCGCATCGGTCGGGAGATGGAGCCAGTAGCTGTTCCACCCTTCCAAAGGCATAGCGCTTTAATACCTTTACCAGCCTTACCTGTATGATATCACCTATAGCGGTGCACGGAACAAAAACCGTAAAGCCATCGATTCTGCCCACGCCGTTCCCATCGTTGGAAATACCGGTGATGGTTAACGGGAAACACTGGTTTTTTTTAAACTCGCCTGTCATCGGCCATACCCTTTCCTCATTCATACAAAAGGCCGGGCGCAAGAAATTGGCGTCCGGCCTTTTTGGCGTATTGTTTTATTATTTTCGTCGCCGAAGTCAGCTTGCCATTAATGTCCCGAACAGGTATCAGGAACATTGCTGGCTTTGTAATACCCTGTTGCTTTGGGACAACTGGAAGAAGCGATCAGTCCAGTGCGGGTACAGTACTGCAGCTCCAGTACCTGGTCGCTGATGGTAAACTCTTTGGACTCCAGTCCTTTGTGGGCATCCTGCATAACGTTTTTCCAGATCTGGCCCACCGGATACATACCGATTCCTTCAACGGATTTCGGCGTATCATAGCCATACCACAGACCGGCCACATAATAAGGAGTCGCGCCGACAAACAGCTGGTCATTATAGGTGTTGGAGGTACCGGTTTTGCCGATGACGGTAAAGCCGTCCAGCTTTGCTGCTCTACCAGTTCCGTTGGGGCCTTCCACAACCTGCTGAAGCAGTTTGTTCATCACACCGGAAGTCTCTTCGCTGATGACCTGCTTGCCTTTATTGGCATTATCGGTAGACAAAAGCACCTCGCCGCTGGCATCCAGCACCTGGGTGTACGCGGTCGGCGCCGAATAGGTTCCGCCGTTGGCGAAAATCTGGAACCCGGCCGTCAGCTCACTTAATTTCGTTCCGTACACCATGTCGCCCATGGCCAAGTTACCCAGAGAAATATCGGTTAGCGTTCCCCCATCCTCGGTTTCCTCGGATTCCACCAAAGTGGTAAAGCCCAAGTCCTCGGTCAGGAAATTGTAGCTGTTTTGCAAGCCGATTTTTTGCAACAGCTGCACCGGTATGGTGTTAAGCGATCGCTGAAGCGCCTGCACGATAGGCAGCGTACCGTAATTTCGCTTGGTGTAGTTGTTAGGCCAATCGCGCTTTTCGCCGCCGATCAGCACATCGTGAAGAGGCTCGTCTTTTACCATGGTGGAATAGGTAATTAAATTGTTTTCGACAGCCGGCGCGTACACCGACAAAGGCTTGATAGACGAACCGGGAGAACGGACCGACTGGGTTGCCCGGTTGAGAACCCGGTTTCCGGACTTTTCGCCCCGGCCACCGACTACTGCTTTAATATTGCCGTAGTGGTCCATGATAATCATGGCAGCCTGGGGCGGATCCCGCAACACACTGGACGAGAAGGTAGAGGACTCTTTAAATTTATCCTCCAGAAGTGTCTGCAACTCCGGATCCACGGTGGCATAGATCTTATAGCCGCCGTTATAAAGCTGCTGAGTGGCCTTTTCTTCCGACCAGCCCTTTTGCTCCTGCAAATCGGCGATAATCTGGTTAATCAGATGGTCAACAAAATAGCTTTGGTATTCCTTGTCCTCGTTGCCCGCCGGCTGGGTCAAATCGGTTACAAGCTCAGTGTTCAAAGCTTCCTGATATTCCAGCTCGGTGATCGCGCCGTGCTCATACATCTGCTTGAGTACATACTCCCGACGGCCGGCGTTTTCTTCCGCCTTGTTGATGGGATCATATCCAACCGGGTTTCGGGTCATGGCTGCCAGCGCCGCCGCTTCCACCACCGTCAACTGGGAAACATCTTTGTTAAAATACAGCTTGGACGCTGCCTGTACGCCGTTGGTGTTCCGGCCCAGATGGACAATATTCAGATACGCTTCCAGAATTTCATCTTTGGTGTACCGCCGCTCCAGATTAATGGCGCGGAAAATCTCCTGCACCTTTCGCTCGATGCGGACTTCGTCATCACCCGTCAGGTTTTTAATCAGCTGCTGGGTGATGGTGGAGCCGCCCTGCTGGAAGCCATAGATATTGATGAACATGTTGACAAACGCGCCGAAGGTACGCTTCCAGTCAACGCCTTCATGCTCCCAAAACCGCTCGTCCTCGGTGTACACAAAAGCGTCCTGCACATGCTGAGGGATCTTGGCCAGATCCGCCCACTCGGTGTTAACGCTTTGCTCCAGCGTGGTGAGGATTTTTTCGTTTCCTGAAGCGTCCAGGGTGTAGATGGTGGTCTGATATCCCTGCTCCAGCTTATGAAGGTCGATACCGGCATCCGGATCCACAAATTTCATGACGTACACTGTCAGCGCTGTGGCTACAATGCTTCCGGTGATTACCATCACCAAAAACACCGACACAATCAGTTTGCCGATAAGCGCTAAGCTGCGCTTGATGTACCTGCCGGCACGTCCTTTCTTTTTTTTAGAATGCTTACGGCTGTTTGAAGGTCCATTGGAGTAGATGTCCGAGTAAACGTCTTCAAATTTCCCGTCGTCGTTTGAGTAAATATCGATAGGCTCTTGTTTACTCATGGTAAGATAGCCGCCTCCTTTTCACCGGCAGAGTCCCCGCAGGCATTTTTTCTCCTAAAAAACGCCTTCATGGTAGTCTGCCACAAATTGGCGCGTTTCAAGCAGTCAGAATCGCCGTTTTTCATCATGAGGGCCTGCCGCCGTCCTTTTGAGGAAAGAGGTATAAACCCACATTTTTATTATTATATCACAAAGCTGCCATTTTGTTAAGAGCTTTTTGTTTCCACGGGGGCAAAAAGGCATACTGTTTCCTAAAATAGGCGGAAAGAGAACAGCTCTCTGTCAAAGCTTCCGGCCAAAAAAAGCGGCGGCGCCTGCCTTCCCGTCCGGCATGCTGCCTCTTGTCCATCAATGGTATGCAGCAGAATAAAAAGAGCAGTCAGGATGAATATATTGCCAAAAAAGCGGCACACTAACTTTAAAAGAAGCCGTAATCGCTTTGTCAAAACCACCTTTGGCAATCCATGGCAAGGAGGTGTTTGTCCATGACCCAAATTAAAAAGCGGATCATTAGCGCTTGTATTTTAATTGCCGCCACCATCCTGCTCATGGCAGGCGGCGTGTTCTTTGTCCGGACCTTTCAGGCGGCGGATGCTTCCCAAAACACCCAAAGCGAACCTGTGCCCGAAAACTTGTATTCCCTTAAAAGCTCAGGAGAAACGGTCGGGGTATACGATCAGGACGGCGCGCTGATCTATGTACTGGACGTGGTCGTCTCCACACTGCCCCAGGCCGACCAGGAATCCCTGGCAGCAGGCATTCCCGTCAAGGACGAAAAAGCTTTAAAGCAAATCATCGAAGACCTGACCAGCTGACCGAAAGCCCTGCCGTCATGCTTCTTAGCTCATTGTACCAAGGAGCTTTAAGCAATACAAGGAAATAATTATTACACTTTTCTTACAATCCTATATAAATTATTGTCGGAATTTAAAATGAGCAGAATGTAACGAAAGTCTTTCTATTTTCTAAAAAAACGCAGAAAACGCGGTGCAGTTCACATGACTGCACCGCGTTTTTTATCTCCTTGTTACTTGCTCTCCGCAAAAAAATCCTCATACCAGGTTAAGAACATAAATACCGTCCAGATTTTCCGGCTGTTGTCCTTTTTCCCCGCCCGGTGCGCGTCCAAAAGCTTTACAAGCTTATCGGTGTGGAAATATTTTTCTGCCGCCGGAGAGGTAAACGCCTCTTTCACCCGATTGTAGTAAGGCTCCTCTTTCAGCCATACCCGGATGGGCACCGGGAAGCCCAGCTTTTTCTTGTCCGCAGACTTAGGCGGCATTTTCCGCAGGGCGGCCTGCCGCATGGCGTATTTGGTGTTTTCTTCGTTGACCCGGTAGCGGGTGGGGATTTGTCCCGCCAGCGCCATGACCTCTTTGTCCAAAAACGGCACCCGCAGCTCCAAAGAGTTTGCCATGCTCATCTTATCCGCCTTTAAAAGGATATCCCCCGCCATCCACAGGTGCAGATCCAGATACTGCATTTTAGTCACCGGATCCTTATCCTTCACCCGGTCGTAATAAGGCTTGCAGATCACCGCGGGGTCCGGCGCCCCCGCCGGGGATTTTAACAGCGCTTTGCGCTCCTTGGGGGTGAACATGTACGCGTTTCCGATAAAGCGCTCTTCCAGCCGTTTGCCCCGCCGGACCAGGAAATTAAGCCCGCGGTGGGCGGGGAACAGCTCCGCCACCCTGCCGATCACCCGGCGGATGCAAAAGGGGATCTTATCATAAGCGGTAAACTCGATGGGCTCCTTATAGATGTTGTAGCCGCCGAAGATCTCGTCCGCCCCTTCCCCGGACAGCACCACCTTTAGATCCTTGCTGGCCAGGTTGCACACAAAATACAGCGCCACCGCCGCCGGGTCTGCCAGCGGCTCATCCATATGATACTGGATCTTGGACAGGCTGTCCCAATACTCTTCGGGGGTAATCACCTTGCTGATATTTTTGACGTGGATATACTCCGACAGCTCTTTGGCGTAGCTGATCTCGTTATAGCGCGTTCCGTCCGCGTCAAAGCCCACGGTATAGGTTTTGTCCACATCCGCCGAGGCCGCCACATAGCTGGAGTCCACCCCGCTGGATAAAAAGGAACCCACCTCCACGTCACTGATCTTGTGGGTCTTGATAGAGTCCTCAAAGGTGTCCGCGATGGCGTCCACCCACTGATCCAGGGATTTGTCCTCCCTGGCCTCAAACTTCGGCTCCCAATAGCGCTGAATGGTCATCTCCCCGTTTTCATAAATAAAATAGTGGGCGGGAGGAAGCTTGTAGACGTTTTTGAAAAAGGTCTCCTGGGTGGGGGAATACTGGAAGGAGAGGTAGTTTTCCAGCGCCGTCTCGTTTAGTTCCTTCCGAAAAGCGGGATGAGGGAGAAAGCTTTTGATCTCGCTGCCAAACAGAAAGGCGTTTTCCATTTTGGCGTAATACAACGGCTTAATGCCGAAAAAGTCCCGGGCACCGAACAGCTTTTTTTCGGTCTTGTCCCAGATGACAAAGGAAAACATCCCCCGCAGCTTGTTTAAAAGCTCCACCCCGTATTCCTCATAGCCGTGCACCAGCACCTCGGAGTCGGTATGGCTTGTAAAGGCGTGGCCCCGGGTAATCAGCGCTTCCCGCAGGGTTTTATAGTTATAAATCTCGCCGTTAAACACCAGCACCTTGGAGCGGTCTTCGCTGAACAGCGGCTGATCCCCCTCCGGCTTTAAGTCGATGATGCTCAGACGGCGGAACCCCAGGGCGATGTCTTCATCCACATAGCTTCCTTCTGAATCCGGTCCCCGGTGGGCAATGGTATCCATCATGGTTTTTAATACCTGCCCGGCATCCTCGATGGCGTTGGTGAATCCTACATATCCGCACATAGCGTTACCTCCTATTTTATCAGCGCGCCAGCTCAGACAGAAACCGTTTGACAGAACACGCAATTTCCTGTAAAATTTAAACGAGTATAGATTCTCCGTTTTTGTGGTAAAATATTCCTAAGAAACAAATATACTGTTTTATTATACTATACTTTTAAAAAATTACAAGGCTGGACGTATAAAGGAGAGGGCTCTGATTTCCCTCTGCGCCGGATTTTTCGAAAAGGAAAGGATATGGTCGATATGTCAATGCAGAACGCTTCAAAGCCGCGTGTCCCCGCCTCCGTCCCGGTGATTGTCATACTCCTGATATTAACTGTTGCGGCATTGGCGGCATTTCTATTGATGCGGGGCAGCCCGGCATCAGCTGGAGTTACCTCGTCGGAGGCTGCGGATTCTTCCAGCGACCTTTCTTTTTCAGAAACTTCTTCCCTGACGGCTTCGTCCTTAACCGATAGCTTGCCCGCCGAAAGCGGCGTATCCTCCGAGGCGGCCTCCGGCGGCTCCGGGGACGGGAGCCAGCCGGCCAGGACCGACGCGGTGGATGAAAGCTATTTTAACGACGCCGTATTTATCGGCGATTCTCTGACCGTAGCCATGGGGCTGTACGGTTATGTGGACAACGACCGGGTGGTGGCCGACATTGGGGTGAACCTGGATCAGATCATGGAGAATCCGTATATCTCCACCGACGCGGGAGATGTAACGGTATTGGAAGCGGTCCGTCAAAAAGCGCCCGCCAAGATTTATGTTACCCTGGGATCCAACGGCATCGCCTGGATCTCGGCGGACAACATGGCCGAGATGTACGACGCCTTTTTAACCGCTTTGATGGAACAAAACCCGGATGCCACGGTTTATCTTTGCTCCATCCCCCCTGTCACCTCCGGGAAAGAAGCCTCGGACAGCCGTTACAACAACGACCAAATCGTTGCCTTTAACCAGCATGTGCAGGAATTAGCGCAAAAACACGGCACCTATTTCCTGGATATTTACTCCATTATGGCGGACGACAGCGGGAACTTAGGTGCAGATGTAGCGGAGGTGGACGGTCTTCATCTGAAAGCCTCGGCATATGAAACAATCGTTGACTATTTTTTAACGCATACCGCACAATAGCCCTGCGTTCCCTGTAGGGCAACAACCTATTCCATCTGAAAGGCTGTTTTAGCTATGATCGTTGAGTGTATTGCGATTATTTTTATTATCCTATGTATTGTGATTGTCTTTCTGCGGGCCAAGCGAACCAGCTATGCTCTGGCGGTTTTGCCGCTGCTGATCGTCCCGGTGCTCCACATTCTCGCCATATACTGCAGCCGGACGTTTTCCCTTTTGTTCTCTTTGGACCGAAATCTGGTCATGATCGGCATTGATGCGCTGGGGCTGATTGCCGCCTGCCTGCTATTGGGGCTTGCTTCCGGCAACATTTCCTCTAAAAAGTCCCGGTTTTATTATCTGATCCTGACAGGGGCGTTTTTGGTGATCCTATCCTGGGTGTTGATTGCAAATAATTTGAAAATCTGATTGTGGTTTTGTGCTAAAAATGGTATGATAGGCAATACAATATTTCTATCATACCATTTTTTATTGCGGATAAACAGGCCCTGGGGCTTTTCCATCTGCACCCAAACGCAGTAAGATTGCCAGTCATCTTGAAAGAGGAACTTGCTATGAGAAAGAAACTGATCGTATGGGGTGGATTGACGCTGATCGTACTGGTGTATGTGTTTTTTGCCGCACCTAACTTAAATCCGATTTATGGCGACGGCGCACTGTTTTGGGCGATGCTTCTTACCATCTATCTGCTGGTAGGGCAACTTCTCAGTGCCAGCGGCATCGGCATCCAAACAAAAGATGCCGATGGAAATCCATCCTTCCAAATCTATCATAAAAAGGGGAAATTTCAAAAATGGCCCCTGATCCTTTTGGGAACAATATGGGGAATCTACCTGATTGCCGCGATTGGCTCGACGGTTTTATTCGGCTCTCATGCATATCGGGATCAAATGTCGGTACCGGTGGAAAAAGAGTTTACCGACGACATCCAGCCGCTGGATTTAAACCAGATTCCAATTGTCGATCGGGATTTAGCCTATAAGCTTGCCGGCAAGCAACTGGGGACCGATTCGGCCCTAGGCAGCCAGGTGGCGCTGGGAGAGCCTACTATCCAACAGGTTAACGGGGATCTTGTGTGGGTAGTTCCTTTGCAGCACTCCGGTTTTTTCAAATGGCTTTCCAACAACGAAGGAGCGCAGGGATATATCATTGTCTCCGCCACCAATATGAACGATGTGCGGTACATCAAGGATTACAAAATTAAGATCCAGCCGGATTCCTATTTTATGGATGATCTTACCCGCCATGTCCGATTTGGCGCCGGGCTTTTCACCGGCATTACCGATTATTCCTTTGAACTGGACGAATCCGGCAAACCCTATTGGGTGGTGACCACCTATCACAACGAATGGGGTTTTAATCTGCCTGAAGCCGACGGCGTTATCCTTGTGGACGCCTCTACCGGCAGGATGACCCGTTATACCCTGGACAACGTCCCCGCTTGGGTGGACCGGGTTCAGCCTGAGGAATTTATCCTGGATCAGATCAACAACCATGGTCAGTATATCCATGGGCTTTTGAACTTTTCCAACTATGAAAAGCAAAAAGCCTCTCCCGGGCACATTATTGTTTATAACAACAACCGCTGTTATCTTTTCACCGGCATCACCAGCGTGGGTTCGGATGAAAGCGCCATCAAATTTATGATGGTGGATATGATTACCAAAGAATCGGTGGAATACAAAATTACCGGCGCCACTGAATCCGCCGCCCAAAGCTCCGCAGAAGGAAAGGTACAGGATCTGGGATATAAAGCCACCTTCCCGTTGATTTTAAACATTGATTCCCAGCCCACTTATTTTATGTCCTTAAAGGATTCGGAAGGGCTGATTAAAAAATATGCCTTTGTATCGGTAAAAAATTACGGCATCGTGGGCGTAGGCGATACGACGGAGGAAGCCCTTGACGGCTATCGCCGGGCCACACGTCAAAGCAATGCCCAAACGGTTTTAGAGGATAACGGCGAGGAAGAAGAGGAAAAAAGGCTTCTGACCCTGCAGGGAACCGTTCTGCGAATCGCTGCAGAGGCTCCCGGAGACGGCGATGAGGCTATTTACAGCCTGATATTGTCCGAGTACCCCGACATTATTTTTAACGCCACCTCGGCGCTGAGCCCTGAGCTTGTCCTGACCCAGCCGGGCGACCGCGTGGCGGTGGAGTATGCGGAATCTCCTGATGGGGTGATCGCCCTCACCGGCTTTGACAATCTGGAGTTTTCCCAGAGAAATTCTTCCTCTGCAACTTACGATTTCTCCTCCCAGCCCCAACAAACGGATCCGCAAACAACATCCAGCGAACCGCCAACCAGTTCCGTTTTCCAAGAAACCACCTCTGGAAACTAAAATAGCTGCAGCAAAAGGCCGCGGAAGTTTTCCTTCCGCGGCCTTTTTGGGGATATAGAGGCTTAGTCGCAGCCGCACCCGCAGCCACAGTCGTTGTTTTTGTCGCCGCAGCAGCAAACCAGTACCAGGATCAAAATAAGTATCCAGGTGCAGTTGCCTCCGCCAAAACCGCTGAATAAATTACCATTGTTACAACATGCCATAAGAAAAGGCCTCCTTCGTTTGATTTACACCCCATACTATGCCATATCCGCTGTGTGTGTTACACTCTATTACAAACCGGGCTGAATACCGTCAGCCCGGTTTGTAATAGAGCCGTACAAAAATCAATTTTCACTTATAAAACAGTTTGAAAAACGGCGAAAAAATTTAAAAAAATTAGATACAAGGAGATAATCTCGATTTTTTTAAGTTTTTGTTTGTTGACAACACTTATTTGACTTTAACTAACTTTGACTTTAACTAACTATTGAGTATAATAATAATCAAACAAAAGATAATAATCAAACAAAAGGTCAAAGATAGTCAAAATCAAAATGGAGGTGTTTCGGCATGAATATATCCGATCAAATCGCCGATGCCATCCTGTCTTTAATGGAAAACCATGAAGGCACTGCACAGATCAAGCGAAACGAGCTGGCGCAGCAGCTAGGCTGCGTTCCCAGCCAGATCAACTATGTAATCACCTCCCGCTTTACGCCGGAGCAGGGATACATCGTGGAAAGCCGGCGGGGCGGCGGCGGATACATCCGGATCATCCGGGTGGATTACAATAAAAAGCATCTGTTTATGCATGTGATTAATTCCATGGGAGATTCCATCGACGAGGCGTCCGCGCGGATCATTTTGGAAAACCTGACTTACGACAATTTCTTAACCAAGCAGCAGGCTAAAATAATGCTGTCGGCCATCACTGACCATGTGCTGCGGGAGCTGGAACCTCCCCAGCGAAACAAGGTGCGGGCGTCTATTTTAAAATCCATGCTGCTTAATTCTCTTTGACAGCAGCCGGTGTATCCGGCGGAAAGGTTTGGTGTTTTGTATGCTGTGTCAAAAATGCCAGAAAAAAGAAGCGACTACTCATTTCCAGCGGACGGTAAACGGACAGACAACCGTTTATCATGTCTGTGAAGACTGCACCAAAGAGCTGGGGCTCACGGATGTGTTCCATCCCTTTGGTTTTCCTATGAACAATTTGTTCTCCAGCCTGTTCTCCAGTCCGGCACAGACACCGGCCGGTGCCTCCCCTGCCTGCCCCAAATGCGGCATCACCCTGCGGGAGATCATGGATACAGGAAAAATGGGATGCGACGAGTGCTATCACACCTTTTACCGGGAACTGGCGCCCTCCATCGAAAAGATTCACGGAAAAGCCGTCCACACCGGAAAGGTCCCCCGCTCCGCCGGTGCCGCTTTACAGCGCCGCCGTCAGGTGGAGCAGCTGAAAGCCCAGCTGGAGGAAGCCGTCAAGCAGGAAAACTTTGAAGCGGCGGCGTCCCTGCGGGATCAGATCAAATCCTTGGAAAGCGAGGCGGAAAAACATGACTAAGTGGTATTTAGAGTCCGGAAAGGACGACGACATCGTTCTTTCCACCCGGATCCGCCTGGCGCGGAATCTTTCTTCCTATCCCTTTAAAAGCCGCATCTCCCCGGAGCAGCAGCGGGAACTCTGCCAAAAGGTCCGCAGCGCTTTGGAGGGCGTGCGCATGGGGGAAAACAAGCTTTCCTTCCTCACGATGGAAAACATGTCGGAGGCGGAGCGGCTGTCCTTAGTGGAAAACCACAGCGTCAGCCCCGAATTTGCCGACAATCCCAAAGACAAGCTTTTGATCCTCTCTCAAAACGAGGACATCAGCATTATGGTGGGCGAAGAAGACCACATCCGCATCCAGGTGATGCGGCCGGGCCTGGAGCTAAACGAGGCGTTAAAAACCGCTGATATGCTGGACAATGTCCTGGATGAAACGTTGGACTACGCCTTTTCCGAACAGCTGGGCTTTTTGACCGCCTGCCCCACCAATCTGGGCACCGGCCTGCGGGCATCAGTGATGCTACATCTGCCCGCGCTGGAACAGGCGGGCGCTATAAACCAGCTTGCCAACACTATCTCCAAGCTGGGGCTGACCATCCGAGGCACCTATGGCGAAGGAAGCGACGCCAAAGGCGCGGAATACCAGATCTCCAACCAGATCACATTGGGCATCTCGGAGGAGATGGCGGTGCAAAACCTGCAAAGCGTGGTCTTGCAGGTGATTGAGCAGGAGAAAAAAGCCCGTAAAGCCGTCTGGCCCAACACCGTTACATTGGAAGATGCCGTCTGGCGCAGCTTGGGAATTTTAAAAAACGCAAGGATTATGTCCGGCAAAGAGGCGGTGGAACGTCTGTCTCTATTGCGGCTGGGCGTATCCATGGGGATTCTGAAAACAGTCAGCATTCAGACATTGAATGCGCTAAGTGCTCAAACCGGGGCGGGCACCCTGTGCCGGGACAGCCGGGAGATGCTTTCCCCGGAACAAAGAGATATCAAACGCGCGGCGCTGCTCCGGGAAGGATTAAAAGACGCCTAGCGCGTTCACTATAAAAAGAGAAATCGTAGAATGCGGATACCGAAAAGGAGGTCATTTTATGTTTGTGTTCAACGGATTTACAGAAAAAGCCAACAAAGCTCTTAATCTGGCGTTAGCCATAGCAGGAGAGCTGGGCCACACCTATGTGGGAAGCGAACACATGCTGTACGGTTTGGCCGCTGAAGGAAGCGGCGTGGCCGCCACGCTGCTTGCGAAAAAAGACGTCACCAAGGACTTAGTCCGGCAAAAACTGGAGGAATCCATCGGCCGTGGCATTCCCACTACCCTGTCCCCCAATGATTTCACCCCCAGAAGCAAGCGCATCCTGGAAATGGCGATCTATGAGGCCCGGCGGCTTGGCCACAACTATGTGGGCACCGAGCATATCCTCATGGCAATCTTAAAGGAAAGCGAAAGCTACGGCGTGCTGTTTTTACAGGAGTTCGGTGTGGATCCCCAGGCTCTTTATAACGAGTGCGTCAATGAGCTGGGAGACGCTGCCGCTTCGGAAGGTTACCGGAGCGGCGATGCTCCTGGAGGTACAACATCCGGCGGGAAAGTGGGCGACACCCTGAAAAAATACGGCCGCGACCTGACCGAGCTTGCCAAAGCCGGCCGGATCGACCCGGTGATCGGGCGTACAAAAGAGATTGAGCGGGTCATTCAGATTTTGTCCCGCCGCACCAAAAACAACCCCTGCCTGATCGGTGAGCCTGGCGTTGGCAAGACTGCCATCGCCGAAGGGCTGGCCCAAAAGATCGCCGCTGGCGAGGTGCCGGAAACCTTAAAAAATAAACGCATCTTCTCCCTGGACCTGACCGCCATGCTGGCGGGCGCCAAATACCGGGGTGATTTTGAAGAGCGGATCAAGGCCGCTATCGACGAGGTAATCAAATCAGGGGACATCATCCTGTTTATCGACGAGCTGCACACCATCATCGGCGCTGGCGCCGCAGAGGGCGCAGTGGATGCGGCCAACATCTTAAAGCCTCAGCTTGCCCGGGGAGAATTGCAGGTCATCGGTGCGACGACCCTGGACGAATACCGCAAGCACATCGAAAAGGACGCGGCGCTGGAGCGCCGGTTCCAGCCGGTTACCGTTAACGAGCCCAGCGAGGAAGACGCGGTGCAGATCCTGTTCGGGCTGAGGGATAAATACGAGGCCCACCACAAGATCAAAATCTCCGACGAAGCCATCAAAGCGGCGGTTTCCCTGTCCAGCCGGTACATTTCCGACCGGTTCCTCCCCGATAAGGCCATCGACCTGATCGACGAGGCAGCTTCCAGAGTCCGTCTGGCTGCCTTTACGGCCCCTCCGGATGTGAAAGAACTGGAGGACAAAGTAAAGCGCCTGGCTGAGGAAAAGGCTTCCGCCATCAACGCCCAGGACTTTGAATCCGCCGCTAAGCTGCGGGATCAGGAAAAAGAAGTCCAGGATCAGCTGGACACCCAGAAAAAGACCTGGCAGGAGAAAAATGCCCGGAACACCGGCGTGGTCACCGAAGGGGACATCGCGGAGATCGTCTCCAGCTGGACGGGGGTGCCGGTCAAACAGCTCACCCAACAGGAGAGCGAGCGGCTGCTCCACATGGAGGAAATCCTGCACAAACGGGTAATCGGCCAGGACGAAGCGGTCAGCGCGGTGTCCAAGGCCATCCGCCGGGGCCGCGTAGGCTTAAAAGACCCCAAACGGCCTATCGGATCGTTTATCTTCTTAGGGCCCACGGGCGTTGGCAAAACCGAGCTGTGCAAAGCGTTGGCCGAAGCGCTGTTCGGGGATGAAAACGCCATGATCCGGCTGGATATGTCCGAGTACATGGAGAAACACAGCGTCTCCCGGATGGTCGGTTCTCCTCCCGGATATGTAGGCTATGACGAGGGCGGACAGCTCACCGAAAAAATCCGCCGGAAACCTTATTCTGTTGTGCTGTTCGATGAGATCGAAAAGGCCCATCCCGATGTGTTCAACATGCTCCTGCAGATCCTGGAAGACGGTATTTTAACCGATGCCCAGGGCCGGCGGGTGGACTTTAAAAACGCGGTCATCATCATGACCTCCAACATCGGCGCGCGGATGATTACCGAGCACAAGAGTCTGGGCTTTACCGACGGCGATACGGCCAAGGAAAAGCAAGAGGACTACGAGGAAATCAAGTCCGAGGTGCTGGGCGAGCTCAAACGCCATTTTAAACCGGAGTTTTTAAACCGTGTGGACGATATCATCGTCTTCCACAAGCTGACTCCCGAAAACATTCAAGAGATCGCCCGGAACATGCTTACCTCTTTGACCGAACGTGTGAAAAAGCTGGAGATCGACCTGAGCGTTTCGGACGAAGCGGTGAAGAAGATCGCTGACGTAGGGTTTGACGATACCTACGGAGCCCGTCCTCTGCGCCGGGCCATCACCTCCCAGATCGAGGATAAGATGAGCGAGCAGATGCTGGACGGCTCCATCAAAGCGGGCACCCGGGTGCTGCTGGATGTAAAAGATGGCGAATTTGTCTTTGTCACCCAAGGGGAGCGGACTTCCGATGAAAGCGGCAGTCCAGAGCAGCCCGATGGGCAGCAGCCGGCTTCCAACTAAAACGTAAAAAGCGGCGGAAGAAGGATCATCCTTCTTCCGCCGCTTTTTCTATGGGCTATGGGCGCAAAAAATCCTCCCGGAATACCGGGAGGATTTTTGTTTGTCAGACAGCTTGTCCGGCTTATTTGTGGTCAACCACGTTCATGTGCTTGATGAGCATCAGAACTTTGTTGGAATAACCCCACTCGTTGTCATACCAGGAAACCAGTTTGACAAAGTGGTCGTTGAGCATGATGCCCGCTTTCTCATCGAAGATAGAGGTGTGAGCATCGCCCAGGAAGTCGGAAGAAACAACCATGTCAGAAGTATAACCCAGGATGCCTTTGAGTTCGCCCTCAGAAGCTTCTTTCAGAGCAGCGCAGATATCCTCATAGGTGGTGGGTTTCTCCAGGCTGACGGTCAGGTCGACAACAGAAACGTCCAGGGTGGGAACACGCATGGACATACCGGTCAGTTTGCCCTTCATCTCGGGGATAACCAGAGCGCAGGCTTTGGCAGCGCCGGTGGAAGAAGGAATGATGTTGCCGGCAGCGGCACGGCCGCCTCTCCAGTCCTTCTTGGAAGGACCGTCAACGGTCTTCTGGGTACCGGTGGTGGAGTGAACGGTGGTCATTAAGCCCTCTTTGATGCCGAATTTCTCATGGACAACTTTCACCAGCGGAGCCAAGCAGTTGGTGGTGCAGGACGCGTTGGAAACAACGGTCATGTCTTTGGTGTACTTGTCCAGGTTTACGCCGCAAACAAAGGTAGGAGTCTCTTTGTCCTTCGCAGGAGCAGAGATAACAACCTTCTTCGCACCGGCTTTCAGGTGAGCGGAAGCAGCCTCGGTGGAGCAGAATACGCCGGTGGACTCCACCACATACTCAGCGCCGCAAGCGCCCCAAGGAATATTGGCGGGCTCTTTTTCAGCGTAGAATTTTACTTCTTTGCCGTTTACCACAATGGCATCGTCGGTGTAGCTGATCTCGCCTTTGTACTGGCCATGAACCGTATCATAACGGAGCATGTATGCGCAGTAGTCAGGGGTCATGAAAGGATCGTTGATGCCAACGAACTCGATCTCCGGATCATCCAGACCCGCACGGAAAACCAGACGACCAATGCGGCCGAAGCCATTAATGCCAACTTTGATTGCCATAACAGGATACCTCCAAATTTTTATTCTTCTCCTATTTTATACCATATTTTAAAAATACACAAGGGCCTGTTACAAAATTAACGAAATTTTTATGATTATTTTAAATTCCACGGCATAGAACATGGGTTTTTCTGTTGTCTGCGCCTGTATGAAACGCAAAATTTTTCTACACTCCTTTCTCCATATATGCAACAAAATTCCTTGCATAGAGTTTGCTTACCGCTTTCACATTGTCGAATTTTGTCGAATTTTCTTTACTTTTGTCGAACTGTAAACTATAATATACGCATAGCTGCGTATGTGCATAACGTATGAATATATGCCGGCTATAGAGAAAAAATATTGGTGGCATTTTGCTGGAAAGTGATGACGCCGCCTGTAGGCGCCACCAAAAAGGGGGATTCCCAGTGAACCAAAATCATATCCTGCCCGTCATTGAGGGGCTTTATAAAGACTCGGCAACACCTGTGTTTTGCTGTGACTCCCAGTGGAAAGTCGTCTGGCGCAATACCGCTTTCATGCACTTTTTTCCCAATATAGCGATCGGCCAGGACATGCGCACCGCGTTTCCAGCAACCTCTTCCGCGTGGGAAAACGCAGACAAGTGCCAGGATATTTCTCTGGCGCCAACCCAGGCTGCGGGAGAATTTAAACGTCTTTTCCTTTTCCCTTTGTGTACCAAAGACATCTGCTATTATCTGTGTTACCTCCATCAGGAGCAAGAAAAAACCGATAACCTTCCGGCTCCCTCCTGCGCTGTGATGCCTGAACGCTGTCTAACGTCGATTTCCGGGCAGTACCGTTCGCCGCTGTTTCGCATCTTTAACCTTTTAGATCCCATCGCCCGCACCCTGGAGGCCCAGGAACAATATGAAACCGTCCGGTACGTCAAGCAGATCGCCCAATACAGCTATAAAATGATGAAGGCCACCATCAACTTAACCGAGTATGGAAAGCTTTCCTTTCACACGGAAAATTTTCAGTTCCGCCGGGTAAACCTGAATTTATTGTTTCAGGATATCTGCCATTCCGTCCAGATCCTGCTGCGCAACACCGAGCTGGAGTTCCACTACCACATCACGGCGGAGCCTTTGATCTCAATGATCGATGAAGAAAAATTTCTGCTGGCTTTTATGAACCTAATCTCCAACTCCTGTGCCTATTCCAGCCCCGGCAACGAAGTCACCGTCACCCTGGAAAAACAACGGGCTAATTTTGTATTGACCGTATCCGATCACGGGGTGGGTATCCCCTCGGAGCATCTTCCCCATATATTTGAGCCCTTTTTCTCTCATGATCCCAACGGATCGCTGTATTCCGGCTTAGGCCTTGGCCTTCCCATCGTCAAGCTGGTGGCGCAGGCTCATAAAGGAAATGTGTACCTGTCCAGCGAGGAAAACAAAGGCACCGTCGTCACCTTAAAAATCCCCCTGCAAAACGATCCCCAAGCCAATGGCGTCTTAAAATCCAACAGCGCCAACTATATCGCCAACAAATTTTCCCCTTTGTATGTTTTTTTAGCAGACGTCTGTGATATTTCGGGGATTTTATAGTATCGTTTAAACCGCCCGGCAGCTTCTTGCAGAAGTTGCCGGGCGGTTTGTTTACAGCCGCGTTTTATCCATGGATTTTTTATCTCCCATAGCACTTTTTGCAGGGTTCCCTCCCCTGGGAAACCGCCTGTTCTTTGGTGACCTGCCAGGGATTTTTCATATTGCTGCACCGGGAGTTGCGGTGATATTTGGTACCATGCTCCGAAATCCAAACCATCTGTGAAATCGGCTCACTGGAAACCGCCGCGTCCCCAGAGGATGCCGGCGCAGGCGTTTGTGAGACGGTATTGCCGCCGGTTTCCCGTACAGAGGAAGTTTTTCCCCCACCGTTGTCCGACTGGCTTACCGCCGGCGTCTTCCCCGGTGTGGAGTTTAACGGAGCAGAGCTTTGCCGCTCTGCCCCTGCTTCGGAGCTTGGCGGCGCCGTTGTTTCTGAAGATATAAAGACCGAAGCCGCGTTTTCCGAAATAACGTCGCTGCTTTGCTCTCTACCTTCGGAAGATGCGGATACAGAAAACCCAGCGGAGCTAACGTTATTTCCCTCGTCTGCCAAGCATCCGGAGCAGGACAAAAAAACAGCCGCCGCTATAAAAAGCCCTAATAATCGTTTCATTTTTCACCCTCCTTTTCTTTTACTGTAGCACGGTAAAAAGGGGGATTTTGTCGATTTATGAGGATTCCCGAAAAAGTTTAACTGCGTTCCTTAGCGGTAAAACCCGTTTAAAAAGGGCTGCTGCATTATAATGCAACAGCCCTTTTTCGTATATATGGATAGCGCGGTGCGCCTTTTTTAGACAAGAAATTGCCTTTACACCTCCCAGCCAATGCTCCGTTCTTCTTTTTCCAAAAGCTTTGTGTACGCCTGCTCCACCAAAATATCCATGTTTTCCCGTATTCCGGCATAGGTGGATTGATACAGCTTGCGCAGGCACAAAGGCGTCGCCTTTTCCTCGGGCACTTTGGCGTCTTTGCACAGGCATTTAATGCTTCTGGTGATGTTGCTCCGGTCGATGGGAGAACCCTTTCTGGTCAAAAACAGCGGCCCCCGGCGGATTCCCTGGCGTTTTGCATAGCAAAGCAGTTCCTTTTGCAGGGTGGGAAAAATATACAGGCTGCCGCCAGGAGTAAAAACCACTGCCTGTCCATCGGCAAGAGCTTCCATCGTCACATAAGCGACATCCTGTACCGAAGCGCCGGTACAGGCGATGAGCTTAATCAGCAGATAGGTGCGCTCTTTTTTCATGGCTTTTGCCATCTGAAGCAGCCGCAGATATTCCGCCCGGGTCAGTTCCGGCTGAACATCCTCCGGCAGCGGCAGGGGCTGCAGCTGCAGCTCCCGGCGGCCAAGGTAGGCTAAAAAGCTGTTGACCGCCGCTGTTTTGGCATTGACCGTCCGAACAGAGTCCCCCTGTTCGGTCAGGCTCTTTTGCCAGCCGGCAAAAAACCGGCGGGAAAGCTCCTTTTCCTCGGGAAGCGCTTGATACAAGGCATGCAAGCTGCGCCGGTAGCTTTCCACCGTGCTTGTTTGCCGTCCCTTTTTCTGGAGCGCCTTTAAGAAATCCTCGATCTGCTTCGGCGTCATGGAAACATCTGGATATTCGATTGTTGTTTGTTTTTTCATTCTGGCTGCACCTGCCTGTTAGGATAGGGCAGCAGCCCGGCCGTTTTTTAACGACGGCCGGGCTGCTGCGGAGGGTAGGAAAAAAACAAATAAATAGAAGTTAGCGAGAAATAGTGTTTTGTCCGCGCTTTTTCAGCAGCAGCACTGCCATGAGTCCCAGGCTTAAAACAGCCGCGCCTGCAAACAAGCCAAGGGAAATATCCCCTGTTTGAGGCGGCTTGGGATCCGTAGGCTCTATGGGGAGTTCCTCTACTTTAAACTCCCAGTTCAGACGGCCGATGGCGTCTTGAAAATCATTTCCCATCGTCTCGGGCACGTCCAAGGTCAGGTTTAAATCTGTCGAAGCGCCGGAGTAAAAGGTTCCCAGACACACCCAATCGCTAAGCCCGTCCGTCTCATCAGCGGGCGCGGAAAACAGCGGGGAATCCCCCTGAGCGTTAACCGTCAGGTTCATCTGGGACAAAAATTCCTCCGAACCTTCTTGCGCGCCCTTGGAACGCAGATAAATCTTTACCTTCACCCCGTTTTCGGCATTGTTTTTTACGGTAACCGTTTGGGTCAGGGAATCTCCCGGCATTACGCCTTTAAAGTTATCGAACAGGTCGGTAGGCGATTCGTCGCTTCCCGGCGCAAAGATAAATTCCCGGGCGTTGCCGTCATAGGTAACCGAGGCGTCCGCCGCCATTCCCGAAGCGGTCAGGCACACAGCTGAAGTTAATCCCAGCAAAAGGGAAACGATGCGTTTGACTGTTTTTTTCATCTCATCATCCCCCTTATTCCGCTATTCCGTTGGCTGCGGGTTGAATCTCGTTGGTTCGATCGTCAACCGTCACGCCCCAGGAAGTTTCCACGGCTTCATCCGGCTCGCTTTGAATGGCTTCTGCCAAAACCTCCAGCACCTGGCCTTTTGTAAGCTCGCAACGATCAATCAGGACAGGCGTTGTTCCTCCCGCCGGAACCGGTGCTTTGCAGTAGTAATAGTCGCCGATTTGCACCCATGTACTGGGGACTTCAAAGTCTGGAATCTCGCTTTCTCCGGCGACAATCTTCTCCCCGTCCTTCTGGTAGCTTACCAGCCGGACGCGGATGTACGCTGAAATGTCCGAGGTGTTTTTCACCTGTACATTCTCTTTGATGCCGGTATTGGGGTTAAACGTTTCCTCCACCTCGCAGGAGACATGACTGGGATCAAAGGTGTTTACAACCTGGTCAGTCTGGGTGAAAAGCCAGGCCGCTGTGCCGCCGGTTACTCCGGCTACCGCCAGGACCAGGACAGCGCACACCACAGCCGCTTTTTTTATAAAGGGGCGTTTTTTTACCTTTCTGGTTTTTCCATGCGTTTCTTTGTACGGCATTAGTTCGCCCCTCCTTCCGCGGTATATTCATTGACAGCACCGGCATAACCGTTCAGCCACTGATTTTCCGTCTTCGTATTGGTGCAGGTGACAGAACCGGAAAGATTATCCTTGTTAATCGTTACCTCGTTACTACCCACAAACGCCGGATCATACCGCCAGGACCAGGTTGTGTCTTCCTCCACCCGGTATTTTCCTTTGGGCAGCCTGGTGATGGTTACCGACTCATTTCCGCCGGTGGTAACCGTCATATACGGGGTTTCGCCGCCGTCTTTGTAGATGTTAAAGATATAGGTTTCGTCAGCCGCGCCGCCTTGTTTGGTAATCGTCAGTTCACCGGACAGCACTTTAATAACAAATGATTTATCGTCCGTCCAGTTACCGACACCGCCCTCTACCGTTTTCGACGGCGATACGGTGCAGGTGACGGTATAGTTAGTATCCTCGGTCAGGGCAGGGGTATTGTCGTTTTCGTACCAATTCCATGTACCAGCGGTCTCGCGGGGATTGACAGTATAGGTTCCAACCGTCGTATCATCGGGCCCCTTCAGCTCATAGGTGATCGTGACAAAAGCATTATTGGTCCCGTTGGGGGTGTAGGGGTTAACATGGGTCACACGCTCCGCCAGATCGCTGGCTTCCTCTCCCAGGAAGATTGTCTGACTGCTAGTGGTGAAGTCATAGGCAATCGGCACGTTCACCGTGGGAACCTCAAAAGCCTCCACCAGCTCATCCGTCCTGTCGTACACGCCGGAGGTTTCGCCATTGGTGGGGACGTTATTGCCGCCCATAAAGCCCGGCGCACACTGTACGGTAAACGTAATCACCAGTTTACATCCATAAGTACCGTCGGCTTTCAGCGCTTGCGAGACATAATTGCCGTTAAAGTCAAAGCCGGTGACCGTGATGTTGTTGCCATCCACTGATGCTGTCACGCCAGAGGGTGTGCTTCCAGTTTCTTCAAAGGATGTTCCGTTAAAGGGCACGGCGGAGCAGGCAATATTCCCCTGAATGGTGAAATACTCGCTGACCACATCCCGGATTTCCGTATCTGCGCCCAAATCAATATCCGCTTGCTGGATGTTATCCAGAATGCTTTTAAACAAGCCGTCCAGTGCACTGGCATCGCTGGCAGCTAAATAATAGCCCTGATTGGTATCACAGCTCCAATTTCGTGCAATTTCCCAGCCATAATAACCGCCGATATGTCCTGAACCCCACCAACTATCTGCACGCAAACCCAGATTTTGTGCATCGCTGGAATTGCTGGATAAATAGTTTAAAAAACGATTGTTGGCAGAAATATCTCTCGGAAAAGGGCTATCAGTCCCAAGATATTCACACCAATGGCTTCCTGGCGTTCCATTTGAATTATGATGGAAACCGGAGCTTCCATGCAATTCATTGGGGTTAGCCCCATTAAAAATACCAACAGCGTACACCAATGCCCCTCTGTCCTTCATGGCTTTGGAGGCGGCAATCGCCCTGTTTGCATTACCCTCTTGGAATTGATCAGAACCGCCTTCAGCAGGCAACCCGGAGGTAAACAAAATGGCAACCTGCTGCCGTTCCGGGGTGGAAATATCATCCATCAGCGAATTTGCACGCTCCATCGCCGTTCCGATATCCCGTTCCGCATTTCGTTCAGGCGTTGCCAAGCCGTTAACAGCATTATGCAAAGCCGCAGTACCAGCTGTATCTACAGATACCCATCCGGTTTTCTGGTCGTCCGGATTATCGCCATAAGGAAGCACCCGAATACGATGGTTATAGGTGTCTGAATATTGTCCGGCCACCGCATCAATAAAATTGTTGGCCGCACTTTTCATGGCATCTTGAAGATTTCTATCTCGCATGGAGTCCGACTGATCCAACACCAAAATGATATCCAGGGGTTTGATGTTGCCCGTCGTCCAGGACTCTAACGTGATGTCATAGCCGCCGGTGGTGTTGACTTTAGCGGTTTTTCTCAGTTCCAGCCCGTTGTCGTCGGCTAAAAGAGGCACCGCGGGGACATTCCCGCTCCCCTCGGCCAGAGCCGGGGCGGAAGGCACGGCTACCGCCGCCGTTACCGAAAGCGCCAGCAAAAGGGAGAGTAATTTCTTTTTCATCTGCTAGTTCCCCCTTATTCCGCCGGCCAGCCCGCCGCCTGAAGGGCGCTTTCACCGTTGTTGTCCGCCTGGGTGGCGCCGGCATAAGCGGTGATGGCCGCCTGGCTGTTTTGATACAGATCGCCCATGTCCTTGGAGAAGCTCACAGCCGTAAACAGCGGCTCGGTGGTCTCCCCGGCGGCCAGAGGCTTATTGTAATAATAATAGCCTTCCTGCTCCGTCCAGTGCTGGGTGTTAATGTCCATGGTCACCAAACCGGCGTCCGGTTCCCCTTCCACCCCATCGGCCAAAAGGATCTCCTTTTCCAGCCTAATGCGGACAAAGGCTGTATTGTCGCCGGTGTTTTCTACCTGTACGATTTTGGAAACCTCTGCTCCCGGCATCACGCCGGTCACGTCCTCAAAGGGGACGGGATCGCCGCCATCCGAGGGAATGGCTGTTTCCTCCAACGAAATCTGGATATTTCCGGCGGTGATAACGTTTTGCGCTGTATCTTCTGCCGTAAAGTAGGCCACCGTGCCATAGGCGGCAACCGACAGGCAGATCGCCATCAGCGCACCCGCCAGCAGTTTTCTCTTCATGGTGTATCCACTCCTCGCTGTTTTTATTTTGCTTTGGATTTTTCGCCCGCCGTATCAGGCAGGGCATCCGCAGACAGTCCGGCTTACTGCTCCATCGAACCGCCTGCGGATACCCTGCCCCCAATGGGGGACAGGGTAAAACGCTTTACTGGATATGTAATGGAAAATTACGCACCGTAAGGAATCTGTACATGGGTGTTAAACCAAGCAGCGATTTCTTCCATGTCCATTGCCTCAACGCGAGACCACTGCACAGCAGCGCCCTGGGCCTGAATCGCTTCGGCGGTAACTTCAACATGTCTCAGAGCACCGTTCGTATCATTTTCTACGCCTTCCCAGAGATAAATCTGGTCAAACAGCGCGTCAGTGGATAGTCCGGGTTCGAGTACTTCTGTATAATAAAAATACCCGTCAGCCGCATTGTACTCCCAGTTGTCGCCCAATTTGTCCAGCTGATAATCGGTGCGGTATCTGAGGTTATTTTCCGTCAAACCAGTTACTTTCACACGGACAAAAGCGGGGTTTTTACCATCATTTGTAACAGTAGGATCTTTGGCAACTGCCTCACCGGGATACATGTCTATAGCTTCCGCTGCACCCTCTGTATCCCATTTGGGTTCGGTCAGAACGATGCCTACATTACCGATGGTGAAGGTGTTGTCTTTGTAGTCCTTATCGGTGAAATACGCCAGAGAGGAACCGACGACCGCGATGGCCGCCAGAGAGGCCGCTAAGCCCACAGACAGGATTTTCTTTTTGGTGTTCATGATACATACTCCTTTTTAATTTTTTTTGCGATATTTTTTCCGGCCGGGTAAAATGGAAGGGAATATTACGCCGGTTTTCGCCTACAATAAAGACATGGGTTTACGGGGCAGGTTCAGGATTGACCTGCGCCCAGGCTTCTTCAGGGGTGAAATGGGTTTGACCGGTACTGTCCTCGCCGTTAAAGTACTGCACGGCATAGGCGGTAAACGACAGCTTGGGATAAGTCTCTGTGACTAAAGCATTCAGATCCTTTTTGGTGACCTCTTTTTTCACCGTTACCTTATCGCCGTCCAGCACAGGGAATATCTGAGCCTCCGCGCTTGTATCGACTACGCGATAATAAACGCCGGAGCCTTCAGTAAGCTCTCTCCAGCCTTCCGCCATAGCATAGGTCATGAAGTCATCGAAATTCGAGGATTCCTCCACTTTGACAAACACATAGCTTTTTTCGCTGTTTGCTTCCACCGTTACCTTGGGATCTTTATCAATGGTGCAGCCGGGAACCATCTTGTATTCTTTTGTGGTTTCCGCGAGATTAATATTGATGTCGCCCACTGTAAAGGTGTTGTCAATGGTTTCGGTTTTGTCGGTCAGCCAGGCAATCGTCCCACCGATCACACAGCTAATCGCCAGCACCGCCGCCAACGCAGGGATGAGTATTTTCTTTTTCATCACTTGTCCGCCTCCTTTCCCACGTATTTAAATAACGCTTTGCAAGCGGTATTTACGGGTTTGGATCCTCACCGGACTCCGCCTTGCCGGCGGGAGCTTTCTCTGTCTTTTTTAAAAGATCCGGCAGGAATAACAAGAGCAAAAACACAGCTCCGGCGGCAATGGTGATATACAGCCCCGGAGGCTTTTGGATAAAATTGGCCACATAGCCGAGATAAGGGATGGAAAACACCGGGACGCCGATGAGGTTTTCAAAATGCACCGGCGCTCCATCCGGCGCTTCGTTGGCGTCGCCTTGGGTGTAAAAATGCTGATTTTCCTCGTCGATATCAATAACGCGGTGGGTAGCCACCACCAAATCCTCGTTGAGCACAAAGGTTATGGGGTCGCCTACCTCGACTTCCTCGGGTTCTACCTCTTTGACGTACAAAAGCGCGCCGGTGTGATAGGTCGGTTCCATAGAGCCGGATAGCACCGTATAAGTTTGCAGTCCAAACACCCGCAGTCCCACCAGCAGCACCGCGATGATGACGACCAAAATCACGATAACGGTGGACGCAATATTCCAAATCCGCTTTACTTTTTTGGGCATTGTCATGATTTGTCTTCTCCTGCGCCATTTCTCTTTGAAGCAACCGCTTTTTCACTGTTCTCCAGGCCCTGGAACAGCTCGTCCCGCTCATGCCTGCCGTTGGATAAAACCAAAAGGGCCTGCGGATCTGCCATCTGTCTGAAAACCGAGAACTCCCGTGTTTCCGGATTAAGGGCAAACACCACCGCCAATGCTAAAAACAACGTCCAGGAAAGGGCCGCTCTCCCGTTTTCAATTTCGGATATATGTTTTCTGGTGGTGCCCACGCAACTGGCCAGCTTGCTCTGGGACCAGTCCAAATAGGCCCGCATGATCCGAAGATGGGCGGCGCCAGTCTGGCAAAGCTGCTTTTTATGTTCCTCCATCAATGTCCATTCTGTTTGCATACAGCCTCACTTTTCTTCCATTTTCACGTCGTTTTTCCTTCGTAGAGTTACACACTCCATTACATAGATAGAAACAGCCGCCAGAAGGGAGGAATTTTCTCCCCTTTGACGGCTATTTGTGACGGCTTATTGGCGGTTTTTATTAAAATCCAATGGCCGGGAGCTTTTTCATATTTTCCCGTTTTAATTCCATCGAGGGATGGACATACCGGTCCAGCGTCACCTTGACGGTGGAATGCCCTAAAATCTCGCTTAAAGACTTGATCTCAAAATCCACCTCCACACAGCGGGTGGCAAAGGTGTGCCGCAGCGCGTGGAAGTTCACCTGTTCAAGGCCGCACGCCTTGGTGTATTTGGCCAGGCGGTACTGCAACGCCCGCGGCTCCATAAAATGGCCGGGCACGCCGGTGAGCACAAAAGCGTCTGGAGTTTCCGGCTTCATCTGGCTGCAAAGAGCGGCGGCCTCATCAGTCAGCGGAATCACCCGTTTGGAGGTTTCGCTTTTTGGGGAACCTACCACCACCGAGGTCTTTTGCGCCGCCCCATCCAGGGTTTGAAGCCTTTGCATCGTCCCTTCCACCTGGACGGTTTTATCATTTATTGAGATGTCCCGCCACCGCAGCGCGCAGACCTCCCCGATCCGCATCCCTGTCAGCAACGCCAGCAGCACGCCGAATTTACAGCTGTCCATTTCGGACAAAAGATACCGGACAAAGCGGCTTTGTTCCTCTTTTGTCAGCACCCGCATCTCCTTTTTTTCCTCTTTTGGATAGACAATTTCGATCCCGGAAGTGCCATCTCCCGTCTCCCGTTTAATATACTTTAACACCCCATGCAAAACCATCAGGATGTCCCGCACCGTTTTGGGAGAAAGCCCCTTCGGCGTCTTTAAGGAGCCTTCTGTTAACAGCCGGTGGCTGAATGTTTCAATAAATACCTGGTTAAACGCCTGGGGAAGGCACTCCCCTACCAAGGGCTTGATATGGTTGTTGACGATGTTATAATATTTTACATAGGTAGCAGGCTTTACCCGGCTGCGATTTAGGATCAACCATTCATCGCAATAATCCCCAAAAGTTTTTTTGCCGGGTTTTGGGGGTGTCTGACAGCTTGCCAGCGCCGTCTGTGCCTTAAGCTGCTTTTCCCGGGTTTCCCGATAGCTTTTCCCGTATACATATCCATATTGTATTCTGCCGGCCAGCGTATAGCCTTTGATATACCGCCCCTCCCATCGGTTGTCCTTTCGTTTGTAGATGTTGTTTCCTTTTTTCGCCATGTAAAAATACGTCCTTTCCTTGTTATAGGTTATTCTTACGGCCGGGACGATTCGCTCACAATGTTCGCTTCCGCCCTATGGCCGATTATCCCATTCGCGCGTTGCGCTCATGGGATAATGCAATGCAAGTCTCCGCTTGATGCGCGGAAAGCAGACGGAAAATTTGACGGCTTATTTTTACCGTTTTTTCTTTTTTGTTAGTTAAAATCAACCATAAATAACCAATGGATGAAAAATTTATGAAAAAATTAACCTGGGATTATTGCTTTTTTGGCCCCAATCTGCTACAATAAAACATAAGATAGATAGTTACGCTCGTTCTTGGAGTGTGTAACTCTATGAAAAGCCCTTATTTTAAGGGGTTTTCCGCCGGTTTTCCCGATTTGCAGAGGCGACCGCCTGTAAAGCAAAACTTGGAGTGTGTAACTCTACGAAAAATAAGTTCAATTTGCGCCCGGTTTGTGACTGGGTGTTTTTTATTTTTCTGTTTGTATAATAAAAAACCGCAGGCGCTTAAAACGCCTGCGGTTTTGCTTTTAACTTTCTTTTTTGTCTGGGCTGCGGCTGTTTGAAAAGCCGGTCATACGATTAGGTCACAGCACCGGAAATCAAAATCGATGTTGTGGGCAAATGCCCGCACCTTAAAGTTTCTGGCATTGCAGATGCCTCCGGCATTCCCCGAAGATACGTCCAGATCCTCCGGCAGGACAAACTTGATGCATTTTACCAGTACATCCCGGCAGCCAGAGGAGTAATGGGCCGGAACTGTGATGGTTTTCATGCCCCGTTCGTATTCATTCCCCTGCTGATCTACCTCGGTCAGGATAACGCCCAGCGCTACGCGCTTGCCGGGACAGATGTTTTTCAGGTTGATGTCCAGCTGTAAAATCCGTCCTAAAGATTCCAGATAAATGTTGCCCACGTCGTATACCAGCGAGTCCTGGCAGCCTTCGATGGTGACGTTAACCGGGATCGGGCAGGGCTCCGGATTCACAACAATGCCGCAGTCCACCTGTACAGACGGCGTCTGGAAGGTCGCCTGGTTGTTTTCATTGTCCGTATAGGTGATCGACTGGTTGACAAGCTTGGTTCCCGGCGTACCCGCCACATGCTGAATAAAGAACTCCAAGGTTGCGCCCTCGTTGGAGGTGGTGCCCAACTCGTCGATCTTCCATTGTAACGTGGTGTCATTGATTTTGGCGGCAGTGCCTTTGGTCGGCGTTAAAATGCCGGTGATGACAAATTCGGGATTCAGCACCTCATCAATCACAATGTCGGTGGCTCCCGGCTTGGAGATGTTTTCGGCCAGGTCGGCAAACAGGTCTTCCAAATCCCCGTCGTCCGGCGTGATCGCCACATGGGAAGAATCAGGATCGGTGGCCCACTCGTTGAGCACAGTGGGATCAATCCCATCCGCCCCTACCAGGCCGATGCAGTAAATAATGATCCCCGCCGCTCTGGCAGCCGCCGCTATCGGATTGGGATCGGGGCCCGCGGTTGTCTTGCCGTCTGTGAACATGACGATCACCTTGGCGTTGGTGGAAGCCGGGTCAAACAACTCCACCGCCTTGGTAAACGCGTCGGCGTGGTTGGTGGAACCCCCTGCGGTCAAGCTGTCCACGGCGGCCTTCAGCGTATCCACCGAGGTAATAAGCGCTGTATCCTGCACAGCGGTGCTGGCAAAGCTGACAATGCCGATCCGGCTTCCCGAACCGATGTTTCCATCCTGGGAGCTGTCGGTGGCCTCGTCAATGATGTCGATGAATTTTTTCGCCCCGTTTTTCAAATTGGCCAACGGGCTTCCCGCCATACTGCCGGAACGGTCGAGAACCAGTACGATATCCGTGGGATTGCTGCTGATATCCGGCGAAGCGGCCAGCGCAATCGTTACTTTTAAAGAACCATCACAGTCAATTTGATCTGTGCTGATTAGCTTATTCGAAGTATTTAAACCCATAATATAATCTCCTTCACAAAACTCGGGCCATGGCAGCCCTTGGTTTATCATATGCCCAAGGCTCTGATGATGGCCGTTAAAGAAACTTTTGCTCCGTTTTTAAGAATAGTAAGGGCTATCTGCCCTTTCTTTCCGGCCCTTGCCTGTAAGGAGATGTTGTTTAAGGCATACCTGCTGTTTTCACCGGCTAAGCATCATCCTATAAGCAGCACAGAAAAACGGCGCAGTCAAAGCTGCGCCGTTTCCCAAAACCAATTTTATGAGTCTTATAAGTGGCGACCATATGGAGGGATTTTTGTCTGTCGCCGTTTTTTATCATCCAGGCGTTATTTCATCATGGTCGCCACGTTGTCGATCATGTGACCTACGTTTTTCATGGCTTTTCCGGCGGATTTTTTAAACGCTTTTGCTTTTTTCTTCCTGGTGCTGGTCAGCGCATAGGTGGCGGCTCCTACCGCCATCCCCACCGCAACGCCTTTCACCACATTGCTGACAGTACGGTTCATCTGCTTCACCCTTTCTTTTTTGGATTTGTTATTAGTGTCTCCAGTGGTCCGCTGTCCATCAGTGAAAGTTTTTGCCATCCTTATGAAGCATTTTCCCGGTATAGTTGCATTTTTTCACAAAAAAAGGTATAATAAAAATCTATGACAGCTAACTTGGAAAGGAGCGTGGGCGTATGCAGCCTGAGCCAGCACGGGTAGCGGCCATCCACGATTTATCAGGGTTCGGACGCTGTTCCCTTTCGGTGATCCTGCCGGCCATGTCGGTAATGGGGCTTCAGGTATGTCCTGTGCCCACCGCGGTGCTCTCCACCCATACGGGCGGTTTGGGCGAGGTGGTTTTTCGCGATTTAAGCGATTATATTCTCCCTACGCTGGAGCATTATCACAGCCTTTCTATCTCCTTTGACTGTATTTACAGCGGGTTTTTGGGGTCCAGCGATCAAATCGGCTACTGCCGGACATTTATCCATCAGTACCCGGATGCGCTGGCTGTTGTTGACCCGGTGATGGGCGATCACGGAAAACCTTACCGCACCTATACGCCGGAGCTTTGCTCCCGTATGGAAGAGCTGGTCCGGGAAGCGGATTTAATTACCCCTAATCTCACTGAGGCGGCCATTCTGTTAAAGGAGGAATATCCCGCGGAGCCTCTTTCTCATGCCCAGGCGAAAAGCTGGCTGGTGCGGCTGGCAGGACTCGGCCCCAAATATGTGCTGATTACCGGCGTGCCTTTGGCAGACGGAACCATCAGCAACTTGGGCTATGATGATAACCGCGGCGCTTTTTGGCGTGTCGCCTGCGATTATGTGCCGGTGTCCTATCCCGGCACCGGCGATATCTACGCCAGTGTGGCTGTGGGCGCCCTGCTGACAGGCGACAGCCTTCCTATCGCTATGGAACGGGCTACGCGGTTTTTGGAATACGCCATTAAAACCACCTACAGTTACGGAACGGATCCCCGGTACGGCGTTATGCTGGAGCGATGCCTTCCCTGGCTCACTCAGCAGCATTCCCTGAAGGGATATGAACCGCTTTAAAATTTTGAGGATTATATTTTATCAATAAAAGGGATGTTTCAATATGCGGCGTTACAGTATGCAGGAAAATAATCAACGGATCATTAAACTGGTGTTCACCGGCTTAATGGCGGCGCTTGTATTCGTTTTTTCTTTTCTATCTTTCCCCATTCCCAATCCGTTATTGGATACCAGAATTCACCTGGGGAATGTGATGTGCCTGCTATCCGGCCTGCTGCTGGGCGGGCTGTATGGCGGTGCGGCAGCCGGAATCGGCTCGTTTTTATTTGATTTGTTTAATCCTCTTTATATCGCTTCGGCACCGTTTACATTGGTGTTTAAATTTATGATGGGATTTTTGTGCGGCATCATTTCCCATGCGGGCGGACGAAAAAGTGAAAAGCTCGGCTTTAACATTCTAGGCGGGATCGCCGGTTCGGTAGCGTATATGGTTCTGCACCTTGGAAAAGTCTTTTTAACCGGCATATGGTTCCAAAAAATCGCCGTGGAGGTGGCACTGGTGGAAATGGGAAGCTCTGCACTGATTTCCCTGGTAAACGCCATACTGGCCGTGCTTCTGTCAATTCCGCTGTGCTATTTAGTGAAAAAAGGCCTTAAAGCGGCGAATATTGAGCTTTCATAGCCCGCTCTTTTAAAACCTGTGGGGAATTTTGCAAAAAAGTCAAAAAAACAGTTGACTTTTTTGCAAACCCATAGTATAATAAAAAAGCTGTTTCAAGAGTTTAGTTTCACAATTATGCTGCTATGGCTCAGCAGGCAGAGCACGTCCTTGGTAAGGACGAGGTCACCAGTTCGAATCTGGTTAGCAGCTCCAAAAAGGCACAGTCTAAATGACTGTGCCTTTTTTCTATCATCCATCAGGATAATGTCCCGTGCAAAGAATTTCCGCAGGCTACTCAAAAAGATAATACGTAACTCCACTGCCTTTTGTAAAGTCCAATGGTATTAAGTCAAGAGGGTGATGCAAGAAAAAATGAGCAAAAAGGCGCAAGAAGTGGAATGCAGGCAGCAAAAAGGCAACACCAACCTAAGCCCTGCCTCTGTGGAATTTTGAAA
>CALXBH010000039.1 GCA_944386475.1 uncultured Clostridia bacterium | reverse complement strand
GGAAAGGAAAAAGCCCGGAAAACCGCATGGTTCCGGGCTTTTTGAGCATTTTTGAATTGGTTTGTCGGGCCTGTTATCTCTTGGAGAACTGAGGCGCGCGACGGGCAGCCTTGAGGCCGTACTTCTTACGCTCTTTCATTCTCGGGTCACGGGTCAAGAAGCCGGCTTTCTTCAGCGCGGGACGAAGCTCCTCGTTGTACTGGAGCAGCGCGCGGGAAAGGCCGTGGCGGATAGCACCCGCCTGGCCGGTGACGCCGCCGCCTGCAACGGTGCAGACGATGTCGAATTTACCGGCGGTATCCGTCAGGTTTAAGGGCTGGCGGACGATGAGCTTTAAGGTCTCCAGGCCGAAATAATCGTCGATGTCACGGTTGTTGATGGTGATCTTACCGGTTCCGGCATAGACGCGCACCCGCGCTACAGAGCTTTTCCGCCGGCCGGTTCCATAGAAAAACGGTTTGGAATCGTACATGTCTTATTTCCTCCTTCCTTAAAACTCGTAAACTTCGGGCTTCTGCGCCGCGTTGTTGTGCTCCGCGCCCTTATAAACGCGCAGGCGTTTTAAGGAATTACGGCCGATCACGGTGTCGGGCAGCATGCCGCCCACCGCCAGCATCATCGCTTTTTCGGGGTTTTCCTTCATCAGCTTGTCGTAGCTGATCTCTTTTAAACCGCCGATCCAGCCGGTGTGCCAACGATAAACTTTTTTGTGCAGCTTGTTGCCGGTGAGAACCGCTTTGCCGCAGTTGATGATGATTACATGATCGCCGCAGTCCACATGAGGGGTAAAGCTGGGTTTATGTTTGCCGCGCAGGATGTGAGCCGCTTTCGCCGCAACACGTCCCAGCGGTTTGCCCGCTGCGTCCAGCACATACCATTTGCGGTCGATTTCCGCAACCTTTGGCATTGTAGTTGACATAGGTGTTACCTCCAGTAATATTTTTACGAATGACCGTTATCGGATTTCGTCGCAAAGCCTATTATATAAAAGGCAAAAGCAGGTGTCAAGAGCTTTTTTGCGTTTTTTTTAATTTACATCTCTTTTTCTCTTTAAATCACTTTAAAATGCTCGTTTTCTCTCTGTTTCTCGTTTATCATTTCGTTTTTATTTTTGGGGTCGGATTGGGGGGAATTAAGGATATAGCCTCTTGGGGGGTGCCCCAAGAGGCTATACATCAACCAAAGTCATGCCGGTTTCTTGCTCCGCTTCCGATATCCTCCAACGCTTCGATGATTTTTTCAATCTTCACAAAGCATGTTGGGTCATCCAGCGTTTCGTCCTCTAAAACAGCTTTGATCTTTTTTAGGGCTTGATAGCATGTCATCTCTACCATAGCGTTCGGGTCTTGGGTAACGTTTGGAAACACAATCTGCACCTGTTCCCGGCTTAATAGATTGGCGATGACTTCCTGATAGAATTCCATCCTTTCCTACCTCCTTTTATTTGCAACAATATTGTAGCATATCCCACGTTTTGATGCAACAAAATAGTAGCATCAAAATGAGGTGACGGAAAATGTATTTTCGGCGATTAGAAGATTTAAGAATTGATGCGGATAAAACCCAAGAAGAAATTGCCCAGGTTTTAAACTGCAAGCGGGAAGTTTACCGGCGGTATGAAAAAGGAATTTATGAGCTTCCGGTTTGGGCGCTTATTAAACTGGCAGAATTCTATCAGACAAGCACGGATTATATTTTGGGGCTGTCCGACCTGCGCCATCCTGCTGACAACGAAAAACAGGCGAAATAATTTCCCGCTGGCCCTCGGAAAATCAGCGGGCGTTTTGCCAACCGTTGCGCTGCCTGGCATAATCCGGTATAATAAAGGGCGGTATCTTTTATCAAAACCATGACCTTTCGAGCTCTTACATTATATATAGTATAGAGAGTGCTCTAAACCCAAAGGCCTCTCCTTGAGGAGAGGCTCCGCCGCAGGCGGTGGTGTGGTGATTTGGAATGAAAGCAGTGACTACTCTCGGTGAACTGCTGCTGAAAATCCACCTCATCCGACCCGGCTCAAGCCGGGCCACCGCGCTCTGTCAAGAGGGTCTCCTCGTAGGAGAAGGCAGCAAGGCAATATTAGTATAAAGGTATAAAGTCGTATAAAAGGAGACGCCGTTCATGCAGAAAATACTGGGCTATATGCGAAAAGCCATCCAGGAGTTTGATTTGATCCAGGATGGCGATAAGATCGGGGTGGGGGTATCCGGCGGCAAGGATTCGGTGGTCCTGCTCACAGGGCTTAGTATGCTCCGCCGGTTTATCGGCATCGATTATCAGCTTGTGGCCATCACCCTGGATCCCCAGTTCGGCGGCGTTCCGGGGAACTACGAACCCATCCGGGAGCTTTGTGAACGCCTGGGGGTGGAGTACCGGCTGATTCCCACCGATATCGGGCCCATTGTATTTGACGTGCGCAAAGAGCCGAATCCCTGTTCCCTCTGCGCCCGGCTGCGCCGGGGGGCGCTTCACGACGCGGCGGTGGCCGCAGGCTGCAACAAGATTGCTTTGGGGCATCATTATGACGACGCGGTGGAGACTTTTGTGATGAACCTGTTTAACGAGGGACGTATCGGCTGTTTTTCCCCCAAAAGCTACCTGTCCCGGAAAAAGCTCACCATGATAAGACCTTTGGTGTTCGCCCCGGAAAAAGAGGTGCGCCGGGCGGCCAACCGGGCGGAGCTCCCAGTGGTCAAAAGCGTCTGCCCGGCGGACGGCAACACCTCCCGGGAAAAGACCAAGGCCTTTTTGGCCCAGCGGGAGCGGGAGGATCACGGTTTTACCTTCCGGCTGTTCGGCGCTATGCGCCGGGCGGGGATCGACGGCTGGGGCTATCCGGATAAAGAGGCAAAAAAAGAGGAAAAGGAGGACGGGACATGCTCTGGGTGATACTCCTGCTGGCGGCGGTAGTGGTTCTGGGAATTTTGTTTTTAATCTGGCAGGACAACGACGTGACGCTCAAAGAATTCACCGCCGCCTTCCCCACCCTGCCCCGGGAGTTTGACGGCTTCCGAATCGTGCAGGTGTCCGACCTGCACAACAAGTGGTTTGGCAAAGACCAAAAGCGGCTGATGGACAAAGTGCGCAAAGCATCCCCGGATATCATCGTTATCACCGGCGATTTGATCGATAAGCGCCGCACCCTGGCCAGCACCCTTTCCCCTGCCCTTTGCTTTGTTAGACAGGCGGTGGAAACAGCGCCGGTGTATTTTGCATCCGGTAACCACGAGGCCATGACTAAAGTATACGAAACGTTAAAAAAATATCTAGATCAACTGCATGTAATTAATTTGGACGACCGTTCGGTGCTGCTCTCCCGGGGGGACAGTCAGATCGCCCTGTTGGGGCTGGCGTGCATTGCCACCGAGCTGTATGAACAGCCATCGGACGACGCCCCGCCCGAGCGGTGGGAGATGCTCTCCCGCCTGCAAAAAGAGCGGGAGGGGGCATTCCAGATTTTGTTATCCCACCGGCCCGACTGGATGGATCTGTATCAGCACAGCAAAATCCCCTTGATTTTTTCCGGCCATGCCCACGGCGGCCAGGTGTATCTCCCCTTGATCGGGGCGCTGTATGCTCCCAACCAGGGGCTTTTCCCCAAGTATACCGCCGGGCTTTATTCCTGGGAGGGCGGCACCATGTGCGTCAGCCGGGGCCTTGGCAACAGCCGGTTCCCTTTCCGGGTGTTCAACCGTCCCCAGGTGGTGTGCGTTACCCTGAAAAAAGAATAAAGGGAATGGGGCAGCGCTTTCGCGGAAATATTCTAAAAGCACACGCCTCCCCTGATCCCCTTGTTCCAAAACAAAACGGCGGTTTGAAAGGATTTTTTCAAACCGCCGTTTATTTGATGCCTGAAAACCGTCCAACCACGGCTTTCGGGCATAGAAGGATTATTTTACAAACTCGATAGTAACATCGCCGTTATTGCACGATACATGCAGTGCTTTTTCACCGCCGTCTTTCTGATCCGGCAGATTGCTGTCCCCTTTTTTGATTTCGGACTGAATGGAAAAATCATCATAACCTCCGACGATCGATCCGGAAATATTGCCGTTTTTAGCACTCAGGGTCAGGGTGTTCCCTACATCCAGGTTTCCAAAGGCAATGTTCCCTCCATTGGAAGAAAGGCTGATGCTTCCGGTTACCGTCAAAGCCGGAAGTGTGATATTCTCATTTGTGGTGGACAGCGTCAGGTTTTCCAAAAGCGCGTCCGGGATCTGCAATACGATTTTCCGGTTTTCAGCGGCGGGTTTTGTCCCGATATAATCCGTCCACTCTTTATTGCTGGCACTGGTCATCGTCAGCACCTTATCGTCAGAAACGGAAATCTCGTAATACTCTTTGCTGTTTTCAGCATATTGAATATGGACTTGTTCATCCGGGGATAAGGACACCTCGATCTCCCGATCCTCTACGTCAAGGTTGATTTCGTTGATCTGTGTATCCGATGTATAGCTTTTTTCCTCAAAGGGTTCGCTGCCCTTTGAGCAGCCTGCCAAAACAAAACTGCCTAATATAAAACACAGTACAAGGGATATGATTTTTTTCATTGTGATTCCTCCTAAACAGCATGGCCGTGCATATTGTTTTCCGCAATATCCTATGCTAAAATAAAGGATAAACCTTTGTGCAACACAAATGTCAATAGGAGAAAATAGGAAAGTGAAAAAATATTTTTCCGTGGGAGAAGCTGCCAAGGCTGCCCATACAACCAGCGAAACCCTGCGGCATTATGACCGCATCGGATTGGTAAAGCCCAGCAAAAAAGACGAATGGACTAATTACCGCTATTACACCGAACAGGATATTGTCCGGCTGAACACGGTACGGGCTTTGCAGCTGATGGATTTGCCTTTGCAGGAGATCAAAAAGGTTTTGGAATATGACGATCTTGAAAAAATTGTGGACTTTTTAGCCCGAGCGGAGAAAAAAGCCGATGAAAAAATTATAGCTTTACAATACAGTAAAGCCAAAATCCAGCTGGCAAAAGCGGACTATGAAAAGAAATTACAGGTGTATAAAAATCCTGCCGGCACCTTTATCAAGGAGTTTCCGGAACGTGTTATTCTGCTTTCCGATACCTTAGAAGCGCCAGCGCTTGATAATCTTTGGAATTATCTCGGCCATTTTTATGATAAAGTGACTCCTGCCTTAGAAGACCAGTTTTCCTTTGAGGATTTAGCGGGGATTTATACCGAAAACGGAATAGCAAGGCTTTTTGCTGTCTGCACCCGTTATGCGGAGATAGAGGGGTTAAAAGTATTGCCCAAAGGAAAATACCTCTGCGCTGACTGCACCGAACAAAACAGAGACCAAGTATTAAGCGAGGTCATGGGGATCGCCCAAACAAAATATGGCGTCAAGCCGGCATTTACCGTACAGCTCATCGTGGTATCCGGCATTTTGCACTGGAATTATGAGGTGCAGGTTTGTATAGAAAGCTAAAATCCATGAAAATAGAAAGCGGACAGGAAGCCATTAGGCTTCCTGTCCGCTTTTGATCGCAGCCTGTTTGCCAGCCGCCGGATTCGTTTGTGCCCGGTGGTTGGTTTACGGCGGCGCTCCTTTTTTATTCTGTGATCTACTGAAAAAGATTATAAAAGTTCAAAAATAAGCGTCCCGGCGATGCTCAGCACCATCACTCCCGCCAGGCAAAGGGCGGCGATCTGAATGATTTTTTGTTGTTTTCTAGGGCTTTTCACAGGTCCATATTCCTTTCTGGGGTTTAATAGCTCCTATTATAGCAGCACATGGGCCATTTTGCAATTAAAAGCAGCCCCCAAACGAGGACGGCTGTTACACAAGGAGAGGCCCTGCCGCCGCGCTCATTTCCGGGCTGCTTTAAAAATGGTTACCCCAACGCCACATCCAGGATCATCATGACGATAAAGCCGAGGATAACCCCCATGGCCGCCAGGTTTTTGTTTTTTTCCACCGACTCGGGAATCAGCTCCGCGGCTACCACGGCAATCATCGCCCCGGCGGAAAACGCCAGCAAAAAAGGCTGGATGCTGCGCACCGCCATGGCGGCGAATACTCCCAGTACGGCGGCGATGGGCTCCACCACGCCGGAAGCCTGGCCGTAAAAGAAGGCTTTTGACCTCGAGAACCCCTCCCGCCTAAGGGGAAGGGACACGGCGGCGCCCTCCGGGAAGTTTTGAAGGCCGATGCCCACAGCCAGCAGTGACGCGCCGACCACCCCGCAGCCGGGGATCCCCAGCGCCGCGCCGCCGAAGGCGACCCCTACCGCCAGGCCCTCCGGGATGTTGTGCAGGGTTACCGCCGTCACCAGCAAAATGCTCCGGCGCAGGCTTTTGGCCTGTGTGTGGTCCCCGGCGCTTTGAAAGGAAAACCGGTCCAGCAGTTTGCCGGCCGCCACAACAAAAGCGCCGCCCGCCAAAAATCCTAAAGCGGGCAAAAACCACTGGCTGTACCCTAATTCCCCGCACAAATCGATGGCCGGGGACAGTAAAGACCAAAAGCTGGCGGCGATCATCACCCCCGCCCCAAAGCCCAGCATTAAATCCAGCACCTTGCGGTTGACCTTTTTAAAGAAAAACACCATCGCCGCCCCGGCGGCGGTGACACCATAAGTAAACAGGGTTGCGACTAAAGCCTGCCATACGGGATGCAGGCCTTGTATGGAAAATGGCATAACACTCCTTCTCCTTGATGGCAAAAGATTGAACCTCTCCTGTATTACAGTATTCCCAAGGGCGGCGAAGGGTTCCGGGGGACTTGTGTTCTTTAAAAAAGCTTGCTATCATAAGAGAAGAATGGGAGTCGTTCCTATAAACTGTAAGCAAAAAATAATGAATACCGGTGAAAGATATGAATCGACTACTTATAGTTGACGGCAGCAATCTACTGTTCCAAATGTTTTTCGGAATGCCGTCGAGAATAACAAATTCAGAAGGCAAAGCAATCCAGGGCACCCTTGGATTTGTTGGTGCGCTGCTCAAAATCATCCGCAGAACCGAACCGACACACATTGCGGTTCTGTTTGATGGTGAGCACAAGAATGAACGTACCGAACTGAACGCCGACTATAAGGCAAACCGTGTCGATTACAGTCAGACGCCTGAGGAAGATTCACCGTTCTCACAGCTTCCTGATGTGTACGCTGCACTCGATTATATGGGCATCAAGCATACAGAGACCACAGTTTGTGAAACCGATGACTGGATTGCAGGCTATGCTCATACATACGGTGATAACACCGAAGTAATAGTTGCTTCTTTTGATAGTGACTTCTTCCAGCTCATCACCGAGAACGTATCCATTCTCAGATATCGGGGCGATAATACCGTTATCTGTACCCCTGCGTACCTAAGGGAGAAATTCGGCATTGAACCGAGTCAGTATGCAGACTTCAAATCCCTTACCGGCGATTCTTCCGATAACATTAAAGGCGCCGATAAAGTTGGACCAAAGACAGCCTCTTCTCTGCTAAGTGAGTTTGGTAATCTTGAGAATATAATTATGAATGCGGAAGCAATAAAGAAACCATCCATACGAGAGTCTATTATCAGAAATGCTGACAGACTCAGAACAAATTATAAGCTTATAAAACTTGAAGGTACGGTACCGTTGCCATTTACTATGGAGGAACTTCCGTACACATATGACGGTATTACTACCAACGAGGTTTTGAAAGGTATAGGTGTCAAATGAAGCTGATACTTTCATCTTGCGATTTTCGCAATGACAATGCAAGAAAAACTATAATAGATAATTTGAGCAAGCCCATAAGCCAATGTAAGCTTCTGTACATTCCCAATGAGAAAGCTACATTCGAGACTATACACAGCGACCGTTACTACCTTAGGGCATAGAGTCTATAGAGCAATGCAAATGGTAAAACTGCTGCAGCCGATAAAAACAAACCGGAAGAAAGGAGGGCGGCTTTGTGGCGGAACTGACAACAATCGGGGAGATTTTATCCGGGCAGGGCGCCGCTGTTTGGGGAGTCTGCCCCTTCCCCCCAAGGGAGGCCCTTATCCCCTGCCGGGGACTCGAACGCCTTCCGAAGGAGTCTAAGCGGGTGGTGATCGCCGCTTTTCCCTACCGCACGCCGGAACAAACAGGGCGGAACATCTCCCGGTACGCGGTGGTGCCCGATTATCACCGGGTGCTGCGGGAAAAGCTTTCCGCCGCCGGGGAAAAGCTTTCCGCCTGCTTTGGCGGGACATTTGTCCCCTTTGTGGATTCTTCCCCCATCCCCGAGGTGGCCTGCGCCGTACAGGCGGGGCTGGGGGTAAAGGGAAAAAACGGGCTTTTAATCACCAAAGACTACGGCAGCTATGTGTTTTTAGGGGAGCTTGTCACCGACCGGGAGCTCCCCTGCACGCCGCCTTCCCAGGGCGGATGCTTAGAGTGCGGCCGCTGTCTGGCGGCCTGCCCGGGGCAGGCCATTTCCGCCGGCGGGAAGATCGACGAAGGACACTGTCTGTCTTTTATCACCCAGAAAAAAGGGGAGCTTTTCCCCTGGGAGGAGGAGCTTATCCGCCAGGGCGGGCTTTTGTGGGGTTGCGACCGCTGTCAGGAGGTGTGCCCCCACAACCTCCGGGCAGGATATACCTCTATCCCGGAGTTTACCAAGGATCTCATCCCCCGGGTGGAGCGGGAGGATATCCGCCCCCTGTGCAAAGAGCGGGCGTTTGGCTTTCGCGGCCCCAAGGTGTTGGAGCGAAACTGGGAGATCCTTTTTGGCGGGGAGAAAAAAGACGGCGGCTGACCGCGGGTTTTTGGCCCTTTGTATCCGGCGGGCTTAAAACTTTATAGTTAAAAGGAAATGGAGGAACAACATGGGGTTTCTTTTTGTGGCCCTGGGCGGGGCGTTAGGAGCGTCGGGGAGGTATGCCATCAGCCTGATTCCCTTAAAAACCGCTTTCCCGGTTCTTACGCTTGTCACCAACCTGCTGGGTGCGGTGGTGATCGGCTTTATCGCCGGTATCGTGAGCGGGCGGGAGCAGGTTTCCCCCTATGGGGTGTTGTTTTGGAAAACAGGCGTTTGCGGAGGGTTTACAACATTTTCCACCTTTTCGCTGGAAGCTGTTGAATTGCTCCAAAGCAAGGCTTATCTGGCGGCCGGTACTTACCTGGTGCTGAGTGTGGTGCTCTGTCTTATCGGCGTGGTTGCCGGGAAAAGGCTGGCGCTGCTTATTCGGTAAAAGCCGGGCGCCGGTTTGGGAAACGCTTTTACTCCCGAATAGGACCCGGATGCTCCGGGCAGAATACCTGTATAGACCGATACCGGCAAGGAGGAAACGTATATGCAGGTAAAAGAGATCATGAGCACCAATGTGGTGACGGTAAACAAAGAAGACACCATCGACAAGGTGGCGGGGGTGATGCAGCGGTACGACGTGGGGGCCGTCCCGGTGTTAAACGGCGACAGCCTGTGCGGGATGGTCACCGACCGGGATTTGGTAATCCGCTGTGTGGCTCAGGACAAAGAGGCCAAAAGCTGCATGGTGGAAGAAGTGATGACTCCCACCGCCGCCTGCCTCACCCCGGAGCAGACGGTGGAGGAAGCGCTCAAGATGATGTCTCTAGAACAGGTGCGCCGCCTGCCGGTGCTCCATAACGGCAAGGTGCAGGGGATCATCAGTTTGGCGGACATCGCCCGCAGCCACCGGGAGATGGAAGCGGCCGAATGCCTGTCGGATATCTGCTGTCCCCATCCGGTGGAAAAATAAATGCAAATCCCCCGGCTTTAGCCGGGGGATTTGCATTTACTCATATATAATATCGCTTTCGGACAAGGGGATGACCTGCTGTTGCGGCTTTCCATATTCCAGATAAGACACCGAGCCGAGAATCCCCCAGATCAGCATAAGGACAGCAAATCCAATGAGAATCCCGATGATTACGCGCACAATCAGCTTTGTGCGGCGGTTTCGGACAGCCAGCTGTTCGTTGATTCTGGAAAGCTGCTCCGCAAGGCTGTCCGGAGGGATGCCCTCTGCCGGCTGCACATCCAGCAGCTTTTCTACGGGGACCTCTAAAACCTCGGCTATTTTAAGCAGCATTTGGGCGTCCGGCACCGACAGATTCCGCTCCCATTTGGAGACGGTCTGCCGGACGACGTGCAGGCGGATGGCAAGCTCCTCCTGGGAAAGCCCCTTGGCCTGCCGCAGCGCCTTTAAATGATCGCCAAGCATCATGGCAATACCTCCTTTTCACAGGGCTATCATACCCTTGTTTTACCGGTTGCCGCAAGCAACAAAAGTTAACAAGGGCGGATTTTACGGGAAAGACAATAAAAAGCACCCCATTCGCCGTCCCTCCTGAAGCGGATGAACAGCAAATGGGGTGCTTCCTGACGGAGAAAGCCCCGTGTGAAATTACATAGCTTCTTCGATATATTTAACGATGTCGCCCACCGTTTTGAAGTTCTCGTACTGATCCTCGTTGATCTCGATATCGAATTCGTCTTCCAGAGCCATGACCAGGTCCACAACGCCCAGGGAGTCGCCGCCCAGATCTTCGATGATGGAAGCGTCCATGGTGACCTTATCTTCCTCAACATCCAGCTGATCCACTAAAATCGCTTTTACCTTGTCAAATACCATTCTTGTTTCCTCCTATAAATCTTTTGTTTGACAAACGGATGAGACAATCGGCAAGATTAGCCCTGAACCGTTATTTCCCAGCCTGGGGCTCGGAAAACATGCCGATTTTTCTGAACTTATTATAACGGCTATCCAGTAAATTTGCAATATCCTTTTTCAATAATCTTTGTACGGCGTCCCCTAAATATTCAGACAGGTTTTCCGCCATCTGCTGGGGGTTGTTGTGAGCGCCGCCGGAAGGCTCCGGAATAATCTGCTCGCAGACGCCCAAACGCTGCAAATCGTCGGCGGTGATGTGCATGATTTCGGCAGCTTCCTTTTCCCGGGAAGCGTCTTTCCACAAGATCGAAGCAAACCCCCGGGGGGAGATCACCGAGTAGGTGGCGTTTTCCAGCATGGCCAGCTCGTCGCAGACGCCCAGCGCCAGCGCGCCGCCGCTGCCTCCTTCCCCTAATACCACCGAGATGATGGGGGTTTTTAAGGTGCTAAACTCAAACAGATTGCGGGCGATGGCCTCGCCCTGGCCCCGCTCCTCCGCCTGGACGCCGCAGAACGCGCCGGGGGTGTCGATAAAACAGATCACCGGCCGGTGGAATTTTTCCGCCTGTTTTGCCAGACGCAGCGCCTTGCGGTACCCTTCCGGATGGGGCATGGAAAAGTTGGTCTTTTTGTTTTCTTCAATATCCCGGCCCTTTACCTGGCCGATAAAGGTGACCGGAATACCGCCCAGTCTGGCGATGCCGCCGGTGATGGCGCCGTCGTCCCCAAAAAGGCGGTCGCCGTGCATCTCGTAAAACTCTTCAAAGATCATGGGGATATAGTCCCGGACAGTGGGACGGCCCTTGTGATGGACGATCTCAATGCGTTCCCATACAGACAATTCGCTCATGCCAATCCACCGTCCTTTTCATGGAGCTTAAGTAATTTGGACAGGGTGCGGCGCATTTTGCTGCGCTCCACAATCATGTCCGCAAAGCCGTGTTCCAGCTGGAACTCTGCCGACTGGAATTCGTCGGGCAAGCGCTGTTTGATGGTGTCCTCAATCACCCGGCGGCCGGCAAATCCCACCAAAACCTTGGGTTCGGCCAGAATGATGTCTCCTAACGAGGCAAAGGACGCCTCCACGCCGCCGGTGGTGGGATCGGTGAGCACGGTGATATACAGGTACCCCGCGTCGCTGTGGCGTTTGGCCGCCGCGGAGGTTTTGGCCATCTGCATCAGCGAGACGATTCCCTCCTGCATCCTGGCGCCGCCCGAAGCGGCAAACACCACGATGGGAAGGCCCTTTTCGGTGGCGTTTTCAAAGGCGCGGGTGATCTTTTCCCCCACTACCGAGCCCATCGACGCCATCATAAACCGGGAATCCATCACCACGATCACGCAGGGATGGCGGCGGATGGTGCACTCGCCGGTGACTACTGCTTCCAGGAGGCCGGTTTTTTGCTGCAAGGAAGCAATTTTCTCTTCGTAATCCGGGAAGCCGATGGGATTTAAACTGGTCATATCCCGGTCGTATTCCACAAAGCTTCCCTTGTCGATGGTCATGTCCAGGCGCTCTCTGGCGGACAGACGGGAGTGATAGCCGCATTCAGAGCACACCTTGGCCGAGCCGATAAAATCGTCCATAAACATGACGTTTTTGCACCGGGGGCATTTAAACAGCAGATCCGAGGGGATCGAAACCTTTTTCCCCTTTTCCGCCGGGGCCTTGTCGTCCATACGGGACTTGACAACCTTAAACAAATCTTCCAGCAAAACTTACCCACCTTTTCCAAGACGCTTTTTAAGACAGCCTTATTCGGCAAAGTTGTGACGTCCCAAAAAGCCGATGTCGTAGTTTCCGGACTCAAAGTCCTTATTTTTTACCAGATTCAGCTGAAAATCGATATTGGTGTCCACCCCGTCCACCAAAAATTCCGCCAGGGCCCATTTCATCTTCATGATCGCCTCCGGCCGGGTGGGGGCGTAAACAATCAGTTTGGCGATCATGCTGTCGTAATAGGGAGGGATCTCATACCCCTGGTACACGGCGGAATCCACCCGCACGCCGGGGCCGCCGGGCATGTGCAGTCCGGTGATCTTTCCGGGGCTGGGCCTGAAATTCAGCTTGGGATTTTCCGCATTTATTCTACACTCTATTGCGTGGCCTGTCAACTTAATGTCGTCCTGAGTCAAAGAAAGCTTTTCCCCGGCGGCAATTAAAAGCTGCTGCTTAACCAAATCCACCCCGGTGACCAGCTCGGTGATGGGATGCTCCACCTGGATGCGGGTGTTCATCTCCATAAAGTAGAAGTTTTCTTTATCGTCCACCAAAAACTCCACCGTGCCCGCGTTGTAGTAACCGCAGGCGGTGGCGGCCTTTTTGGCGGCTTCCCCCATCCGCTCCCGCAGGGCGGGGTTCATAAAGGGGCTGGGGGATTCCTCCAGCATCTTCTGGTTGCGGCGCTGCAGCGAGCAGTCCCGCTCTCCCAAATGGATGACGTTGCCGAACTGGTCGGCCAACAGCTGGATCTCAATATGGCGGGGGTTTTTGATGAATTTTTCCACGTACACCCCGTCGTCCCCAAAAAAGTTTAAAGCCTCCTGCTTGGCGGCGGTGACCGCCGGCTCTAAATCCTCTTCCTTTTCCACCAGCCGGATGCCCCGGCCGCCGCCGCCGGCGCTGGCCTTGACCATCACCGGGTAGCCGATGGCTTTTGCCACCGCCTTGGCTTCGTCAATGGTGTTTACCACGCCGTCGCTGCCCGGTACCACCGGGACGCCGGCGTTTTTCATGGTCTCCTTCGCCTGGGCCTTATCCCCCATCAGGTCGATGGAAGAAGGGTCAGGGCCGATAAACGTCACGTTGCAGCGGCGGCACATCCGGGCAAAAGAGGCGTTTTCGGACAAAAAGCCGAATCCCGGATGGATAGCCTCCGCCCCGGTGACCTCGCAGGCGGCCAGGATAGCCTTGACGTTTAAATAGCTGTCTTTGCTGGCGGCGGGGCCGATACAGACGGCCTCGTCCGCAATCTGGGCGTGAAGCGCCCCCCGGTCAGCCTCCGAAAAGACCGCCACAGTGCGCACTCCCAGCTCCCGGCAGGCGCGGATCACCCGCACGGCGATTTCGCCCCGGTTTGCAATCAATACCTTGTTGAACATGATTTCTTTCCTTTCGGCAAAACAACTTGCGCGTTTTGGTGTTCCCGCAAAGGGGGATTACTGGGCGCCGCCCAAAGCGAAGGTGATCTCCGCGGTGACCACTTTTTTCCCGTTTACGGTGGCTACAGCCTTTCCTACGCCGATGCTTCCCTTTTGGCGGATGATCTCCACCGACAAAGTCAGGGTGTCCCCGGGAACCACTTTGCCCCGGAACCGGGCCTTGTCGATCCCGGCAAAATAGGCAATCTTGCCCTTGTTTTCCGGCACCGACAACGCGCACACCGCTCCCGCCTGGGCCAGCATTTCAATGGTCAGCACGCCGGGCTGCACCGGTTCCTGGGGAAAATGCCCCTTAAACCAGAATTCGTCGGGTTTTAAATATTTTTGAGCCACCACCCGCACGCCGGGCTCCAGCTCCAGTACTTCGTCGATTAAAAGGAAGGGATCCCGGTGGGGGATAATTTCCTTGATCTGCTCTAAATTCAGCAGCGCCATTGTTATCATATCCTTTCCAGTGTTTGCCCTTTGGCCGCTTTCCGGCGGAAATCCTGAAAAACAGCTGCGGGGAGATTGTCAAAATACGGCTCGCCCTGTAAACGTAAAGACGAGGCGGAATATAAAAGCCGCCTTTAACACCGGGCGGCCAGCTCCTCCAACACCGCCAGCGCCTTGGGGCCGTCCTTTTCGGGGGACCGGCTTGCGCCCTCGATACTCATCCGCTTGTCGTACCCCATTTGTTTTAAAACGGCGAAAAAGCGTTCCAAAAAAGGGTCCGGCCGGACAGGGAAAGTCCGGTCTTCCGGCGTGGCCACATGGGTGTGGGCCAAGTGCCCTGCCAGCGGCAGGTCCTCCAAATGGTCCTGTTCTTCAAAAAGATGATAGGCGTCCGCCAAAAGCTGCACGTTGCCCAGGTTTACCTGGGCCGCCAGCAGCGCCGCCTGTTTAACCGAATGGATCAGGTTGGTCTCTTTCCGGTTAAGGGGCTCGATGGCGAGAATCAGCCCGTATGCAGCCGCCATCTCCCCCATCAGCCTGGTGGCCTGGACAAGCCGGCGGCATCCTTCCAAATAGTCCATGCCCGGCGGACAGCTGCGCACGCGGCCGCTGCCCAGCACTATAAGCTTAGCGCCTGCGGCCTTCCCTCGCCGGAAGGCTTTTTCCAGATAGCGGCGCAGGGATTCTTCCTCTTCCGTCAGCAGCGACATGCCGCCGGGGAACAGGATATTTAGGCACTCCACGCCGATGTCCGCTTGGGATAATAACTCCAGGCTTTTCGCAAACTCCGGTTCGGGCATGGCTGCCAGATCCGATACGGGGCATTCCAGATAGGAAAACCCGATCTGCTGCGCCAGCAGAATATTCTGAATCCCGGTGCACCAACCAAACCGCATGGGAAAGCCCCCTTATTTAATCACCATGATAGGCTGGCCGAATTCCACCGCCTGGCCGTTTTCACAGAGGATCTCGGTGACTTCGCCGTCAAATTCGCTCTGGATTTCGTTCATCAGCTTCATGGACTCGATGATAAACAAAACGTCGCCTTTTTTCACCTTTTTGCCCACTTCCACAAAAGGCGGCTTATCCGGGGAGGGAGCGGCGTAGAAGGTGCCCACAATGGGGGATTTCATCACGTTGCCCGCGGGCAGGGATGCTTCCGGAGCGCTGCTCTCGTCCGCCTGCGCCGCAGCGGCGGCAGGAGCATTGCCGCCTACCATCGCCACGCTGTGGGCTTCGGGCATGACAAAGTCCGGCGTCTGGCCCATGTTGATGATGGGGGACGCCTCTTTTTTGGCGGAGAGCTTTAACTTAAAATCGCCGTCGGACACGCAAAGCTCGCCCAGGCCGGTTTTGCTCATGGCGTCCATCAGCTCTTTGATTTGTTCTACGGTGATCTTCAGATTGTCCATACTATGCGTCCTTTCCTTAACCCTCGTACTTTTTCAGGCAGAGCGTGGCGTTGTGGCCGCCGAAGCCTAACGAGTTGCTTAACGCCACCTTGATATCGCACTTTCTCGCCCCTTCGGTGACATAGTCCAGATCGCACTCAGGATCCGGCACCTGATAGCCCGCCGTGGGAGGGATGATCCCCTCTTCCAGGGCCTTGGCGCAGGCGATGGCCTCCACCGCGCCGGCAGCGCCCAAAAGGTGGCCGGTCATGGATTTGGTGGAGCTTACGGCAACCTTTTTGGCAGCCTCGCCCAAAGCTGTTTTGATGGCCTTGGTCTCGCCCGAGTCGTTTAAGCCGGTGGAAGTGCCGTGGGCGTTAATATAATCCACCTCATTGGGGGAAACGCCCGCCTCTTGCATGGCAAACTCCATAGCTTTCGCGCCGCCCGCGCCCTCGGGATCGGGGGCGGTCATGTGATAGGCGTCGGCGGTGGCGCCGTAGCCCACGATCTCCGCGTAGATTTTAGCGCCCCGGGCCTTGGCATGCTCTAATTCCTCTAAGATCAGGATGCCGGCGCCTTCGCCCATGACAAAGCCGTCGCGCTCAGCGTCAAAGGGGATGGAGGCGCGGTCGGGATTGTCGCTTTTGGAAAGGGCGGTCATGTTGTTAAAGCCCGCTAAGGAAAACTTGGTGCAGGCAGCCTCCGCGCCGCCGGCCACACAGGCGTCCAGATAGCCGTGCTTAATATTGCGAAACGCCTCGCCGATGGCGTGGTTGGCGGAGGAACAGGCGGTGACAGTGGCGTAGTTTACACCCTTAAAGCCTGTTTTCATTGAGATGGTGCCCGCCGCCATGTTGGTGATCATCATGGGGATGAAAAATACCGACACCCGCCGGGGGCCTTTTTCCAAGAAGTTATTGTGCTCCGCTTCCCAGGAGTGCAGGCCGCCGATGCCGCTGCCCACGATCACGCCGACCCGGTAAGGATCCAAGTCCTTTAAGTCGGAGCCGCAGTCGTCCATGGCCTCCTTGGCGGCGGCGATGGCGAACTGGCAGTAACGGTCGGTGCGGCGGACCTCTTTTTTATCGATATACTGGGTGGGGTCGAAGTCCTTAATAAGCGCCGCCACCTTCACCGGCACGTCGGAAGTGTCAAACTCGTCGATCAGGCGGATGCCGTGTTTGCCGTTTTTAAGGCTGTCCCAAAAGGCCGGGACGGTAAGGCCGACGGGGGTCACCGCGCCGGCGCCGGTAATCACAACTCTACGATTCATACTGATTTCCCTCGCTTTTTACGGATGTGTTTTTCTCTTACATCATCATGGCGCCGTCTACGACGATCACCTGTCCGGAGACGTAGGAAGCATCGTCCGAAGCCAGGAAAGCCACCACCGAGGCGACCTCTTCCGGCTTGCCGTAGCGCTTTAAGGAAACAAGCTTCATGGACTCCTCCCGGACCTTTTCAGGGAGCTCGGCGGTCATGGCCGTTTCGATAAAGCCGGGGGCCACCGCGTTGCAGGTGATGTTCCGGGGGCCTAATTCCTTGGCGGTGGTCAGGGTCATGCCGATGATGCCCGCCTTGCTGGCGGAATAGTTGATCTGCCCGGGATTGCCGTACACACCCGCCACCGAGGAGATGTTGATGATATGCCCGGATTTCTGCCGCATCATCACGCCGCCTACATGCCGGGTCATGTTGAACACACTGTTGTAGTTGACGTTTGTCACCGCGTCAAACTGCTCTTTGCTCATGCGGACCAAAAGGCCGTCTTTGGTGATGCCGGCGTTGTTGACCAGCACGTCGATGGTGCCGAACCGCTCCTTAACCGCCTTGGTCATGGCCGCGCAGGCGTCAAAGTCGGACACGTCGCACAAAAAGCACTCCGCCTCCACGCCCAGGGCGCGGCAGGCTTCCGCCACCTGGTTTCCGCCGTTTTCCTGCTCCCACTCGCCCCGGCAGTTGACCGCGATGTTAAAGCCGTCCGCGGCCAAGCGCTTGGCGATGCATGCTCCGATACCCTGGGAAGCTCCTGTAATCAATGCTGTCTTAGCCAATGGTAACACCTCTTCTTTGTTCAATATGTTGTAATAGATCCTCGGCCTCGCCGAATAATTCCTGTATGATTTCCCCGCAGGGCTTTACCTCCCGGATCAGCCCCGCGATCTGGCCTGCCATAAAGCTGCCTTCCTCTCTGTCGCCGTCCTGTACGGCCCGGCGCAGGGAGCCGAGGGCCAGTTCCTCAAACTCGTCAGGGGAAGCGCCGCTTTTTTCCAGATCCGAAAGCCGCCTGGTCAATCGGTTGCGGATGGCGCGCACCGGCCGTCCGGCCGCCCGCCCGGTCACCGCTGTGTCGGTGTCCTTGGCGTCTAATACCATCTGCTTGTAGTTTGGGTGAACAGGACATTCGGTGCTGGCCAAAAACCGGGTGCCCAGCTGTACTCCCTGAGCGCCCAGCATCAGCGCCGCCGCAATGCCCCGGCCATCGCCGATGCCGCCGGCGGCGATCACCGGGATGTTCACCCCATCCGCCACCTGGGGCACAAGGCTCATGGTGGTGGCCTCCCCGATGTGGCCGCCGGATTCGCACCCTTCGGCCACCACGGCGTCCGCGCCCAGGCGTTCCACCCGCTGGGCCAGCGCCACCGAGGGGATCACCGGGACCACCTTGACGCCCGCGGCCTTCCAGGCTTCCATATACTTTCCGGGATTGCCCGCCCCGGTGGTGACAACCGGCACCTGTTCTTTGATGACAAGCTCCGCGATGGCGGGCGCGTGGGGGCTCATGAGCATGATGTTGACCCCGAAGGGCTTGTCGGTAAGCGCACGGCACCGGCGGATTTCCTTCTCTACAACGTCGGCGGGGGCGGAACCGGAGGCAATAAGCCCCAACCCTCCCCCGTTCGAGACAGCGGCGGCCAGCGTCCCGTCGGACACCCAGGCCATCCCGCCCTGGAACAGGGGGTATTTAATGCCGAATAATTCGGTAATCTTTGTTTTCATAGGATTCCTCTGTGATTAATACTCGAATACGCAGGCGCCGAAAATCAGCCCCGCGCCGAAGCCCACAAGGCCCACCTTGTCGCCGGAGTGCAGCCGCCCCGCCTCCCTGAGCTCATGCAGGCAGATGGGGATGCAGGCGCTGGAGATGTTGCCGTAATGTTCAATATTCACATAGAATTTCTCCATGGGGAGCTTTAGGTTCTTTGCCGCGGTGGTGATGATCCGGGCGTTTGCCTGGTGGGGGATGATGATATCCAGATCCGCCGGGGTAAATCCCGCCTTGGCGCAGGCTTTTTCCAGCGCTTCAGGCATTTTGGTGGTGGCGAACCGGTAGACGTCGTTGCCCGCCATATACATATAATGTTCCTTCCCCTGGGGGAACAGCTCTTTAAAGGATTCGGCCTTTTCCCGGTTGGTAAAGGCGTTGCCCGGGCGGGCCGACTGGGCGTAGATCTTGTCCGCGCCGCTGCCGTCGGTCTCCAGGTAGGAGTGGTAAAAGCCCTCCGAGCGGGTGACCACCGCCGCCCCCGCGCCGTCCCCAAACAGCACGCAGGTGCTCCGGTCGGTGTAGTCCACAAGCTTGGTGATGTTTTCCGGGCTGACGATCAGGATGTTTTGCACATCCTCCCCCACGCTCAAATACCGGCGGGCCATGTCCAGCGCGTAGACAAACCCCGCGCAGGCGCAGTTGATGTCGATGCTGAAGGCGTGATGGATGTTAAGCTTCCCCTGGACGATGTTGGCGGTGGCGGGGGTGTAATAGTCCCCTGTCACGCTGGTGCAGATCACCATGTCGATGTCGTCGGGAGAAAGTCCTGCGCTTTCGATGGCCTGGGCCCCCGCCTTCATCCCCATGTACCAGCTGGGCTCCCCGTCGGACATGTGCCGGGTTTTGATGCCGGTGCGCTGGGTGATCCACTCGTCGGAGGTGTCCACGATCTTGGTAAAATCCTCGTTGGTGCTGACCGTTTCGGGGACATATTTCCCCGTGCCGATAATTTTGATTCCTGCCATAAAAATACTCCTCTGTTTCCGGGCAGGGCCCCCATACTTGAAAACCCCGGCCGGACTGTGGTATATTCATATAAGACATATAAGAAAGGCCATAAGGCCTTGCCGCCTGATGATAACGACCACTAATTGCAGCGATTCACATAAATACCCTATTTTATTAATTGTATTAGCAAGCGGCCTTTTTGTCAATAAGAATTGCCTTTATTTGGCAGGAGAAGGTATTTTTTTACAGTTATTGTGATAAAATTCACAAAATATTAACATTCCATAGAAAGGACGAAAAACACATGACAAAACCGGTATTTTTATTTGCGGGGCAGGGCTCCCAATACAGCGGCATGGGCAAGGAATTAGCGGAGCTGTTCCCGGCGGCCAAACAGGTGTATGAGTGTGGCTCCGACCTGTTGGGGTTTGACCTGGCCGCCGCCTGCTTTGAGGGGGAGGAAAGCTTTCTCGCCCAAACCAAGGTGAGCCAGCCGGCCATTTTCGCCACCAGCCTGGCGGCGCTGGAAGCGGTCAGGGCAAACGGCGTGGAGTGCATGGCGGTGGCGGGCCATTCCTTGGGTGAATACGCGGCGATGGTGGCCTCCGGGATGCTTACCATGGAGCAGGGCTTCACCGTCATCCGCCACCGGGCGGCGGCCATGCAGGCCTGCGCGGAAAAACAGGACGGCGCCATGTACGCGATTGTGGGCAGCGATAAAGACACCATTTTAAAAACCTGTGAAGAGGTGGAGGGCTATGTGACCCCGGTGAACTTTAACTGCCCCACCCAGACGGCCATCGCCGGAGAGTCTGCTGCGGCTGCTGCGGCGGCGGAAAAGCTCGCCGCTTTGGGTGCAAGGGCCATTAAGCTCAACGTCAGCGCCGCGTTCCACTCCAAATTAATGGAGCCTGCCGCCGAGGAATTTTTGGCGGCCATCAAGGACGTGAAATTTGCAGAGCCCACCGTGCCCTTTTACTCCAACACCTTAGGGGGCCGGATGACGGACTTTTCCGACATGCCCGGTTATCTGTCCCGGCATCTGGCTTCCCCCGTGTATTTTGTGGACGAATTAAACGCCCTGGCGGCAGACGGCGCCACGGCTTATGTGGAACTGGGCCCCGGCCGGGTGCTCACCGGCCTTGTGAAAAAGACGTTTAAAGGTGTCACCGCCCTGAACGTGGAAAACGAAAAGACCCTGCAAAAGGCATTGGAAACGTTAAACGCCGCCGAATAAGGAAAGAAGGAAAGCATCATGGAAGGCAATCGAAAATTCTGCGTCATCGGGTATCCTTTGGGACACACCATGTCTCCCCCTATCCACCTGCGGCTGTTCAAGCTGTCGGGGGACGATTCGGTGGAGTACGGCGTGCGGGAGGTCCCTCCGGAGGAGCTTTCTAAAACGGCTGAGGAGCTCTTCCAGACCATGGCAGGCTTTAACGTGACCATTCCCCACAAGCTGGGGATTATGGAAAGCCTTAGCGCGTTGGACGAGACCGCCCGGCGCTATGGGGCGGTCAACGTGGTGGACTGTAAGACCAAGACCGGCTACAACACCGACGTGATCGGCTTTACCCGGGCGGTGGAGGCCATCGGCGGGGATTTAAAAGGACGGGTTTTGCTGTTAGGCTGCGGCGGCGCCGGCCGGATGATGGCCATCGAGACGGCCTTTTCCGGCGGGACGCTCACCATCGCGGTGCGGGAATCCGACCTGCCCGCCGCCGGGGAGTTAAAGCAGGAGATCGGGGAAAAAGTCCCCGGCGCACAGGTCAATATTACCACCCTGGACGCCATCTCCGGGGAGTACGATCTTTTGTGCAACGCCACCCCGGTGGGGATGTACCCCCACGAGGAAAACTGCCCGGTGGGCCCCGAGGTGGTCGCCCGGTGCGGCCGGGTGTTCGACGCGGTGTATAACCCCTTTGAGACCAAGCTTATCCAGACGGCCCATGAGCTTCATAAGCCTGCGGCCGGCGGGATGGCCATGCTGGTGTGGCAGGCGGTGGCCGCCCACGAGATCTGGGATAACGCCCAGTACGCTTTGGAGGATATCGACGAGCTGATCCGGGACATGGGCAAACAGGTGCAGGAAAAATTCCGGTAAGACAGAAAGGGACCGCCATGAACCATCTTTATCTCTGCGGCTTTATGGGCTGCGGCAAATCCACCGTGGGCAAACAGCTGGCCAAAGGCCTGGGGACCCGCTTTTTGGATTTGGACGATTATATTGTGGAAAAAGCGGGGAAATCCATCCCCGAGATCTTCGCCTCCCAGGGGGAGGAGGCCTTCCGGGATTGGGAGACCAAATGCCTTTCGGAGCTTTCCCAAAAGCCCCGGATGGTGATCGCCACCGGGGGCGGGACGCTGATGCGCCCCCAAAACGTGCAGGCGGCTAAAGAGAGCGGGAAAATCGTCTTTTTAGACATCCCCTTCGCCGAGTGCTACCGGCGGATCAAGGGGGATGAAAACCGCCCGGTGGCGGCCCGCAGCACCCCGGAGGAGCTGGAGGCGCTGTACAACACCCGCCGGGAGGTTTACAGCTCGGTATGCGACCTGTCGGTGGAACAGGTTCTATCCCCTATGGAAACTTCAGATTTAATTATACAAAGAGTAAAATCTCTGGGGTGACCCGGGGCAAACAACGAAAGGAAGGATGACAGTGCGGGTACTGGCGATAGGCGACGTGGTGGGGGCTCCCGGCTGCGAGTTTGTGCGCAGGCGGCTGCCGGAGATCAAGAGACAGCTTTCGGCGGATCTCACCATCGTCAACGGGGAAAATTCCGCGGTGGGAAACGGTATCCTCCCCTCCTCTGCCGCCCACCTGCTGGACAGCGGCGCGGATGTAATCACCACCGGCAACCATGTGTTTAAGCGGCGGGAGATCTACCCTTATCTGGAGGAAACGCCCCAGGTGCTGCGGCCGGGGAACTATCCCCCCTCCTGCCCGGGGAGCGGGGTGTATCTTTACGACGCCGGCCGGTGGCGGGCCGCTGTAATCAATTTGCAGGGAACAGTGTTTATGGACGGCTTAGAAAACCCGTTTACAGCGGCCGACCGGCTGTTAAAAGAGATCGATACCCCGCTTGTTTTTGTGGACTTCCACGGGGAGGCTACCAGCGAAAAGCTGGCCCTGGCAAATTACTTAGACGGCAGGGTCACGGCTCTTTGGGGCACCCACACCCATGTGCAGACGGCGGATGAGCAGATCCTCCCCGGCGGCACCGGCTGCATCACCGACCTGGGGATGACCGGGCCTGTCCGGTCGGTTTTGGGGGTAAAGCCCGACTGTGTGATCCAGCGTTTTTTGACTCGGATGCCCACCCGGTTTGAGACGGCGGACGGCCCCTGCGCCCTGTGCGGGGTGCTGATTGAGGCCGATGAAAAGACAGGGCAATGTGTGCAAATAAAACGAATTCGTTTTGAATAAATGTAACAATTTTATGATAAATATAGGGGTAAATTCCGCTTTTTTATTGAAAAAACTGTGTAAAACATGTATTATAGTTATATAGTCTAAATGGAAGAAGGTCAGGCTATGGATATTCTGAAAGTTTCAGCAAAATCAGTACCCAATTCAGTGGCAGGCGCGATTGCGGGCGTCATCCGGGAAAAAGGCGCGGTGGAAATCCAAGCCGTAGGCGCAGGCGCCGCCAATCAGGCGATCAAAGCCATTGCGATTGCCCGGGGTTACATGGCTCCGGCAGGGGTGGACTTAATCTGCGTTCCGGCCTTTGCCAATGTGGAAATTGACGGGGTGGAGCGCACGGCCATCAAGCTGATTGTGGAACCGCGATAGCTGGTTTACCCCGTTAACCGGAGCTTTTCGGTCAGAGATATCATAAAAATGAGGGAAAAGGGAAAACGCTTTGATATAATCGTTACATGTTATGTCGTTGTGGCGGCACAGTTTTGACAGCTGTGCCGCCATTCTGCGTTATATCCGGTTGTTTATAAGCCCTGCTTGTCCACGGCAAACAAAAAAGCCGCTGCCAAAACATTCTGAAAGCGAAAAAATTTTCCCGCAGGCAGAAAATGTTTTGAGCAGCGGCTTTGCATATTTTGCATATAATTAATCGCAACCGGATCCCGTATACAAAAAGCGCTTATTCAGTTTTGATGTCGCTGATGGCCAAAGCGACCTCTTCGTCAATCTCCCGCTTTTTAAAATAGTACTTTTTATCCTCCTCCGTGATCGCTCGAATCACCCTGCAAGGGTTTCCGGCGGCAAAGGACCAGTCCGGGATATCCTTGGTGACAATGCTTCCCGCGCCGATCACCACATTGCTGCCGATATGAACGCCGGGGCAGATCACGGTGTTCCCGCCGATCCATACGTTATCGCCCACCGTGATCTCAATGCCGTATTCATAGCCGAGGCTCCGCGCATCGGGATGCATGGTGTGCCCTGCGGTGTAAATGGAAACGTTGGGGGCGATCAGGCAGTTATCCCCCAGCGTCACCTTGGCGTTGTCCAGGATCACGCAGTTATAATTGATAAAGCAGTTTTTGCCCACCTCGATATTGGAACCGTAATCACAGTAAAAGGGAGGATTGACAAAGGTCGTGTCATCGGATTTTCCGAAAAGCTCGTTGACAATGGCGCGGATCTTGTCAAAATCCCACCGGTCGGCGGTGTTCAGTTCCTGCGTAAGGCGCCGGGCCCTTTTCATCTCTTCCCAGTCCGCCTCGTCGGCGATAAACAGCAGACCTTTTTCTCTTCGTTCTTTGCTTGTCATAATACAATCCTCCTTTTATTTTTTGGCTCTTTGATGGATGCTGTCCGCGGGGGTGATCTTTCGCTGAACAGTACAGGGATTGCCAAAAGCGACAACGCCGGGCGGAATATCCTTGGTTACAACGCTGCCTGCCCCGATGACGCTGCCGTCGCCGATGGTCACCCCGCCGCAGATCGTCACATTGGAGGCGATCCAAACGTCATTGCCGATTTTAATCGGCTTTCCATATTCATAGTTATGGGTGACGCCGTTTTCATCGATCTTGATCCGGCGTTCCTCGGCGATCAGGGAATGGACGCCGGTGGCCAGGATACAGTACGGCCCGATCATCACGTTATCACCGATTTCGACGGTATTCCCTCCGCTGAAATGAAAATGGATGTTGGAGTAAAAGTTTTTACCGATTTTTATATCCCTGCCGTTATCAATATAAATCGGTTTATCCATCGTGCGGTAGTCGCCAAAGTCATCTGTTCCGAAAAGCTCCTTTAAGATGGCTTGTTTCTTTTCTTCGTCGTCTACCCCCAGGGCGTTATACGCTTCGCACAGGCGGTGGCTTCTTTTAAGTTCCTTACCAAGCTCTTCATCATGGGAATCATAAATCATGCCGTTGTACATTTTTTCCAGTTCCGTCATAAACCGGACCCCCTTTGTTAAAAAACGAGATGGCCTTTTGTTATAAAAAAATCGGAGCAAGCTTTCTTGCTTGCTCCGATTTTTGGTGACCCGTGCGAGAATCGAACTCGCGATACCGCCGTGAAAGGGCGGTGTCTTAACCTCTTGACCAACGGGCCGTTGGTAGCGGTAGTTGGAGTTGAACCAACGACACTGCGGGTATGAACCGCATGCTCTAGCCAACTGAGCTATACCGCCATAGGAAATGACCCTCACTCAGTGAGGCGATATTTATTATATATGACGGCGGGCCGTTTGTCAACAAAATTTTTGAAATTTTTTGTTGTTTTGCGATAGGAGGCTGATGAATGGGGGTTGTGCGCACTTTTTCCCTGCCAAACCACAGGAATAAAAGGCCTTCCCAGCGCATCCGTTAAAAAGGGACGCTAAGAAATATCGGCGGCTAAAAAAGCCTGCTCCTCTTTTTCATAAAAGCCGTTTCGCTTGTAAAAATGATAAGCAGGGACGGTTCTTTCGGTGAGAAGGACCATGCCGGCAATCCCCCGTTCGGATAAATAGCGCTTTATTTTTGTCAGGAATTCTGTTCCCGCCCCCTGGTTTTGCTTTTCCGGCAGGATGCCAAACTCGTCGATCCAATATTCGGTCCCCTCGCACCAATGCTTTATTCTTCCCAAAGAAAGGCCGATTAACCGTTCGTTTTCATAAAGCCCTAACAATAAGGGGTTGCTGTTCCCAAGCAGCTCCAGCACATAAAGCTCAAGCTGGGTGTCTGCCCAAACATCGTTCCAAGGCTCCCCTGAAAAAATTTCCAGCAAAAGCCGTTTGATGTCGCTGGTGTTTTTGGCGCTTAATTCATGCAGTTCCATAGAATATCCTTTTTATGAAAAATTGTCTTTCCCCTAAGCCGCCTGTCTACAGGGTATGCGCCCTCTACGCTTCGATGTATAAGCCGTAGGGCTCCAGCGTGCCGAAAGGCCCCTGCTGGGGCGCGCCGGTGTTGTTTACCCACAGGCAGGCCCTGTCCTCCCCGTCCTGGCGGGTGATCTTTAACAGGTTGTCTTTTTGCTCCAGCCGGATGCCGCCTTTTCGGAAGCAGGGGTGGGACGCCCGCCATTTCCCAAGGGATTTGACAAAGCCGATGAGCTCCTCATCCGTATGGCCCCAGGGGAAGCAGCCCCGGTTAAAGGGATCTTTATACCCCTGCATTCCCGCCTCGTCCCCATAGTAGATACAGGGGATGCCGGGGAGGCTGTACTGCACCGCCATAGCCAGCTTTAACCGCCGCTTGCCCAGATCGTACTGGTCTAACGTCAGCGCCCGCTGGGACTGCCAGTTGCGGTCGTGGCCCTCGCAGGATTCTCCGGCCAGCTCGGTGATGGCCCGGGCGGTGTCATGGGTGGACAGGGAGTTTAGCAGCACCTCCAAAGAAGGGGCGGGATAGTTTTCCACAATTCCCATCACCCGGTTGATAAAACAGGGGATGTCCCCGCCTCTGGCAAGATCCAAAATCGCGGTGCGGAAGGGATAGTTCATCACCGAGTCCAGCTGTTTGCCGATCAGATACCGGCGGCGCTGGCCGTAGCTCTCTTTATAAGAGGCGTCCTCCCACACCTCCCCGATGAGCAGAGCCTCCCCCGAATGGCGCTTGACCGCGCCCCGCAGCCCGTCGAGCATTTTATCTGGGAGCTCGTCCGCCACGTCCAGGCGGAATCCGGAGGCGCCCAGCCCCAGCCAGTAGTCGATAACCCCGTTTTCCCCGCAGATAAAATCAAAAAAGCTGTCGTTGCACTCGTCGGTTTCGGGCAGGGTGGTAAATCCCCACCAGGAGTGATAGTTGTCCGGGTAGTTTGTGAATTTATACCAGGAGTAATAAGGGCTGTCCGGGGAATTGTAGGCCCCCACCGTGGGATACCGGCCCTCTTTGTTAAAATAGACGCTGTCGCTGCCGGTGTGGGAAAACACGCCGTCCAAAATCACACCCATCCCCAGGGCTTTTGCCTGGGCGCACAGCTGCTTAAAATCCTCCTCGGTGCCAAGAAGCGGGTCTACCTTGCGGTAGTCGGCCACGTTGTACCGGTGGTTGGAATGGGCCTCGAAGATGGGGTTTAAATATAAGCAGGTGACTCCCAGATCCTTTAAATAGGGGAGCTTTTGGCAGATCCCTTGTAAATCCCCGCAGAAATAGTCGTTGTTTAACACCCTCCCCTGGGCGTCCGGCTGGTAAAAGGGCTGCCCGCCCCAGTCGGAGCGCAGGATGCGGTCCTCCGGGACGCCGGGATGCCGCTTTCCGCTAAAGGCAAACCGGTCTGGGAAGATCTGATAGCAGATGCCGCCCTTCATATGCTCGGGTGTGGTATAGTCTTTTTCATATACTGTCTGTTGAAATTTGGAGATCTCCTCCCCCCGGCAAAGGGTCCCGGCGCAGCCAAAGTCCCGGGTGACAAACAGATCCCCTTTAGGGGTGCAGAGCTTAAAATAATACCAGTAAATCCCCGGTTCCTCAAACCGGTATTCGGCAGAATAGGCCTTGCTCCCTTCCGAATGGAGAGTTTCCTCCGGGGACATCTGGACGTAAAAGGGTTCGCAGCCGTCTTTGGCTACCACAAACCCCACATAGCTCTCGGAAAGATGGTCGGGAATCATCAGGCGAAACCGGACGGAGGTTTTCTCCTTCACCGCCCCGAAAACCGATTTGTACGCGGTATCCCAGCTGTGGTAAACCTGTGACGACATGTTTGATTCCTCCCAATAAATTATCATCCTGCCACTTTATAAAACGATAACCGGCGATTTTCACCGGTTGCCCCGTTAGGAGGCTAACGCTTTGCGTTTGCCTTTGTGAACGCCATAAGGATAACATATAATAACCGTTTCACGGTTATTATACCACGTTTTTCCCCGGTCTTTCAACTAACGGGATGTTTCACCGGCTGATAAAAAGAAGATGTTACACTAAATCTTTGAAGGCCTTTTTAAAAAACGAGCTGCTGGTGCCGCCGTGGGGGCGGTTATACCGTTTTAGCAGATATAAGCTTTCCGGGTCCCCCTGGCGAATCCGGCTGATGCCGGAGGAACAGGACAAACTGGCTTTAAACCCCAGTTCTTTAATGATCCCCTCGCTTTGCTTATCCACATAGCCGAAGGGATAGGTAAAACAGGTGGGAGTAACACCGGCTGCCGCCTGAATCTTCTGCTGGGTCAGGGTTAAATCCTCGGTCAAAACCTGGCGGTATTCCTCTATCGTCTCCCCTTTTACCATCCGGGCACCGTGGCGGTCGCCCTTGGCCTCGTGAAAATCATAGGAGTGGTTCTGGATTTCAATCAAGCCGCTTTTGTGCATCTCCCCCACTTGTTCCCAGGTGACATAGCTGTAGCTGATATTTTTGGGAACATTGCCGGAGTACAGATCGGTATAGGAGCCTACAATGGACACCACCGCCTTGGCGTTGTATTTTTTCAGTAGCGGCATGGCGTAGGCATAGGTGCTTTCATACCCATCGTCAAAAGTAATGACCACCGGATTTTCCGGGAGTGGGGTGCCCTTTTGCACATAGTTAATCAGGTCTTCGATCACCACGGTGGTAAAGCCGTTGTCGGAAAGGTATTTTAAATCGTTTTCAAACTCTTCCGGGGAAACTACATAAGTACCCCACTGCTTTTTGTTTTTCAGCATATGGTGGTACATAATGACCGGTACCTGCACCCCTTCCTCCCCGGCCGCTGTGGAGGAGGTGTTTTCTTTAGCCGAAGCCGGAGAAACTTCTCTTGGCTCAAATAAAAAGCAGGCTCCTGCCACTACTGCCACCGCGCAGAAGAAGCTTATCAATTTATAGTTGATCTTGATGGTCATAAAAAGTCCCCCTCGCCCAAAGGGCTTTCGTCAACACAGGATATGCGCAGAAAAAACAGGATATGCGGCGGCGGGTAGGAGGACAAAGAGGATAAAACAGGCAAATTTTTTTATTTTTCAGCGGTTCGTCACATAACCGTCACATTGGCCGGTATAATAATACTCGTAGGCAAAAGCACAGGCGGCGGCGCAAGCCGCTGTCAAATCCCCCCCCCTAATTACTCTCTTTTTCGCCAAAAGGCCGGATGGTTTATCCATCCGGCCTTTTGGTTTGTGCTGGCTCTCCCCGTTTTTCGGCGGCCGCTGAGACAAAGCAGCAAGCCGGCGCATAAAGCGCCGGCTTGCTGTTTTTTGGAAGTATTTATTGTTGCGCTTTTTGTTTTTTAAAGGTCACCGCCAGACACAAAGCTCCTGCGGCTGATCCTAAGAGAACAACGGTCATAACAGGCGCATTGCCGGTGACAGGGTTTCCCCCATTTTGGGAATCGCCGCCCTGATTGGCGCCGCTTTGACCGGCGGTGCCGGGTGCTTCCGGCTCCGAAGCGGAGGGATCTTCCTCACTGTCCGAAGAGGCAGAAGGGGTGTCCCCGGTCTGGGAGCTGTCCTCCCCGCCGGAGGAAGTTTCGTCCTCTGAAGAGCTGCCGGGATCTTCGCCCGATGGCTCGGAAGATTCTTCACCGGCAGGATCAGAGGGCTCGGCGGGTTCCGAAGGTTCAGACGGCTCGGAGGGGTCAGAAGGTTCGGAGGGGTCAGAAGGCTCGGAGGACTCGGAAACCGGTTTTAGCCCGTCGATAGCGGCTTGCAGTACGGTTAAAGCATCGGCCACTGCATCTTCATTGGCGTTTTCATCTGCCAAAACCGCTTCGGCGGTTTTCATAGCGGTTTCTAAGGCTGATACCGTTTCTTCGGTGAAAGCCTCTTTATCCGTCTGCCGGGCCTCGGCTAACAAGGTTTCCAAAGCGCTCTTGTCGGGCGCGGTATCGCCGGGCTCTTCGTCAGCGAAAAGGTCTGCCGCTGCAACACTTTGATATCGCAAGAGCACGTCTTGCTGGGAAAACTCCGCGTGATTGGTGGTGATGCAGTCCACGCCCCCGCGATGCAGCTCCGCAACAGTGGTCATGGAGTCCACCGTCCAGTTTTGGAAAAGGATGCCCCGATGGCGGCCCGCTTCAATCAAATCACGGGTGAAGTTCCCCACCCCATAATCCGGGGCGGCAGCCAGCGCGCCGATGGCTTTCATCATGGCAATCAGGTTGTTGTTTGTGTTTTTTTCACTGTCATAGGAGGAGGTCAGCCGGCCCGTTCCCACATAGGGCGCATATTCCCGCATCAGCTTAAGGGCGCTGTCGCTGAAGCTGATGATAAACACCTGATCCTCAACACCCATTTCTTCCATCAGCTCCACCGTTTTGCGTACAACGGTTTCGCTGTCGTCTTTCAGCTCTACAAATCCTACAACCGAAGGATTGTCCTTTAAAATCTCAAAATACCACTCCATTTTGCAGAACTGGGAGGTGGTATAGCCTCCCACCGGCTTTAAGGTAAACCGGCTTAACTCTTCCCAGGTAAAGCTGGAGATTGCCCCGCTGGCCGAGGGATCGGTGGTATAGCCGTCCACAGAGCCGTTGTGGTTGGAAACCAGCACCCCGTCCTTAGTGATGTTCACGTCGCATTCGATGGCGTCGGCTCCTGCCGTGATAGCCGCCAGATATCCTTCCTTGGAGTTTTCCGGCGCGGCGTTGGGCAAGCCCCGGTGTCCGACGATAAAGGTTTTTCGGATGGCGGTGGTTTCGGTCACCTGCTCATACAGGCTGTACGCTTCGGAAAAGTTTTGCACTGTTACGCCATTTGCACCGCAGTCCACCGCATCGAAGACATTTTGCTTGTCGGAATCCTCGCCGGAATCCAGCCATACGGCGATCCCCCGGAGCTGCAAATATTCCGCAGCCTGACGGTCAAGCCCGTCCGGCCGGATCACTGCGATGGTAGCCCCGCCTGTATGGGTATCCCGGGCGATTTTAGCGGCGGTGTTTTGTTGGGTGATGCCGCCGGCCAGATAGGCATACCGCAGGGTGCTGTTTGCCTCCCAAGCCGCCGCCAGCGCCGCCGTCTGATCGGAGGCCAGGATCACGTCGTATTCGCCGTTATCCGCCAGATAGGCGGCAAGAGCCTGGGCGGTTTCGGTGTCGGAAGTTTCAAACAGTGGAAGCACAGCACCGCCGCAGGCCTCCAAAATCTCTTCGGCGGTGTAGGAAGTATTTCCTGCTTGCACGTTCAGGTCTTTGTCCTTTAGGGTAAACCAGGCCACCTGTGCGCGCATGCCGTCTGTATTAAGGGCGGCGAGCTTTTCTTCCGAATCGATTTTCTGAACAACGGTCGGCGCGGAAATGATCCCCGTTTCGGCCTTGTACAGATTCTTCACAGTTTCAGAGCCGTCCGGCAGGGTGGCGGGGATTTCCTCCGGTTGGGAAACCGAGACCCCATACACCCGCACCGTGCTGCCGTTTGCCTGTACGCCGAAAGAACCTGCTCCATCCAGTAAGGCGGTGGTCAGCACGCAAAGCCGGTTGTCGATATACAAAGCCACCCGGCCGTCGTTTACAACCACCTTGGCCGTATAAACGGTATCCGGATCAATGGCGGTAAGATAAGACCCTCTTGCGTTTTCGGGATAAACCCAGGTGCCGTTATTGTTGTATGCGCAGTCCATCCCGTTTTCCGCGCTGGCGTTTTGACGGCAGCACATCTGTAAATACTGGTTGGACGACCGGTAATGGAACATAAAGCCTGCCCAGCGGGTGGGCTCATCGGCTTGGGTGATGGTGAACTCCACCTCATAGGTAAAATCCTCCTCGCTGACCGATTCGGGCAGCAGCAGCGAGCTTCCTTTTGAAATTTCCAGATATCCGTCGCCGGTATTCACCGTGCCGCCGGCCAGGCGAATGCCGTCCGGGAGCGGATCCCCGGCCTGTACGCTGTCAAAGCTTTGGGTATAGATGTTTCCCTGGGTGCCGGCGGCAAGCCCGTACAGCCCCAACGAGGTTACGGCCAGGGCGGCGGCAATGAAACCGCTGAATCCTCTTCGAAGCCAGGCGCTTCCCCTCTTCCCTGCTGATTTGATGTTCATGTTAGTATCCTCTCCTTTGTTCTGTCTGCGCTGCCCGCGAAAGGTGTTAGAGGGAAATGAGCATTAATGAGCCGATAACAATCGAAATTACGCAAACTCATTCTCTGCACCTGCGCGGAAATGCTGCGATTAATAGGTTTTATCTCCAAAATATTTTGACATATTGCCTGCTTTTTATTATAATCAGTACAAAGCGAGATAGCAATCGCGGCGGCAATTATGAGAATTCACAGAAGATACTGTGAAAAATGCGCAACAATGAGCAAGCAGGGAGGTACAGCTATGTATAGAAGCGAGAGGGAGCAGGAAATTTTGCTGGTTTTAAAGGACTATCACTACGCCACCGTGGACTTTTTGGCGCAAAGGCTTCACATCAGCGCCTCCAGCATCCGCCGCGACCTAAAACAGATGGAAAACCGCGGGCTTGTCAAGCGCAGCTACGGCGGAGTGGAACTGTTGACTTCTGCCAGCAGGATCATCCCGTTTTCCATGCGCAGCCATGAAAATCTGCCGGAGAAAAAGCGGATCGCCAAGCGAGCCGCCTCCCTTGTAAAGGACGGAGATTCCTTGTTTTTAGACGGGTCTTCTTCCTCATTTTATATGATCGATTTTATTGCGCCTATCAAAAACATCACGGTGGCGACCAACAGCGTGGACAGTATCCGGATGCTGGCGGAATATGACCTGCGCGCCTACTGTACCGGTGGAACTGTTTCGGGGGAGAACCGGTCGGTGCTCTCCGGCAGCTTTGCGGAAGATATGGTCCGGGGGCTGCATATGGATTTTGTGTTTTTATCCGCCCAGGCGATTTCCCCCGAGGGGGAGATTTATGACTGCTACGAATCCGAGATTCCTATCCGCCGCCGGATGCTGGAAAACGCCGGAAAACGGGTTTTTTTGGCGGACAGCAGCAAATTTAACAGCCATTCCATGTTTTATCTGGATAATCTTCGCAACATGGACTATGTTATTTCGGATGTGGAACTGGACAAAGCGTTTACCGACCGTTTCCCCGAGACGACCTTTTTGACGGCCACATAATCGTTTTCTGTTTGCGGTTTTTTGCCGTTTAAAAGTTGATAATCGTGAATAAGCAGCAAGCCGGCGTTTTAAACGCCGGCTTGCTGCTTATGTGTAGGAGGTATTTATGCCGTTCGCTTTTTAAAGGTCACCGCCAGACACAAAGCTCCTGCGGCTGATCCTAAGAGAACAACGGTCATAACAGGCGCGTTGCCGGTGACGGGGTTTTGTCCGTCTTGGGAAGCGTCCTGATTGGCGCCGCCGGGCGCGGAAGGTTCTTCGTCCGATCCCTGGCTTCCGTTGCCGTCAGGCTGCTGAGCAGAGGGGGTGTCCCCAGTCTGGGAACTGTCATCCCCGCCGGAGGGTTTCTCCTCCTCCGAGGAACTGCCGGGATCCTCTCCCGAAGGCTCGGCGGGGTCCGAAGGCTCAGAGGGCTCGGAAGGCTCAGAGGGCTCGGAAGGCTCCGCAGGTTCCGAGGGATCAGACGGCTCCGAGGGATCGGAGCTGTCACCGGGGTTAGCGGGATGCTCACTGAGCTGTTCTAAAAGGGCGTCCAGATTCTCGGAAGCGTCCGCGATCTGGGCGGAGGTGGCGCCGGGGTTGTTGGCGGCGGCTTTCAGCCCTTCCAAGGCTTTCACAAAGCTGTCCCACGCGGCGGCGTCGTAATCGCTGGAAGAAAGGTTTTCCGCCTGGTCGATCTTTTCAAACAGCTGCATCCGGTCGGCATCGGCATAGGCGCTTAATTTGGCGTCCGCCCAATCCCCGTGGGAGTTGTTGATCTGACCCGGGGTGGTAGCCGTCATCACCAGCCGCAGCTCTTTGGCGCCAGCGATATCCACTGTGACATAGGGGGACTCAATGGGCTCGCCGTATCCGTCCTTTTTAAAGCTCTGGGAATGGTATTTGCGCACGCCGTCCACATACACGGAAAACTCCATGCCGGGGCAGCTGATTTCGCTTTTATAAACCTCGCGGTCCAGGTTGATATAGGCGGAGAAGGTTTGGTAGCCTAATCCTTCGATGTCGTAGACGATCTCGGATTCCGGGGAGGCGGACATGCCGTGCTCAAAGACCTTATCCTGCCCGTCCACCCAGACGGTAATGGGATTGCCGTCCAAAGATTCCGCTTTGTGCACCCGATCGTGGCCGCTGGTGCCGGTGACATAGTCCATTTCATCCAGATACACATCGGCAAAGTGCTTTTTAAAGGTGACGGTGTAAACCTTTTGAGCGCCGTAGATCTCTGCGGTGATTACCGCCTGGTTGTCATCGGCAAAGGAGGTCGCCTGCTTAATCGTGCAGGTAGCCTGATCGCCGGAAAGCTTTGCTTCCACGGTGGGAGGGGTATCGGTGTCTTCATTTGCATAGTACACATAATCCAGGGTGCCGCTGGCAAAGTCCGCCAAAGGCTCGCCGTCCACGAGAATCCCCGTAAGCGGATCGGTGCTCAAAGATTGTCTGCTGATTCGGGTGGCTTCCTCCGCGCTGAACTGGGAGATGGGGGACAGCTTGTAGCTGTACCGGTAGGTCTGGGTGGGACGAGGCATATCCTCCTCGTTAAACCAGCCTTTGTCCAGCCAGCTGGGATCGCATCCTACGCCCATTTCCTTGTGGTTGATGGTCACTACCACGTTTTCGGTGGGAGTTACTTCATAGGCGTGTTTGCTTTGCAGGGTGGTAATCTCTTCAGGGGTGACGTGCTGGGCGTTAAGCTGGAAGGTGTCACCAATAGCGCTGGCGATCAGGCCGGTTCCCTCCTCATTGAGGAAGGCTGCCCAGCGCACGTCGGTTTTGTTGCCGGTATCCTGCACTTTGGGGAATTCGGTGTGCTGGTCGCTGACAGCGCCTTCATAAAGACCGATAAACTGTCCGCTTTCCCGGTCGGCGTAGCTCTCCGAAGGAAGGCCTTCAGTATCGCTGCCCCGGCCGTACCAGGTCATGTTTTCTAGGTCAGAGGAAAGCTGCAGCAGGTTGCCCACCGCGGGCAGGATGTCGTTATCCGAAAAGCCCGAAGGGGTCATGACGTTGTCCACAACGATCTGTCCGTCGCCGTAAACGGTGAAGGCCATCTCATAGGTTGCCGAGCCCTTGGAGGGCGCAAGATTTCCGGAGACGCTGATCTTAACCGCCGAGTCGTTGAGCCGCTGGATGCTGGTCTGAATTCCGCTGCGGTCGGAACCGGCGTACCGCCACGCGGGGGCGGAGGACTGGAAGCTGTTACTCAACCGGTCGTTGTCGTTGGGGGCCCGCCAGAAGTTAGGCTCCGGTCCGCCGGAGACATCCTGGGCGAACAGCTCGGTCCCTTGATAGACAAAGGAGGAAATGGTGCCGGTGTTTTTATCAAAAGTGAGGGTGAAGTCTTTGCTGGAAAGTTCATAGCTGTCTTCGGTTTCCTCCGTGCTCACTTCGGGCATATCGGAGAGATCCTCTGCTGGAAGGGCGCCGGTTTCGAAATTAAGCTCCATCTGGGAAGCGGAGATTTCATGGCCCTTTTGCGCCCACTGGGTATCGTTTTTCAGCAGGAATTTGACAGTGAGGAAGTATTCGCTTCCATCTTTAGGAGTGATCTCGTCAAAAGTGATGGTTACGTCCTTGGAGGTTTTGGGGGCGATATCCTGGCTCCCCGTGCCTTCCCGGATCACCTGGCCGTCCTCGGTGATCTGCCAGACAAAGTCGTATTCCGAGGCGTTGGCGAACATGGCCCGGCTGCGGATGTTGACCACCGCCGAACTGGGAGTAAAGCTTGTAAGGTTCATCACAAAGTCCTGATGGACCCGTTTTAACTCCAGCATGGAGCCTTTGGGCTCCCGGTAGGCGGTGACAATGCCGTTGTTGCAGAAGTTGCCGTCGTTGGGGGTGTCGCCCCAGTCGCCGCCGTAGCCTAAATATCCTTCTTCCACAATGGGGACTTCGGTTTCTTCCTGGCCGCCGGGCAGGGTGTTAAAGTCCTGCCAGAACACCACGTTTTGGTCCCCGGCACTGCGGTTTTCATCGGACAGCTCTTCGGCAGAAAGCGCCTTATCGTATACCCGGGCGTTGTCGATAAGGCCTACCCAGTCGCGGGAGCCGCTGTACTGGACGTCCCGGCCAACGGCAAACTGGAAGGAACTCTTGGCAAATGAGCCGTCCTCGTTGGCGTTGGTGAATACACCAGTGGCTGCCGGAGCAGACATGTCGTCCAGATAAAGGGAGGCCGTCTTGGTGGAAGCGTCATAGGTAGCGGCTACATGGTGCCACCGGCCTGCCCAGGTAGAGGTGTCATAAGCGCATTCCAGGGTGTTCCAGTTGCCCAGTACGGTGTTAAACTGGATCGAGTTGTTGACGGTTTTTAACTGGTACTGGCTGTCCCCTTTGGCCATAATGACTCGGGGAGCCGTGTCGTTGTCTTCGGGATAAATCCACGCCTCCAAGGTGATGGACTGGTTTAGGTTCAGCACTTCAGGGGTGGGATCGGCTGTGGCAGCACCCCGCAGAGCATGGTCTCCCTCTTCGCCGGAAGCGCCGGCAGAGGAAAGGGCCTCGCTGCCGCCAGTAAGGACGGTATAGACTTTATTGCTGTCCTGAGAGAGAATTAAAGAGGCGTCTCCGCCAATCTGGGGTGGAATATGGCCGGATTCCACATAGGTGACGATCGACTGATCCACCCAGTCCCAGATAAAGCCGCCCTGGATGTTTTCCCGGGATTCAAAAGCGTCCCAGTACTCTTTGTACTGGCCGTTGGAGGTGCCCATGGCGTGGCTGTACTCCATGACGATATAGGGCTTGTTTTCACTGGCAAGGCTGGGAATCGAGTTAATGTCCGGGTACATATTGCCTTTAATGTCCACCTTGTCGTTGTCGCCCTCGTAATGGGTGGGACGGTTTTGCAGGTCTCCCTTGAGGTTTTCGTCCACATAAAAGTCCATGGAGCCTTCATACTCGCCTTTGAGCCAGGCGTTCATGTTGGCAAAGGTGGAGCCGGAGCCCGCTTCGTTCCCTAAAGAGAGGATGATGACACAGGGGAAGTTTTTAGAGCGGTAGAACATGCTGGAAAGGCGGTCCAAGCAGGCCGGAAGGTAGTTGGGGTTATCCCCGGGGATCGACCGGTCGCCGTGGGTTTCCAGGTTGGTCTCATCCATCACGTACATGCCCAGCTCGTCCGCCACGTCGTAATAGCGGAAATCGTGGCTGTAATGGGCCATGCGGATGGCGTTAAAGTTGTTCTGCTTCATCAGGGTGACATCCTTGCGGATGGTCTCCGAATCAACATACCGGCCGGTTTCAGGGGTCATCTCGTGGATGTTGACGCCTTTAAGCACCAAAGGCACGCCGTTGACGGCCATCTGGGCGTTGGCCTCACCCTTGTTTAAGATCTCCACCACCCGGAAGCCGAACCGGTAAGCGGTGGTCTCGATGAGGTTCCCGTCCTTGTCCCGCAGGGTGATGAGCGCCTTGTAAAGGTTCGGGTATTCCGCCGACCATTTGGCGGGGTTTTTCACCTTGGCCGACAACTGAACGGTAGCCATATCCCGGCCTAACGAATCGGTCTGGGAAAAGTCGGCGGCGGAGATGTTTTTGGAAAGCTCAGCATTTTCAAAGCTTTCCTCCCCTACCTTGTCCCCGTTTTGGTCGTACAAGGCGACCGAGACGTTTAAGCCGTCAAGAGCGGCATCGTCCGCGCTTAAATTCCGGATGCTGGCGTAAACATCCAGGTTAAAGTCGTTGTAATCGGCGGCGGGATCGGTGCCCGTCCCGGTTTTGCTGGGAACGATGGTGAAATCCCTGATCTCCACGTCGTCCTTGGAGGTGAGGTAGACGCTGCGGAAAATACCCGCTAAGCGCAGCATATCCTGGTCTTCCAACCAGCTGCCGCTGGACCACTTAAAGACCTCCACCGCCAGGGTGTCGTTGCCGTCGTAGTTTAAGTATTCGTCGATCTTAAACTCCTTGCTGGTAAAGCTGTCCTGGCTAAAGCCAACCTTGTGGCCGTTGACCCACACATAGAAGGAGGATTCCACCCCTTCAAAGTTGAGAAAAACGCTGCGGCCTTTAAAGCTTTCGTCCACGTCGATTTTGGTGCGGTAAAAGCCCACGGGATTAAACTGGGTGGGCGCATGGGGCTTTTCGGGGTTTGGATTTTGGGAAGTCCAGGGATAGGCGGTGTTTGTATACTGGGGTGGGTTGTATTTAAAAGTACCGTCCTCGTTGTAGCTTGCCTCCCAGCTCTTGGGGACTTCAATTGTGTCCCAGGTGCTGTCGTCGTAATCCGGGTTCATGATGTTCCCATTGTCCGGGCGGGAATCCCGCTTGTCCGGGCTGGAGACATAGTAAAACTTCCACTCCTGTCCGGCGGAGCTGTCCAAAGACTGGTAGTAAGCCTTGGACAAATCGCGGTCTTTCCCCACCTGCTGGGAATCTAGCGCCGCCTGCTCGTCCCCAAAGGGGAAAAAGTTGGAGCGGGCGTCCTCCCTTCCCAGGCGAAGGTTGCTTAATTCGGCGAATTCTGCTTCTGACACGTTCCATTCCTCCGATGACCATGTGACGTCCGCAAAAGCGGTGACTGCCAGGGCGGATGGCAGCATGGTAAGAGCTGCCAATAACGCCGCCGCCCTTTTCAAGTGCTTGTGTTTCATAAACTCCCTCGTTTCTCAAAGATACTCCGATGTGAAAATGCGTACAAAAAACGGCCGTCCATTGCAATTTTTACAGCTATATTATATAATGGCCTTGTAAAGAAAACAGTACATAAAACGATGAAATCAGTGGACAAATCGCCGATTTTAAAGGAGAAATTATGAAAACAGGGGCGTTTTACCGGGTGTTAACGGATGTAGACAACAATTTTTTGGTGGAGGATGTCCCCCTTATGGTCAACTGCGCGGGGCTTTCCCACTACCCGGATGAGCTGCATGCCGCCGGTGTGCGGCACGATTATTATGTCATGTATCTGTGGCAGGGGGATGTGCAGATTTTTGCCCCGGATATAAAGGAGCCTTTTCAGGCAGGGGACCTGATCGTCTTTTCTCCCGAAACATCCTTTGTCTATTATAAGCCCCCGAAAATGGAGATGCGGTACTTTTGGGTGCATTTTTCCGGCTCTTTTGCAGAGGAGTTTTTAAACCGGTGCGGCATCCGGACAAACACGGTGATCCCCATCGGGAATCACGAGCATTTGTGTGAGGATTTTAACCGTCTGTTTGAATCCTTTTTAAACCGGGATGCGTTTTTTGAGCTGGAGGGAGTTCGCTGTCTGACGTCGCTTTTGATGGATTTCGGCCGCTGTATCGCCGGGCAGAAAAAGGGAACGTCAAGTTCCTCCCCGGTCAGCCGGGCGCTGATGTATATCCACGGACATCTTTCCAAGCCCATCTCGGTGGAGGCTTTAGCGGGCGAGGAGCACATGAGTGTCAGCCACTTTAGGGCGGTGTTTCATAAGGCTACGGGGCTGTCCCCTCAGGACTATATCACCCTGACGAAATTAAACTACGCATGCGAGCTTTTGCGCCAGACCGACCTGCCGGTGAAAACGGTGGGAAACATGGCGGGGTATACAGACCCCCAGTATTTCAGCCGGGTTTTTCACAGCCGGTTTCATCTTTCCCCCGGCGCTTACCGCCGCCAGATGAAGGCGGGGATGGAGCTCCCGGACATGGGCTCTCTGATGAAAAGGCCGGGGGATCATTAACCGCGGAGGCGGCAGGAAAGAAATCGTCGCAAAATAAAACTGCTCTGTAAACAAAAGAAAAAAAGCACTTGCAGCCTATATTTTATAGGCTGCAAGTGCTTTTTAGCCAGTATGCTGCGAAACTTTGGTTTCGCAGCATACTGTTTTCACCAGGTATCAGTAAATGTCAGTTTATTCTTCCCGTTTGGTTTTCGCGATCACGGCCGCAGCCCCAGCGGCTAACGCTAAGATGACTGCCGGCAAAACAGGAACCATCCCCGTCTGGGGAGAATCGCTGTCCGAAGTGGTACCGTTATTGCCGGTTCCGCCGGTGCCTGCCGGAGGGGTATTATCCGTTCCGTCAGAGTTCTCCCCGTCCGAATCCGGCTGGGAAGGATCTTCGGTCCCGGGTTCGCTCTCCGACGGCTCCTGCGCCGAGGAGACATCGCCTGTATCCTCTGAAGAGGCGTCCTCCGACGAAGTATCCCCTGAAGGCTCGCTGCCCGTAGGTTCCTCTTCAGAAGAGGTATCCTCCGAAGGGGTGCTGTCCACAGGAGGCTCCTGGGAGGAATTATCCGAGGACACGTCGGATTCCTGATCGCTGGAGGTGTCCGGCAGCTCACCCACCTCGGCAAATTCCAGCCAGTTTAGGTTGAGCACGCTGCCGGTAAACAGAATTTTCATCTCATGCTCCCCGGCGGTGAGTTCCACCTCGATGGGATCGGTGGTGCGCCAGATTTGCCAGCCGCCGGTGGAAGGCTGGGCCGGGAAGTCGGCGATTACCTCGTCATCCATGAGCACCTGGAAAGCGCCGGTGCTCCGCTCCGAGGCGATCCGGGCAAAGAGGTGATAGCTGCCGGATTCCTTCACGTTCACCTTATACGTCAGCCACTCGCCGGGCTCGCAGTAGCCAAGGGCCATGCCGCCGCCCTCGTCGCTGCACGTTTCCGCCTTCACGCCGGAACTCTTTTCATAATAGGTCTCGGCTGCTTTTAACCGGGTTCCGTAGGTGATCTCATAGGGGGTATAGTGGATTTTGTTATAGAAGGTTTTGCTCTTCATCACCAGGTTTAAGATCCGCTCCACATTGCGCTCCAGGATATCCCGGGTCAAGCCGCTGTCAGGGTCCTCCACAGCGGAAATCAGGCTGTTGGGGGTGCCGTTGGGCATCTTGACGTCGGTTCCGGCAACCGCTTCGGATACATGGGGGGCTCCGGTGTCCCAGTCGGACATCACAACCCCTTCATAGCCCCATTCCTCCCGGAGGATGTTGGTGAGAAGTTCTTCATTCTGGGAACCTTTTACCCCGTTGATGGGGTTGTAGGAGGACATGATTGCCCAGGGGTCTGCTTCGTCCACTACCATTTGGAAGCCCTTCAGGTAGATTTCCCGGGCAGCCCGTTCGGACACCCGGCTGTCGCAGGTACGGCGGTTGGTTTCCCGGTTGTTTAACGCAAAGTGCTTAACGGTAGCGCCAATGCCCTGGGATTGCAGGCCGTTTACAAAAGCGGAGGCCATCTTGCCGGAAACGAGAGGATCTTCCGAATAGTATTCAAAGTTCCGGCCGCACAAAGGATTGCGGTGGATGTTCATGCTGGGCCCTAACAGGATATCGATTTTAGCTTCCGCGCACTCTTCGCCGATCATCTGAGCCATCTCTTCAATCAGCTCGGTGTTAAAGGTGGAGGCCGTCAGAATAGCGCAGGGCCAGGCGGTTGCCGGGTAAGAGATCGTGTTGACATGCAGTCCCAGCGCGCCGTCGGCAGTTCCTGCCGTGGGAACGCCCAGACGGCTTAAATTACCGATGCCGCCTGTGTCGCCGCCAGGCTGCCCTTGGGACATATCGGCCAGTTCTTCCAGGGTCATCTGGTCGATAAAAGCGTCCATCAAGCTGGGGTCTTCATAGACGTCGGTAAGCATGATGAGTTCTTCATCGCCGGAATTCCCGGGATCGGAAGGATCTCCGCCCTCGCCTTCTTTTGTAAATTCCAGCCAGTTTAGGTTTAAGGTGCTGCCGGTAAACAGGATCTTCATCACATGCTCCCCGGCAGTGAGCTCCACGTTTATGGGATCGGTGGTGCGCCAGGTCTGCCAGCCGCCGGTCGCCGCCTGGGCCGGGAAGTCGGCGATGACTTCATCGTCCACAAGCACCTGGAACGCGCCGGTATCCTGCTCCGAGGCGATCCGGGCGGTGAGCTGATAGGTTCCGGACTCGGCTACCTGCACATGATAGGAAAGCCATTCCCCGGGGTTGCAGTAGCCAAGGCTGGTGCCGCCGTCCTCGTCGGTGCAGTTTTCCGCTTTAACGGTATCGGTTTTTTCATAATAGTCTTCCGCCGCTTTCAAGCGGGAGCCGCTGGAAATGGTGTTCATGGTATAGGCGGGTTCGTCCTTTTGGAACAGCATATAATCCAGGTTGGGGCCTTCCCCTACGTTGCACTCCAGCTTGAGCTGCACCCTGCCTTCGGGGAGGGTGAGGGCAAAGGGCTTGCTGTCAATAAAGGTAAACCAGGTGTTTCCGCCCTCAAAGCCGGTCTGCTCCATATCAAAGGTGACGTCCTGTTTTTTTCCGTCCAGATAGACGTTGATGCAGTTGGCGAGGAAGCCGTGGCCGTTTGCCGCCCGCAGGGTGATGTAATAGGTGCCGGCCTCTTCCACCATCAGGTCGTAGCACACATAGCGGGCGTAGTTAAAGTATCCTACGCAGGGGCCGGTTTCGGGGTTTTCAATGGCGATATTGGCCTCCGCCTCGGTGTAGTTTTCGCACTGCACCTTGGTGACTCCTTCCGCGCTGATGGCGGTGGTGGGGTCGGGAAGCTCCATAGAAAGCTCCTCATAGGTGCCGTCGGCCAACAGCCGTTTTTCCAAACGGGTGGATTTTAAGTTTTCGGTGAGCTGCTCCGCCACCACGAGCTCGTCCAGGGAATAGACGTAGTCGCTCTTTTCACAGCTGCGCACCGAGGTGCCCAGGTAAAACTCGTAATCCCCGGCCTCCAGCACATAGGCGGACTCGTGGCCGGTTTTGCCCGTGTCGTCATAGCTTGCCATGTCGTTTATGGCAAAGGACAGGGTGAGGACCTGGGATTCGCCGGGGGCGAGCAGGTCGGTTTTGGCAAACGCCGCTAACTGCTTGGCGGGCTTGCCCAGCTCCCCTTGCGGGGCGCTGAAATACAGCTGGACAACCTCTTTTCCCGCCACATTCCCGGTGTTTTTCACGGTGACCGAGGCAGTGATGTTGTCCCCGTCTTTGCTGACCTTTTGGTCGGACAGCGCAAAGGTGGTATAGGATAACCCGTAGCCGAACTCGTAGTTTACCTTGTCGTAAGCGCCGGGGATCGTCTCAAAATAGCGGTATCCCACATAGCTGTCCTCGGTGTATTCAGCATAGGCGCTGGAGTCGGTGAAGTTGCTGCTGGGATAATCGTCGTAGCTTTTGGCAAAGGTGTCGGGAAGCTTGCCGGAGGGGTTTTTGTCCCCGCACAAAATGTCCGCCATGGCGTTGCCGCCCTCCATGCCGCCCAGCCAGGCCAGCAGCACGGCGTCGATTTTATCGTTGTCTTTAAACCAGGAGCTGTCGATGACGGTGGCGACGTTTAACACCACCACTACCCGGTCAAAGCCGGCGCCGGACACCGCCTCGACCATTTCCTCCTCGTCCGCGCTCAGGTAATAGCCGCCGGGGGTGGGTTCCATATCCGTGCCCTCTTCGGTGAACCGGCCGATGGTGATAATGGCCGTGTCGGCGAAATCCTTGGCGCCGTTTAACAGCTCGTCGGTCAGCTCGATCTGGCCCTTGCGCCCTTTTCCGGCGGAGTCGCTGTTATAGGCGGCCTGATAAGCGTCGATCAGGGGCTTATATAAAGAGATCTTCCCCTCTTCTTCCTTGTTTTGCAGGCCCTGCAAAAGGCTTACGCTGTATTTGGCGTTGTCCACATAATCCAGCTGGTTCATGCCGAATACGGCCACATGGCTGTTTTTGGCCAGCGGAAGGGCGCTTTCCTTGTTTTCCAAAAGCACCATGCCCTCGGCAGCCACCTCCCGGGCGGCGGCGTAGTGGTCGGCGTTTTGTTCCTGCGCGGCAGGAATTTGCACGGCCCCTATGCCTGCCGTCAGAGCGGCAGCGACAATAGTTGCTAAAATCCGCTTGCTTTTACTCATAATAGGCATCCTTTCTTGCGTGTAATCATCCTTGCGTTACTCTCGTTAATGTCTCCGTGAGTGGACGGAAAGAGAAAAGTTCAATAATTTTTCAAAAAATATTTGAAAAATATTATCAGCTTTATTATAATGAAATTCAAAGAGCCTTGTATGACGTTTTCTATCTTAATAGGGACATTTTTTGCTGATTATTGCCGGCCGGACTTTGTCAGATTTTTTCGGCTGGAGTTAGAAAGGTGACAATCGATGTATCGAAAATCCTGCGAATACTATGAATACGAGCGCTTTCGGGACGACCAGCGGGAGCCTTCCTGCTTTTGGCTGCAAAACAACGCTTTTTTGCCTCATTTTCACAGCGCTATCGAGCTGATGGCTGTCCATCGGGGAGAGATGCAGGTAACGGTGGACGGCCAGACAGAAAGCATCCTGCCCGGACAGCTGGCGGTGATCCCCAGCTTTTCCATCCACACCTTCCGCACGCCGGCGTATTCCGAGTCCACCGTCTTAATCGTCCCTTTAGGCTATCTAGGGCCCTATGAGAAGCGGTTTGGTTCCTATACCTTTTCCAGGTTTCTTCTCACCGATGAAAAGGCGGCCGCCTGTATAGCGGGCCTTCTTACACAGCTGCTGGACATGGGCGGTCAGGAGGAAAGCCTTTTCAAAAGAGGCCTGGTGTATCAGATAATCGGGCTTTTGGCCCAGAAAATCCCGTTAAAAAAGATCGAAATGGGCGCTTCCCATGAACGGCTTAAGGATATTCTGGATTATTTGCAGGGGAATTTTACATCCCCGGTCACCTTGGCGGGGGTAGCCCAGCGGTTTGGCTACAGTCAAAGCCGGTTTTCCCACCTGTTTAACGAGGCTTTCGGGTGCAGCCTGCCCCAGTATGTAAACATGCTCCGGCTGAAATTTGCGGTGGACCGTATGCAGGAGGAAGGCTGTCCGGCGCTGGAAGCCGCGCTCGGCGCGGGATATGAAAACAGCCGGTCGTTTTACCGTGCCTTCCGGCAGGTGTACGGAACAGCTCCCTCCGAGTACCTGAAAAACAGAAGGTAACAGCGGGCCGGCATTTGTTAAAAGAAGAGAATCCCAAAAGGCAAATATGTCGCTTTGTGACAAAAACCGCCGGACAGCTTGCAAATCCTTCGTCTGTTCTGTATAATAAAAACATCCTGTTTAACATGATGAAAATCACAGCCGTCCGGCGGTTATAAAATCCCGCCTTGAAGGCTTAGTTGAGAAAAGGGGTATTTTGATGAAAAAATTGTTGGCCTTAGCGGCCTGCCTTTTAATGGCTTTTCCCCTGTGGGGATGCTCGTCCCAGGGTGGGAACAACAGCTCGGGCGGGGTCCAATACACTCAGGGGGAAACCGCCACAGTGGGCGTGACCAAAACGACCTTAAACGAAGTGAAGGAAAGTCACGGGCAGGGATCCTATTCGCCGGCGGCCGGCAACGTCTTTTTGCTCTGTGAAGTGACGGTGGAAAATACAAGCGATGAAGAGATGAACATCAGTTCCATGATGTCGTTTGCCTGTACGGTGGACGGCGAGGAGACCGACGTGAGCATCCCCGCTATGGCCAGCCGGGGGGATAAGCAGCAGATGGACGGCTCCATCCCCGCAGGGGAGAGCATGACCGGCGTGCTGGGGTACGAGGTGCCGGAGGACTGGAAGGAGATCAGCATCCGGTTTAAACCCTCTCTCACCGCTTATGACCAAGCGGTTTTCTACGCGGAGAAATAAAAAAGCTTATCCGCCGCCTGGAGTATCTTTCCAGGCGGCGGTTTTGTGTCACCCAACAGGGATCCCAAAAGGAGGAATTAGACAGGTGAGGACACCGGTGTGTGATTTTTTAAAGCAGTACGAAGAGGCGGATATGGCCCGTTTCCATATGCCCGGCCACAAAGGGCGGCTGGAGGCGATTCCCGCCGCTTTTGACATCACCGAGATCAAGGGGGCGGATTCGCTGTACGAGGCGTCTGGCGTCCTCAGGGAGTCGGAGGAAAACGCAGGGGCCCTTTATGGCACAAAGGCAACGGTGTACAGCGCCTCCGGCTCCACCCTGTGCATCCAGACCATGCTTTTGCTCACCACCTGGCCGGGGGACACGGTCCTCTGCGCCCGCAACGCCCACTCCTCTTTTTATAACGCCCTGGCTCTGTTTCGGCTCACCCCCGTGTGGCTTTTGCCGGAAAGCTTTGACGACACAGGGGTGTCCGGCGCGGTCTCCCCGGCGGCAGTGGAGCGGGCGCTTTCCGAGCACCCCGAAGCCGCGGCGGTGTACATCACCTCCCCCGACTATATGGGCGGGGTGAGCGATATTGCGGCCATCGCTAAGGCTTGCCAACAAGCGGGGGTTCCCCTGTTAGTGGACAACGCCCACGGCGCCCACCGGCGTTTTTTACCGGGAGAGGGCGGCTTTTCCGACCGGCACCCCATCACTTTAGGGGCCTCCCTGTGCTGCGACAGCGCCCACAAAACCCTGCCGGTGCTCACCGGCGGGGCTTATCTGCACAGCAGGATGGATTTTTCCAGAGAGCAGATCAAGGAGGCCATGTCCATGGTGGCTACCACCAGTCCCTCTTATCTGATTTTGGCCTCTTTAGACCGGTGCAACCGGTATTTACAACAGCGCGCCCGGGAGGATTTTGCCGCTCTTTCCGCCCGCCGTCAGGCGCTCGTTCGGGAGGCGGAAGAGATAGGCTTTTTTCTCCCCTTCCCGGCGGGGGACTGCACAAAGCTCACCCTGGACCCCCGGCCGCTGGGCGGCACCGGCCCGGAACTGGCGGCCTTTTTGCGGGAGCGGAAGATCGAGCCGGAGTATGTGGGCCCTTCTTTAGTGGTGCTGCTTATGACACCCCAAAACCGGCAGGAGGATTTTGCAAGGCTTACCCGGGCTCTGGCGGAATATCCCCGCAAGGCCCCCCTTCCGGTGGGGAAGGCGGACTTTTCCCTGCCCGAACGGGTGTTAACCCCGGCCCAGGCGGTGTTTTCCCCCTGGGAGGAAATTCCCGCGGCGGGGAGCGCGGGCCGGGTGTGCGCCCAGACCAAAATCACCTGTCCGCCGGGAGTGCCGGTGGTGTGCCCTGGGGAAAAAATTCCAAAATCCGCAGAAAAACTTTTGCAAAATAGTGGAATCGGGACAATAAAAGTGGTAAAATAAATATGAATCCGGAATCACGCAGCAAAGCAGGATTCCACTAAGGAGGGACTTGTATGAAACTTATTTATGCAATTGTAAGCCATGACGACAGCTCCGCGGTATCCTCCGCACTGACCAAGGCCGGCTTTTTTGCCACCAAGCTCGCCTCCACCGGCGGCTTTTTGATGGCGGGAAACACCACCTTTATGATCGGCACCGAGGACGATAAGGTGGATGAAGCCATCGCCGTCATCGCCAAACACAGCCGCAAACGCACCCAGATGGTCCCCTCGTCTGCTACTTATGGCATGGGCATGTACGCCACCTTCCCGGTGGAAGTCACCGTGGGCGGCGCCACCATCTTTGTCACCAATGTGGAGCGGTTTGAAAAACTTTAAAATAAAGGATGAGCGCTGACGGGTTTTTCGGCAGTGCTTACAAGGGATATTCCCTTTTTCCTGAAATAGTCGGAAAGGATATTCCCAAGGATGGCGCAAAAGATTTACGGCAATAAAAAAGCTTTGCAAACGCTCACTTTTATCAAAAAAAGTGGGCGTTTGTGTCATGCCTATCTCATCACCGGTGAACAGGGGCTGGGCAAAAAGACCTTTGCCCGGTATATGGCAGAGGATATTTTGTGCCGGGCGGGAGAAGACGCCCCCTGCGGGGCGTGCGAAAGCTGCCGCAAGATGGAGGCAAACGCCCACCCCGATTTTATCGTAACCGGTGGAGGGGGCGGGAAAAACAGCCTTCATATCGACGAGATCCGCGCCCTGCGGGCCGATGCGTTTATCCGACCTAACGAAAGCGAGTACAAGGTGTACGGGATTTTTGACTGCGACGATATGACCATCGGCGCGGCCAACGCCCTGCTTAAAGTGCTGGAGGAGCCGCCCCGGTACGCGGTGTTCCTGTTAACCTGCAAAAATCCCGGCACCCTGCCGGAGACCATCCGCTCCCGGTGCATTGAGATCCCCCTCTCCCCTGTCTCCCAGGAGGAATGTTTGGCGGCTTTGGCCGCCCTCTCCCCCGATACCCCGCCGGAAACAGCGGCGGAGGCGGCCAGGGCCGCGGAGGGCAACATCGGCGAAGCGCTGGGCTTTTTGTCCGCGAAAGAAGGGGAACTGCAGGAAACCCTGTCCATCGCCCGGGGGATTTTGGCGGGGATCGCAAAACCCGGGGAATACGATCTGCTTTGTGAGCTTGCCCGCTGCGGCACCAGCCGGGAGAAAGCGGCCGGGGTGTTGGAGCAGGCGGCAAAGCTTCTGCGCGGGGCGATGCTCTGCAAGGCAAAGGGGGAAACGCCGGAAGAGGAACCCGGCCGCTCGCTGTGTTTGCGGCTGACGGCGGGGGATTTTCTGGAGGTTTTGGAAGTCATCGGCAATGCCCGGGAAGGCCTTGACAAAAATGCGAGCCCGGCTTTATTATTAACTTGGGTGAGCGCACGGATTAAATCCATAGTATAAGGCGCTCGCCGGGAGGATTTATGGCAGAGATCATTGGAGTACGTTTTAAAAACGGAGGCAAGGTGTATTACTTTGACCCCGTGGGAATACAAGCTGAAATAGGCAACCAGGTGATTGTGGAAACCGCCCGGGGCGTGGAGTGCGGCGAGGTGGCCATCGCCAACAAGACGGTGGCGGAAGAAGAGGTGGTGGCGCCCTTAAAGCCCATCATCCGGCTGGCAAACCAAAAGGACCTGGAGACGCTGGAGGAAAACAAGCAAAAGGAAAAAGAAGCCTTTCAGCTGTGTCAGGAGCGGATCGAAAAGCACAAGCTGGACATGAAGCTGGTGGACGTGGAATACACCTTTGACAACAACAAGATCCTGTTTTATTTCACCGCTGACGGCCGGGTGGATTTCCGGGATTTGGTGAAAGACTTGGCCGGAGTGTTCCGCACCCGCATCGAGCTGCGCCAGATCGGCGTGCGGGACGAATCCAAAATGCTGGGCGGCCTTGGCATCTGCGGGCGGCCGTTTTGCTGCAGCTCCTTTTTAGGGGATTTTCAGCCGGTGTCCATCAAGATGGCAAAAGAGCAGAACCTTTCATTAAACCCCACCAAGATTTCCGGCACCTGCGGGCGGCTGATGTGCTGCTTAAAATATGAGCAGAACGCCTATGACGCGCTGATTAAGATCACTCCCAAAAACGGCGCCTATGTGGAGACCCCCGAAGGCCGGGGCGTTGTGTGCGACGTAAACCTGCTCACCGGCAAGCTGAAAGTCCGCATGGACGACAAGCCCGACGCCGCCCCCCAGACCTTCCACCGGGATGAGGTAAAAGCCTTAAAAGGCGAGCGTCCCCCTAAGCCGGAGGCAAAGGCCCCCAAACAGCCAAAAGAACCGGCATCGGGAGAACAAAAAGAGCTAAAGGATATTAAGGAGAAGGAGTCCGGCGGCCGCCGGGGAAGACGAAACCGGGGCGGTCAAAAAGATTCTCAAAAGGAATCCCCCAAGGAGCCTAAAGGCGAGGAATAATTCTCTAAATGACATTTAACAATTTTTGGAGGCCCAAAACAGCAATTTTGGGCCTCTTTCCTATTGCATTTTTTGGCGGTTATGGTACAATAAGAGCAGCACAAAGCCTGTGCGCAAAATCGATTTTCGATACATAGGAGGTGTTTCCCCAATGGCATATAAAATTTCCGACGACTGCATCAGCTGCGGCGCCTGCCAGGCGGAATGTCCGGTGGACGCGATTTCCGCGGGTGACGGCAAATATGAGATCGATGCGGATGCCTGCATCGAGTGCGGCTCTTGCGCCAGCGTATGTCCGGTTGATGCTCCCAAGGCAGAATAAGGGCAGTTTTTGCAAGGTAAAAAACACCGGATGGGCTTTCCATCCGGTGTTTTTTTATGATAAGATCACAGATAAAAAGGACGGTGTTGTTATGCCCAGCTTGTTTACATCCGACCGGCAGTTCCATCTGCAGGTTTTGCCGGAAGAGGTGGGGAAATATGTCATCCTGCCCGGCGACCCCGGCCGGGTCCCGGCCATTGCGGCGCACCTGGATAACGCAAAAAAAATCGCCGCCAACCGGGAATATGTCACCTACACCGGCACGCTGGAGGGAGAGAAAGTAAGCGTTGTCTCCACCGGCATCGGCGGCCCCTCCGCCGCCATCGCGCTGGAGGAACTGGCGGCCTGCGGGGTGCATACCGCCATCCGCATCGGCACCAGCGGCGGTATGGAGGAATCGGTGGTGGGCGGCGACCTGGTGATCGCCACCGCCGCCGTAAGGGCCGAGGGCACCAGCCGGGAATACCTCCCGGAAGGGTATCCCGCCGCCGCGGATTTTGAGGTGGTGTGCGCTTTGCGGGACGCGGCCAAGGGCCTTTCCACCGGCGAGGAGGGTAACCGCTTCCATGTGGGGGTCATCCACAGCAAAGACTCCTTTTACGGGGAGGTATACCCCGACACCATGCCGGTGGCCGCTATGCTGAACGATAAGTGGAAAGGCTATTTGCAGTGCGGATGCCTGGCCTCCGAGATGGAGGC
>CALXBH010000038.1 GCA_944386475.1 uncultured Clostridia bacterium | reverse complement strand
GGGCTGTTTTGTACGCTGGTGCTGCAGTGCAGCGTCTGGCAGGGGCTTTTGATGGGCTCGGTGGTCGCCTCCACCGACGCGGCTTCGGTATTTGCGGTGCTTCGTTCCCGGAAGCTTAATTTAAAAGGGGGGCTGGCCTCCCTTTTAGAGCTGGAAAGCGGGAGCAACGACCCCATCTCCTATATGCTGACAATTGTTTTTATTGCGGTCCTCACCGGGAACTACGGCGCCGGAGAGATCGGGATCATGCTGGTCAAACAGATTGTGTTTGGACTGGCGCTGGGTGTGTTGTTTGCCAAAGCAGGGGTCTTTGTGCTTCGCAAAATCAATTTGGAAATCGACGGTTTGTATCCCATCTTTGCGGTGGCGATTGTGGTGCTGGGGTACAGCTTGTGCGAATATTTAGGCGGCAACGGTTATTTATGCGTCTATCTTATCGGAATTATTATGGGCAACAGTAAAATTCTCCACAAGCGTGCGCTGGTACACTTTTTTGACGGCTTGTCCTGGATTATGCAGATCATCCTGTTTTTCACCCTGGGCCTTTTGTCCTTCCCCTCCCATCTTCCGGCCATTACCCTGCCGGGGATCTTGATTTCCCTTTTTATGATTTTCATCGCTCGCCCCGCAGCGACCTTTTCCATTCTCAGCTGGTTTAAAATCCCCGTTAAACAGCAGCTGCTGGTCTCCTGGGTAGGGCTTCGGGGAAGCGCTTCCATCGTGTTCGCCATTTATGTGATGGCAAGCGGCGTGGACATCGGCACCGACTTGTTCCACATGGTATTTTTTGTGGCGCTGTTTTCCATTGCCGTCCAAGGGACGATGATTCCCTGGGCGGCCAAAAAGCTGGATGTGGTGGAGCCGGATGTCTCGGTTTTAAAAACCTTCAGCGACTATCAGGAGGAAGGCGCCGCCAAGCTGATCGAAGTGGAGATTCCCCACGACAGCCCCTGGGCCAACCGTTCGCTGATGGACGCCGACGTCCCGCAAGAACTTTTGGCCGTTATGATTAAACGGGATGGAAAAGCTCTGGTGCCCAAGGGGAATACCGTAATTCTGCCGGGAGATATTGTCGTGCTGGCAGGGGACAAAAATGTGCTGCTGCCGGTAGTAAAAAAGAGTATCCTGGCAACCTCGGAAGAGGAGGAACAGGAATCCGCGTAAAACAAATTTAATGGAATCAAAAAACACGATTTTTCGTTTTTTAACGAAAAATCGTGTTTTTGTGCTTATATCGCCGTGGGGCAGGCAATCCTTTTTATAGCAGGAATTGACGGTTAATCTTTTTGGATTTCCGTTAGCAGTTGTTTTGCAAACTTCCGGAAATTTTTTTCGTTATGGTAATAATCCTCCCACCATTTACGGGCTTTCGCCGCTTTCAGCGCCAGCTGAGAAACCTCCATACGGGAGAGAAGGAGAATCACCTGGGATAACTCCTGAGAAGAGACGTCCGCAGGCAGCAAAAGACCGTGGTCATCATTCACAACATCCTTCACACAGCCCTTGTCCACCGATAAAGGAAACACGCCGCAGGACATGCTTTCCAACAGGGAAGGGATATCTCCATCCGGGGAGAAAAAGCAGTTAACGGGGTTTTGCTGATAAAATGCCACGGCCTGCTGCGGTGAGATATCCTCCAGCACCGTGACGGTGAGATGGGGATTGGCGCTTAAAACGTCGGCCGCGTTGTTTACAGGGGAAAGGTCCTCGCCCACCTCCCCCAGGTGCGTCCAGCGAACCAAATTTTCCGACAGCTGTTTTAAGCTGCCTTCCAATAAGGAGAGCGCTTTGGGCGAGCGGATCCCTCGGGTGACCAGGTGGAAAGGTTCTCCTTCCTTGCAGGCAGGGGAAAGGCCGTTTGGATCGTTGGTGCCCAAGCGGGCCACACGGTATTTGGAAGGAAGGTTGGAGCGGGCATATTGTTCCACATAATAGCTGTGAGCGGTTTCGCCGCCGCAGTAAATCCCGTCGGAGCCTTCATCAATACAGGCGGCAAGAGGCAGGGGAGCCTCCAGATCCTGCCGGTGGCAGCGCACCACGGCGGTGGTTTTTAATCCCCGTTCCTGGCGGGCCTTTTTGACAAGAGTTCCTGCAAAAGCTAAATAATTATACCGGCAGGCGTACAGCACCAAGGGTGTGGAAGAGGAAAACTCATCCATCTGGCGGATATAGGAGGCAAGGTGATGCCCCATAGCCAGAGATGCCTGGGTCTGGCTGCGGAATCCAGCTGACACCGGGCCTCTTTGCTGGGCGGCGGCAAGTTCCCGCTGATATTCCTTGGAAAAAAAGCTCCTCATGCGAAAAGCTGCTTTATCCCCCCAGGAAAAGGAAGGAACTCGGGTAAATGTTACCCCCTTGGGCAAAGAATGGGAGATTTCAGACTGGTTGTCGGCAGTGACAATGCTGACAGTAAAGAATTCTGCTAAATAGGGGATTTCCTGGACGAGAAAATCCTCCCCTTCGCCGCATGGAAAGTGGGAGGTTAAGATTAAAAGATTAGGCTTTGGGGACTCCATAAAAGACAGCACCTCGTCAATCTGATTTTACATTCATGGGAAAGAACACAGGGGAATATAATAAAATGTGCGAATGGGATAATTGGCCATAGGGCGGGAGCGAACAATGTGAGCGAATCGCCCTGGCCATAAAAATAACGTATAATAACCACTGCTATTATACCATATAGTGATTCATTGGCTATTGAAAGCAAACATAGAGCGCTTGGATTGCCGAAAACCGGCGACAGATGTGCAAAGATTCATTGCAAAATTTATCATTTTGCAATGAATCTTAAAAAATCGCTTGCGGGCTATAGATCGTGGCCCGCATTTCGCATCTTACAGATGCGAAAACGCGATTTTTCAGTGGGCAAAAGCGGCATAGCCGCTTGCAGAGCAGGGATTTGCCGGGGGAATGTTAGAAGGGGGGAAAAGCCCCTCTTCTACAAGCTTTGTGGTTATTATACTATGAGCGCAAGGCGCGAATGGGGTAATTGGCGATTTTCGCCGGTTGCCCCGTTAGGGGCGAGGCGGACGCCTTGAAAATGATGTATAATAACCGTCTTACGGTTATTATACCATATCCTTGGCCGCCGGAAAAGATATTTTATCTGTTTATAACCCGGACATTTTCAGAGTATTCTATTCGCTGGAAGAGTGTAGGTTGAAAAAATGGAAAAGATATGATATAATAATTTCCGTTATTCCCTCAACAATGTTTGGAGGCTTTTTATTCATGCTGAAGTTTTTTAAAAGCATTGAAAAAACGTTGATATTCTGCCTGGAAGGCTTATTATTTGTTTTGTTGTTTTTGGCTTTTTTTGGCCCTTATTTTTCTGAGCAGACAGAGCTGAATGCAGAGCTTTTGCGCATCAGCCGGATTTCCATTATCCCCATGTCCACTTTTGCCGTTTTGGAGATTTGCTTTATCCGTATTTACGGCGGCTTTGCGGTAGGAGTTAAAAAAACAAAAGAAATTGTTTATTCCATGTTTTTGGCGACGCTGATTACTGATGTAATCACCTATCTTCAGCTTTCGGTGATGATGAAGCGTTTCCCGGTCAACAGCGTGTTTCTTCCTGACTGGCTGGCGCCCTTCCTGTCGCTGGTAGTGCAGTACCTGCTGATTTTAGGTTTTTCCTATTTTGGGAATTTTGTTTATTTTAAAATTAACAAACCGGTTCCCTGTACGGTTATTTATGGAAACGAAGCCCAGCTGCCGGTGTATCTGAAAAAGATCGGAAAATACAAAAAGCAGTGGGTTGTAAAGGATATTGTCCATTATTTGGATGATGACATCAAACAGCGGATTCGGGCCAACGAAACGGTGTTTATATTCGATGTTCCCCGAGGGCTGCGCAACGACTTTATTGAATACTGCTATAAACACAACAAAAATATTGAGATTCTGCCCGATGTGGCGGATGTCATTATCAACAACTCCAAGCATCTTTTGCTGGACGATACCAGCATGTACGAATCCCGTGTGGATGCGCTGACCTTTGAACAGCGGGTTATCAAGCGGTCGTTTGACATTGTGTTGTCGGGAATCGGTCTGATTATCGCCAGCCCCTTTATGCTGGTGGAGGCGATCGCCATCAAGCTGTACGATCGCGGGCCTGTTTTCTTTAGACAGGAGCGGATGACCGAGGGCGGCCGTGTCTTCAAGGTTATCAAGTTCCGCACCATGGTGGTGGACGCTGAAAAGAATACCGGCGCGGTGTTAAGCTCCAAAAACGACAGCCGTATCACTCCGGTGGGAAAATTTTTCCGGGCCACCCGCTTGGACGAACTGCCGCAGCTGATTAATATCTTTGTGGGTGATATGAGCATCGTAGGCCCCCGGCCGGAGCGGGAGAGCATTGCGGAGGAATACAGCAAGGAGCTTCCGGAGTTCCGCTACCGGTTAAAGGTGAAAGCCGGCCTGACCGGGCTTGCCCAGATCATGGGAAAATATAACACCACCCCCAAGGACAAACTGACCCTGGACCTTGTGTATATTGAGCAGTACTCTGTCTGGCTGGATCTAAAGCTTATGTTCCAGACTCTGAAGGTCCTGTTTAAATCGGACAGCACCGAGGGCGTGGACAACAACGAACAGGTGGAGTTTGTCAAGCACGAAGCCCAGCCTGTCCAGCAGGAGGACGGCGAATAGCCGACTAGAAAAGTCAAAAACGCGCAGAAAACTCTGCGCGTTTTTTAGTTATCAAAGCAAACAGAACAGCTTGTTTAAAATTTTTATAAAGTATGGAAATTAAGGCTGAAATTCCTCTGATTTTGCAGTATAATAATTGCAGAATATCCTATTACTTAAAACAGGAGGAATTTGTATGCTGGATCAAAAGGTAGCGGATCTGCTTAATCAGCAGATCAACAAGGAATTTTATTCTGCGTATCTGTACCTGGAATTTGCAAACTTTTATGAGACGAAGGGCCTTGACGGGTTTGCCAACTGGTATAAGGTGCAGGCTCAGGAAGAAAGAGACCATGCCATGCTGTTTTATCAGTATCTGCATAATAACAGCGTTTCTGTTACACTGGAAGCCATTGCTAAGCCGGAATGCTCCTTAAACGGGCTTTCCGATCCGTTAAAGGCTGCTTTAGAGCATGAGGAGTATGTGACGAGCTTAATCAACACGATTTATGCAGCCGCTAATGAGGTTCATGATTTCCGCACCCTGCAGTTTTTGGACTGGTTTGTCAAGGAGCAGGGGGAAGAGGAGAAAAACGCCAGCGATTTAATCACCAAGATGGACTTGTTCGGCAGCGATCCCAAGAGCTTGTATATGCTGGATAACGAGCTGGCGGGGCGTGTTTATGCGGCGCCTTCCCTGGTGCTGTAAAAACAGAGCTGAATGCTGTTTGATTGTTACTAAACCGGGGTTTTGTGTTTTTTTACACAAAACCCCGGTTTGTTTTGGTAGGAAGTAATGAAAATGGTTTTTGGAGGATTGTTTGATTGACTTTTAGGCGACTGTGTGCTACCATTACATTAACGATAATATTATCGTTAATGTAATGGCGGAGATGGAACGATAGGAGGCAGTCAGATGAAAAACAAAAGATGGTCCCTAAAAATGGCGGCATCGGTTTGTTTAGCGGTTATCCTGGCGGCGTCGCCTTTTGCGGCCTTGGCGTCCAGCGGGCAGGGGGAAAGCTATACCCAGGGCCTGTGGGCGGATTATTACCAGGGGAAGGATTTTAACAGCTATGTGACCGGCCGGCAGGAAAGCAAGATCGACTATCAGTGGAATCAGGGCCAGCGGCCAGTGGAAGGCTTGGGGAGCGAAAACTACTCCATCCGGTGGAGCGGAAGGGTTTTGGCTCCCGAAACAGGTGCGTATCAGCTGATCTCTAACATCGACGACGGGGTAAAGGTTTGGCTGGATGGGGCGCTGATTATTCAGGATTCCGGCCCCCACTATCCCGCCCAGACCATCGGGACGGTGACGCTGGAAAAAGGCGTTTATTATGATCTGACGGTTGATTATTATAACGGCGAGCTGGGCGGGACAGCGCAGCTTTCCTGGAAGACTCCCTCTGGGGAAACGGAGATCATCCCGGCAGAGAATTTATATCTTCCTGATCCGGCGGAAGTTTCCCTGACGGTGGAAGGCGATTCCATCTATGCCCAGGGACTTGTGCGCAGCGAGAGTGAGGAGCTGTTTTCCCTGGTGGTGGAGCGCCTGGATCAGGACGGAAAGGTGCTGGAAATGGTAGAAACAGCCCGCCCCGACGCTGAAACCATGCTTTGGGAAACCGAAGAGATGGCGTATGAGGAGGGAAGCGATTACCGGGCATACGTTCAAAACACAGGAGGAGATATTGTGTCAAATACGGCGGAACGCGTTTACGGAATAGACGCCATCCTGAATGTGGACCATCAAGCTACGGCTGGAGAGGTCGGCACCCTTTTGTACGGCGCCTGCCTGGAGGACGTGAACCACGAGCTGTACGGCGGCATCTGGTCCCAGATGGTTTATGGGGAAAGCTTTGCGGAGCCTTCTTCCTCCATGAACATCCAGGACTTCACCTCTTACGGCGGAAGCTGGAACACCCAGGAGGAAGACGGCGTGCGGCAGATCGTGGCTGGCCGTCATGACGGCATCGGCCCCAAGCTGATGATCGAAGGCACCCAGTGCGAAACCGGCGTTGTTTCCGCCGATGTATGGGTCGGGGAAGGCGAAGGCCCTGCGGGCTTTATTGTCAAAGTGACCGATCCCCGGATAGGAGCCGATAACTTTAACGGCTATGAAATCGGCCTGATGAATAACCAAGTGCGCATCGGCGCTCACCGCTATAATTACGCTGAGGGTGCGCCAGTTCGGTGCAGGTAATACAGTCTGGTGAAAGACCAGACCCGGCAAAGCGTAGCGAGCAGCCGGTACTCAGCCTTGGAGCCGGAGCCGCGAGGTGAGGTTTAAGCGTAGGCAGAGG
>CALXBH010000037.1 GCA_944386475.1 uncultured Clostridia bacterium | reverse complement strand
CGGTAGATATATTGGCGGTTTAGGTGATAGCGGACAGCTGCTTTTGTCACACCATGTTCCAGAGAATATTCTATTACCGCTTGCCGAAACCGCATGGTTTGTGTTATCTTATTCATAGCAAATAGGATGACCTTCTTTCGGTTTGGTCTGGCAACTTAACCTTAACACAGGTCTTTCCTATTTGCTATCTTTTTTATCCTCTTCTGTCACACATCATTGTAACTCCTACATCTATGCAGGAAAACTTTCAAAATAACGGTTGACAAATTGAAAAAAGTAGAATATGATAATAATAATCTTTTTAAAATACGGTGAGAAGGAGTAGTAGGGTGCTTGCCGCCGTACAGAGAACTGTTGGCTGGTGGAAAACAGTGCAGGCAATCATCTGAACTCGCCTTTGAGTAGCTCGCTGAAATGGGAAAGAGTAGGTGGAGCCGGTTCCCCGTCCGTTATCATCGGGAGGATATAAGGCTTTTTTAAGCCCGTATCCGCTAAGGGCATGCCGTCGGCATGAAAATAGAGTGGTACCGCGTAAGACAGTCGGTTTAGCTGAGTCTTTCGTCTCTGTTGCAAATCAGGGGACGAAGGGCTTTTTTATTTGTAAAAACCTCCGGCTCCCCAACTTTAATTTGGAAAGGATGGATCGCTGTGAAAAACGTAAACAAGTACGCAAAAGGGTATTTTATGCCTCCGGTTCCCTCCCGGAAATGGATCGAAAAGGACGCCATTGAACAAGCGCCGGTCTGGTGCAGCGTTGACCTGCGGGACGGAAACCAGGCCTTGGTTGTTCCCATGAGTTTGGAGGATAAGCTGGAATTTTTTAAGCTTTTGGTCAAGATCGGCTTTAAGGAAATCGAGGTCGGCTTCCCGGCGGCTTCCGAAACCGAATACCGCTTTGTCCGTGCGTTAATCGAACAGGATTTAATCCCTGACGATGTGACGATTCAGGTGCTCACCCAGTCGCGGGAACACATCATCAAAAAGACCTTTGAAGCGCTGGAAGGCGCCAAACACGCTGTAGTCCACCTGTATAACTCCACCTCGGTCGCCCAGCGGGAACAGGTCTTCCAAAAACCCAAAGAGGACATTATTGATATCGCCGTGTCCGGGGCCAAGATGCTCAAGGAATGGGCGGAAAAAACCCCCGGGAACTTCCGTTTTGAATATTCCCCCGAGAGCTTTACCGGCACCGAGATGGAGTTTGCGCTGGAGATCTGCAACCAGGTGCTGGATGTCTGGCAGCCCTCCGGCGAGGAAAAGGTGATTATCAACCTCCCGGCTACCGTGGCTATGTCGATGCCCCATGTGTATGCAAGCCAGGTGGAATACATGAGCGATCACCTGAAATACCGGGATAATGTGATTCTCTCCCTGCATCCTCATAATGACCGGGGAACGGCGGTTGCTGATGCGGAGATGGGAATTTTAGGCGGCGGCCAGCGGATTGAGGGCACGCTGTTCGGAAACGGCGAGCGCACCGGAAACGTGGATATTTTGACCCTGGCCTGCAACATGTTCTCCCAGGGAGTTGACCCGCATCTTAATTTCGAGCATATCCCCGAGATCACCGAAGCCTATGAACGCTTTACCGGTATGCATGTCCATGAGCGGCATCCTTATGCGGGCCAGCTGGTGTTTGCGGCGTTCTCCGGCTCTCATCAGGACGCTATCGCCAAAGGCATGAAGTGGCGGGAAACTCATGACTGCCCACACTGGAATGTGCCTTACCTGCTGATCGATCCCAAGGACGTGGGCAGGGAATACGACGGAGACGTCATCCGCATCAACAGCCAGTCCGGCAAGGGCGGCATCGGTTATCTGCTGGAGCAGAAATACGGCATGGATCTGCCCAAGAAGATGCGGGAAGATTTTGGCTATAAGGTCAAAAACGTTTCGGACCATAAGCACAAGGAACTTCTCCCGGACGAGGTTTACGCCATTTTCCAGGAGGAATACGTCAATCTGCAAAATCCTCTTTCGATTACAGATTTTACCTTCCCCTCCAATGATGACTTCCATGTCCAGATGACAGCTTCGGTAAACGGTGAAGAAAAGTCTGTTAACGGCGAGGGCAACGGCCGTCTGGATGCTATCAGCAACGCGCTGCAAAAGATTTTGGGCATTACCTATACGGATTTGTCCTATAAAGAACACGCTTTGAATACAGGCTCCAACTCCCAAGCGGTTTCCTATATCTGCATCACCGGCGAGGACGGAAAGGTTTACTGGGGCTGCGGCATCCATAACGATATTATGACTTCTTCGGTGTGGGCTTTAGTCAGCGCCATCAATCAAATGCTGAAAAAATAAAACGCCATGAAAATAGGAGGATTTTTCATGACAAGCAAAGTCAGGCGCTTTTTGGCAGGAGCTGCCGCGGCGTGCCTGCTGCCCGCCTTTTTATCCGGATGCAGCGGGCAGGAACAACAGCAGGGCGCCGCATCGGAAAGCGGAGAAAAAATAACACTTACCATCTGGGACAATCAGGACAACCGCGCTTTGGGATATGCCGTCAATGCCTATACTCTGGAGCACCCGAATGTAGAGATTAAAGTGGTGAATCATGCTAAGGCAACCATGGAAAATCTGCCTGATGAGGTGGATGCCGGAACGGCGCCCGACATTGTGGGGATGGATCAGGTTTATGCGGTGAGTTTGGGAAATGCCGGGTATCTGGCAGACCTGACCGAATATGGCGCGCAGAATATTACCGACCGCTTTTTAAGTTCCTGTATTGATAGCCTATCCTATAGCGATAAGCTGTACGCGCTTCCTTTTGACGCCAACACCATTACGCTGCTGTACAATCAGGATATGCTGGACAAAGCGGGTGTGGCGGTTCCCCAAACGTTCGACGAGCTGATGGCAGCGGACGAGGCCATCAAAAGCAAGGTAGGCTCCAATACTTATGCTTTTACTGCGCCTTTTTATCAGACCGGAAACGACAACTGGAAAAGCTTTAACTTCTGCTTCTTTTTATGGGGCATGGGCGGGGAGCTTTTGTCGGATGATCTGACCGAGGCTGCCTTTAACAGTGACAGCGGAGTAGAGGCGCTGGAAAAAATTTTGGAGCTTAAAGAAAAGAGCATTGTCTCTGCCACCTATCAGGAAGGCGACTTTTTAAACGGCCGCAGCGCCGCCATGATGTACAACGGAACCTGGCAGCTGAAAACAATCACCGGGCTTGACAAAAAGGCGAATTTCGGCATGGCGCTGCTGCCGCAGCTGAAAGAAGGAGTGAAAGCCTATTCGGGCCTGGGGCTCAATTGCTATGGCGTGACTTCCTCCAGCAAGGCGAAAGAGCAGGCCTATGACTTTTTGCAGTTTTATTGCAGCGGGGCTAACTACCAGACGGCTTACTGCCAGCAAAACAACATGCTCCCGTCCTTAAAAGAGGCCCAGGAAGATGACTATTTCCAGGATGAGGAATGGCAGGTTATGCTGGAGCAGCTCTCCTTTGCCAAATACCGTCCCAGCGTCCCCGGATGGGAAAAAATCGAACAGATGATTTCCAAGGCTATTGATGAAGCCGTTTCCGGCTCTAAAACAGCTAAACAGGCATTGGATGATGCAGCTTCTCAGGTAAACGAGCTGCTGCAAGGGGAGGAAACGGTTTCTTCTGCCGGATAAGCCCAAAAAAAATGTAAGAATTGTGTCAGAAAATTGAAAGAGACATATCCGCCGTTTTGTTACATTTCCTTGTTATACTGTCAGCATAGCACCGAAAGGGGTACTGACTGATGAGGAAAACAAAACGGCGGATTATTTTTGTCCTGTTTCTGTTATGCGTAGCGGTGGGAGCAGTGTTCCTGTTTTTTTATCTGCGGCCGGACTATCAGGCAAGGTTTATGGTTTTATGGGATCAAATTACCTCCCAATGCCTGATTGAGGAGCGGGACTATTCCGGTACGGATCTCAAAGAGATTCCGGCGGACAAAATTTTGGACGGCAGTGCAGGGATTTCTTTGCAAAACGATCTGCTGTTAATTAATGAGGAACACCCGCTGGCAGAAGAGGAGGTGGGCAGCCTTTCCCCTTACAAAGATACCGATCTTTTAATGCAAGATTCCACCGCCCAGGCGTTTCAAAAATTATCCCAGGCGGTATCTAACCGTTGCGGCGAGCGCCTTTTAATTACCAGCAGCTACCGGACAGCCGAGCAGCAGAAACAGGAGCTTTTGGACAGTGGGGAGGACCTTGCTGCAAAACCGGGCGCCAGCGAGCATCAATCCGGTCTGGCGCTGGATGTATGCGTCAATCAATATGCGGGAATGGGATTTTTAAAATCTCCGGTGGGAGAATTTATCAACCGGGAAAGCTGGAAGTACGGGTTTATCATCCGGTATCCCATGCTTCATACCCGGCATACAGGGATTGATTTTGAGCCCTGGCATCTTCGGTATGTGGGGGAGCCTCATGCGCAGGTTTGCTATGAGAACAATTTGTGCCTGGAAGAGTATATTGACTCTTTACAAACCGGCCAGTTCTATGAATGTGAGGGGTATTTGATTACCCGGCAAAAGGCGTCGGGAAATATCCTCCTTCCGGCTGAGATTTCAAGCTGGCGGGCGTCGCTGGATAACTGCGGAAATCTGATTTTAACCGGGAAAAAAGGGGAATAATGGCGGGAGTGTAGGTTTGTCAATGAAGTGTTACACATGAGAGAAACTAGATAAAACATGTTTAGGAGACCGCCAGTTAAGAGGCCGCATAGGGAAATGGTTGTAAGCCCGTTCGCGAACAGCAAGTTGCTTTTTG
>CALXBH010000036.1 GCA_944386475.1 uncultured Clostridia bacterium | reverse complement strand
ACTCCGTCTCAGGCGCCGGAGCGTCCTGTTCTGGAATGGCGGGCTGGTCGGTGTGCTTGGTAATGGCAATGGAGCCGAGCACCACATCCTCTGTTGCGGTCATGGGGATGCTGTTGTGCTCCAGCGTAAAGTTCCCCGGCTCTGCGCCCACAGGATAGACGGTTTCATCCAGCAGGTATCCCTCGCTGGGCGAGATCTCACGAATGGAGTAATCCGGGCCGCAGGGGTACTCCTTGGTGGTGAATTGGTGAATTATACTATCAAGTGCAACAGTTTAGGGGAATAAAGAAGTTCATACAGAACCCTGTGGTAGAATGGAGTTACCACAAAACCAAAATACCAGGAGGGAACTGTATGAACTATCACCATCTTAGCATAGAAGAGCGCAGTTGTATACGGAAATATTATGTAGATGGATTAAGTTATCGAGAGATTGCGCGGCTAGTAGGAAGAAATGTAAGCACTATCTCACGGGAAATACGGCGAAACTGTACGCATATGTACGATATTCCAACCTACTATCCGCACACAGCACAGAAAAAATATCTTCTGAGGCGCAGCTACTGTCATCGAGGGATGTTCCATTCCCAGGAAGTGATCGGCTACATCAATGAAAAGCTGAAAGCAACCTGGTCGCCAGAACAAATTGCCTGTACACCGTGCGAGTTGAAGATGCCCAGCTGGCGAACGATTTATCGCTGGATATACCAAAAGTACTTAGGAAATGGGAATCTTAAAGTCCTGCGACGCAAGGGGAAAAGCCACGGCACCAAGGAAACACGAGGAAAATACAGCAAAGGGAAATCCATCCGCAAACGGGACAAGTCGGTATACAGCCGCCAGGAAGCCGGTCACTGGGAAGCAGATACCGTTGTAAGCGGTCATGGAAAGAGCAAGGCGTGCTTCGCTACCTTGGCGGAGAGGAAGACAAGGTACTACATTGCCGTTAAGATGCCGGACCGCAGAGCTGAAACGATGGAAAATGCTATTGTTTCTGTTCTGTCTGCTTTCCCACCCCAGCTTGTCAAGACCATCACCTGTGACCGCGGAACCGAGTTCGCCAACTGGCGCAATATCGAAGAACGTTTGCATTGTGATGTCTACTTTGCTGATCCCTATTGTGCCTGGCAGAAAGGCACTGTCGAGAATCTGAATGGATTGCTCCGCGAGTTCTATCCCAAGGGAAGAAATCTTTCCCGTGTTGCTCCAGCCACTCTAAAACGAAACCTGGCGTTGATTAACGCCAGGCCTCGCAAAGTTTTAAATTTCCATTCTGCTCAGGAATTATGGGACTTTGAACTCAATTCCTGTTGCACTTAGTTTGACAATTCACTGTATCAAAACCCAGCGGCAAACGGCTGTTCGCTTGTAAACGCGCTCACAACGCCTCCGCGGCGCTACCAACTTTTTGCGGGTGCGCCAGGCAAGGCCTGGGGCCAATCCGCATTCCGGGCGTTATTTTTTGCACTGCTCTCTCATAAATAACAACCTTTTGCATTTTTCCTTGTGTTTGTGAAACGAAGTGCTATAATAGATTTTGCCTAACAAAATCTTTTTAGGGGGTAATCTCTATGATAAAATGGAAAAAGCGCCTGCTGCCGGTAGCCATAGCCGCTGTTTTGCTCTGCCTGACCGCTTGCAGCGGTCAAACTCATACGGCTGATCTTTACGAGAAGGGAGTCGAGCTTTCTGAAAAAATGGGGATGCTGGCAAAGGACGAAAACTATCTGGCTGCCATGATATCCTCCAGCGAAGGGCTCGATCCTTTGTTTGAACCGGTCGCTTCCCTGGATTATCAAAATCCCAAGGCTACTTTTATCATCACGAATATTGAACAAACCATCTCCCAACTGTATACCCAACTATATGGGGATTATCCAGAAGAAATCCGGGATATTCTCAATCAGCGGTTGGCAGGCAGACTTCCTGCCACTATTAACACTATGGAGACCGGATTGGACATGCTCGCAGTTTCCAGCTCCTTAGCGGTCAGTGACGCCTTTCTTGACAGCAGCCTGTCCGAAAGCCAGTGGTATTTATACCTGTACGATGACGGATATATCAGCCTTGTCATGTATAACCCTGGCGAAGAGGGGGTCGTGCAGGCTTCTGCCTGTTTAATAAAAAGCGATCAACTGGGGCAGGCAGCTTCCCCGGAGGAAGTCGAAAACTATTTCGCAGAAGAGGTTCAGTTAGACGGCATTGCGGTAAGCCAAGCTTAAATAAAAAGATGAATAATTTTTCAGCTAGGGAGTATGGCAAAACGAACGTTTTGCCATACTCCCTTTTTCATCGGACAAACAGCGAACCGATCTGATAAATGCAAAACGACACCCCATAAGCCGTTACAAACTGAAAAAGCACCGTCCCCAGCGCCCACCAGAGGCTGTTCATCTCCCGCTTGATGGACAAAAACGCTGCGATGCAGGGCATATATAAAAGCACAAATGCTAAAAAGGAATAGGCGGCCAAAGGGGTGAAGGCTCCCGCAAGGCCGGCTGCCAGAGAGGCCCCCGCCCCGCCGTACAGCATCGCCAGGGCGGCGACCACCGATTCCTTGGCTACAAGCCCGGCGATCAAGGCCACCGCCGCCTGCCAAAAGCCAAACCCCAGCGGGGAAAACAGCGGTGCTGCCCCCTTCCCAATGGCCGCAAGCAGGCTGTCCGCCGGATTTTCCACCGGCGCAAAACGACCATCAAAATGCTCCAAAAACCAGATTAAGACGCTCATGGAAACGATAACCGTGCCCGCCTTTCCTAAAAAGCCCTTGACCTTCTCCCACACATGGCGGCCAATTACTGGAAACGAAGGGAGCCGGTAGGGCGGCAGCTCCATCACAAAAGGAGCCTCCCCGCCCCGAAACAGGGTTTTCTTTAACAAAATGCCGCTCACCACCGCCGCCAGGATCCCCAGCAGGTAGAGGCTTGCCACCACAAGCCCCTGATGACTTTCAAAAAACACCCCGGCAAACAACGCATAGATGGGGAGCCTGGCCCCGCAGGACATAAAGGGGGTGAGCATCACCGTCAGGCGGCGGTCTTTTTCATTTTCCATAGTGCGGGCGGCCATCACGGCGGAGGTGGTGCAGCCAAAGCCCATGAGCATGGGGATAAAGGATTTGCCGGAAAGCCCCAGCTTGCGCATCACCCGGTCCATCACAAACGCCGCCCGGGCCATATAGCCGCTGTCCTCCAAAAGGGAAAGGCAGAGAAACAGGATGGTGATCTGGGGCAGGAAGGAAAGGATGCTCCCCACCCCTTGGGCGACGCCGTCCAGCAGCAGGCTGTAACACCATTCGGGCACGTTAAAAGTGGCTAACATCCCTTGCAGTCCCGCGATCAACGGCTCTAAGACGCCCCGCTCCAAAAGGGATTTGCACCCTTCCCCCACCGGGCCGAAGGTCAGGGCGAACATCCCGAGCAGCAAAAGCAAAAACAGCGGGATGGCCGTCAGCCGCCCCAAGGCGGCCCTGTCGATCAACTGGGAGGCCGTCCACTTTACACGCTCCGGCTTTTTCAGGGCCTTTTGGGTGATGGCGGTGATCCGTTTATAGCGGGCGTCCGCCACCATCGTGCCCGCGTCCCCATAGGGAGAGGTGCGTTCATATTCCCGCCGGATCCGGGAAAGCCTTTTTGCTTGGGATGCCGGCAAACCGGCCTGCTCCTCGCAAAATTTGTCCCCTTCCAGCAGCTTGACCGCCAAAAACCCTTTCGGAAAGATCTCCCCTGTAAGAAGCCCCTCAATTTCCCGTACAGCCTGACTGGTAGGGGCGTCATACAAACCCTCCGGCCCCACAGGACCTCGGTATTCCCGGACCGCCTGTTTTCCCGCCCGCAGCAGGGCTTCCAGCCCTTCCCCCCGCCGGGCGCAGATTTCCACCACAGGGACTCCCAGAGCAGCCGACAATGCTTTTACATCCAGGGAAAAACCCTTTTTGTTCATTTCGTCCATCATATTGACCGCCAGAACCAGGGGAATGGGCAGAGTTAAAAGCTGGAAGGTCAAATATAAATTCCGCTCTAAATTGGTGCCGTCCACGATATTAATGATCAGCTCCGGCTTTTGGGTGAGCAGGTAATCCCGCGTAACGGCCTCTTCCATCGAGTAGGGGGAAAGGGAATAGGCGCCCGGCAGGTCGATGATTTCCTCCCCGGTAAAACGGCATCTCCCCGCTTTTTTCTCCACCGTCACCCCCGGCCAGTTGCCCACATACTGGCGGCTGCCGGTTAAAGCGTTAAACAGGGTGGTTTTTCCGCAGTTTGGATTCCCAACAAGCGCAATACTCATCACATCCGCCTGCCTTTCTCCTGTTTGGCCACCAAGATCCCGGCGGCGGCGCTTTTGCGGATGGAAAGCTCATATCCCCGCAGAGACAGCTTGATCGGGTCCCCCAAGGGCGCGATTTTTTGTACGGCAATCATAATTCCTGGGGTGATCCCCATATCCACCAGGCGCTGTTTGCCAATACCGGACAAGGCAATACCGGTGACGATCCCCCGCTCCCCCGGCTTTAAACCGGCAAGGGTCATTTTTTGCCGGGCTGTCCGCTGCTTTTTTAAAAACGGCAAGGCCGCTCTCCCCTTTTGTACAGGTTTATAAAAAAATAATATGTACAAAAGGGGACGAGCAGAACAAAGGGAAGGGCGCAAAACTTCGTTTTGCGCCCTTCCCTTCTGAAAAACACTTGCAGCCGTAAAGGACAGGCTGCATTTTGCGGCTTTTTGGCCGCAAAAATCGTGTTTTTCTTCCCCTATCTATCTGATTACTTTATGTTTTGCGCCCTTCCCTTCTGAAAAACACTTGCAGCCATAAAGGACAGGCTGCATTTTGCGGCCTTGAGCCGCAAAAAACATGTTTTTCTCCCTTCAGCTATCCGGTTATTTTGGGATTTGCATCTCTCCTCTTTCCTTCGGCTATCTGGTTGTTTTGGGATTTGCGCCCTTCCCTTCTGAAAAACACTTGCCGCCCGTATCAAACGGGCGGCAAGTGTTTTTCAGTATTCTTGATTGCCAGCCAAATGAAAATTATGCCCCGGCTTGTTCCAAGCTTTTTGCCTGGATCTGCATTTTCTCGGTGATAAAGGGAACTACCTGTTCGGGACGGATCTGAAGCACTAAGGCAAATTCGTCATAGAGAATCTTTTCCGCTTCTTTGAACACCCGCTCATCCGCCGCATGAAGATGTTTTCCCTTTTCCTGCTGCTTTTGCTGGTGCAGATACAGCGCTTTTATCATCCGCACCAGCTCCCTCGTGTCCGCCCGGAACAAAACCTCCCGAAATTTTTCCTTGCGCTCGGCTTCATCGTCAAACCACAAAAGCTCTTCCTCCGGCATATCCCGAATAATCTGTTCGATCTCTTCTTTTGAGAGAATCCGGCGCATTTTTCCTACCAGCGCAGGATTGTTTACCGGGACATAAATCGTCGAGTTGTCTGAGAAAACCGGCTTTAAAACATAATATTCCATGATGGTGCCGTTAAAATCCCGCTGCATCATCTCCTGGATTTTGCATACGCCCTGTGCTGCATATAAAATTGTGTCGCCTATATTGTACATTGCTTTTCACCACTTTCCCTGCACACCTCAAAAAGACGGCCGCCTGTTTCGATAGGAAAAACAGGACGTGAAAAACGTGCAGCCTGCTACAACCGGATTTACGTTGTCAAGCAAACTACACGTTGTATCTTTTATTCTATTATAGCACAAAAAAGTGGGGTTTTCTATTGGTTTCGCCCTGTAGCTTTTTAAAATTCATCCTATTTTCACGAATATATCCGCGAAATCACGAAGAAAATTGAGCAAAAACACCTGGTCTTCTCTATCTTTTTTGCTGTAAAAGCTGTTGTTTAATATCCCACAGCTTTTGGGATAAATCCACATAATAAGCATGGGGGTTTTCAAACCGCTTGACTTCGTCCCACAAAAGGCCCACCTGTTTATGACAGTAGTCTTTGATCTCATCAATAGACGGAAGGGAGTACACAAGCTTTCCTCCGCGGAATACCGGCACCAAAAGCTCTTTGGCTGTAAAATTCGTCAAGGTCTTGGTTTTCCAGGTAGCGTTGGGGTCAAAAATGGTATGCGGTTCTCCCTCATGGATAACCTCGTCGTATATGCACAGCTCGTCCGCGATGGCCTTGCCGCTTTCATTGTCAAACAACCGGTAGACCTTTTTAAAGTGGGGATTGGTGATTTTAGAGGTATTTTCGCTCACCTTGATTTTGGGAAGAATCGAACCATCCTCCTGTTCCACCGCCGCCAATTTATAAACCCCGCCAAACACCGGGGTGCTTTGGGAGGTAATCAGCCGTTCGCCCACGCCGAAGGTATCGATCTGAGCTCCCTGCATCATCAAATCCCGGATCAGGTATTCGTCCAACGAGTTGGACGCGACGATCTGGCAGTTTTCCAAGCCCGCATCATCCAACATTTTCCGGGCTTTTTTAGACAGGTAGGAAATATCCCCCGAATCCAAACGGATGCCGAAATGAGTGATCCCCTTGGGGATAAGCACCTCTTTAAACGCCCGAATGGCGTTGGGGACGCCGCTTTTCAGGGTATTGTAGGTGTCCACCAGCAGGACGGCGTTTTGAGGATACAGTTCGCAATAGGTTTTGAAAGCCTCGTACTCCGAATCGAACATCTGCACCCAGGCATGGGCCATCGTGCCGCCGGCAGGAACGCCGTACAGCTCGTCGGTCAGGGTGCAGGCCGTTCCCGCGCAGCCGCCGATATAGGCAGCCCTGGCGCCTAATACGGCGCCGTCCGCCCCCTGGGCCCGGCGGGAGCCGAATTCCAGCACTACCCGCCCCTGGGCCGCCCGGACGATCCGGTTGGCTTTGGTTGCGATCAGCGACTGGTGGTTAATGGACAAAAGCAAAAATGTCTCCACCAGCTGCGCCTCGATGGCAGGAGCGCGAACGATGACAATCGGCTCTCCCGGAAACACCGGCGTCCCTTCCGGGACGGCAAAAATATCCCCGGTAAAGGAAAACTGGGAGAGATAGTTTAAAAACGCTTCGTCAAAAAGGTTTTTAGAGCGCAAAAAGTCGATGTCCTCCTGATCGAAATGGAGGTCTTTTACATACTCCACCACCTGCTCCAGCCCGGCGGCAATGGCGAAACCGCCTTTGTCGGGGACTGTGCGGAAAAACAGATCAAAATAGACGATTTTGTCCGCCAAGCCGCTTTGAAAATATCCGTTTCCCATAGTCAGCTCATAAAAGTCACAGAGCATGGCCAGATTTTCTTGTTTCATGATAATCCCTTCTTACTTTTGATATATCGCCCAGGCGGCCGGATGTTTTTTAGCCCCTTCCGGTAACCTGCACCTGGATGCCTTCCAGGATATCCAGCGCCTTTTTGTGCGTTTCTTCATCCGGCGCGGCGGTGCATTTGGCGTCCACCAGAACGGGAACCTCCGGCAGGGCGGTTTTGGCCAGCACCGCGTTGGACAGCACGCAGATGTTGGACACCACCCCCACCAGCTCTATGCTCTCGTAAGGGTGCTCCCGCAGGTATAAAAACAGCTCCCCCGAGCCAAAAGCGCCTTTGCAAAAACACCGGTCGCCCTCCTGCCTGAGGCCGGCGGCCTTACCATACAGCTCGTGCCCCGGCGTCCCTTTGATGCAGTGAGGAATAGGAAGATTTTTTCCCTCCTGGGTGTCCAGATACCCGCCGTCATGGGTATCCAGGGTAAACAAAACGTCATCGCCGTTTTCCCGGTACAGGCGTATTTTTTTCGCAATCCCATCTTCCAATTCCCGGGCTTTTGGGAATCCCAACGCCCCGTCCACAAAATCCTTTTGATAATCGATTACAATCAGGCACTTTTTCAAGGGTATCCCTCCTTATCAGGCATCGCACAGCGGCCTCCCGGCGCGGTCAAAAGTAAGCGGCAACAGGTATCTAAGTAATCGCTTACCGGATCATGCCCTGCCCACCAAACATCGCGTCGGCAAACCGAACTTCATCTGCCAAATACCACTGATCGTCCTCTTTTACCAGATCAATAAGAGCCATGTAGTTAACCATATCCGCTTTAAGAAAACGTTTTCGATAAATATTAGAGATGGCTGCGGCAAGTTCGCTTTGGCTCAACCGCTCATTTTCCGGCATCCGGCTTTCTGCCTGCATAAACTTTTCAGCTGCGCTAGTAGCGCCTGATATAGCCGATGCTAAATCAATATTTCGTATGTCAATTACCGCATAGGCCCAATTCTCTGCTATACGGATATCGGTAATCTGGTAAGAAAAATTCTGAAAACACAACGTCGTCAGGTCATCATCCAGTTTTAGAGTGTCACCCCAATCGATATCGTTTTCTGGACGCTGAGAATCCGGCTGCAGGTAGGGCATGATCGTTCCCTCTGTGATAAACAGATTGATTGCGCCGTCAACAACCTTGGTAATAGCCTCTCTTTGCAGCTGCTCCTCCATCTCTGCCGCGGACGGGGCGCTGGAAACCGGCGCCTCGCTGCTGGGGTCTTCTTTTACCGGCGGCGTTTGACTGGATACCGCCCGACTGGAAGCCTCGGCCTTTTGGCTGGAGACCGCCGCTGTCTGCGTATTGGCAGAGCTTGCCTCTTTGCTGCTCACCTGTTCTTCGGAGAAGACCTCCAAAAGATCAGAAGAAGCCTTTGGTACAGACAGATCAGACGCGGTCCCTGCGCTGGCAATGCCGGACGAAGCGGCAGGCTCGCTTTCCTCCGTGCAGGCCGCTAAGGACAGCGACAAGGCGCACAGGCAGACAGTGAGGATTACTCTCTTTTTCATTGATTGTTCCCCCTAAACTCATTTACGATAACTCTCTTTTTATTCATGTAAGGGAGTGCTGCAAAACAATTGTTTTGCAGCACTCCCTTTTGCTTTATCACTATTACAGGGTATACAGGTCTTCGCTGGTCAGCACTTTGATGTGGAATTTTTTCAGCACCTCGATCGCCTTTTCGTTATCCTCCACCCGCAGGATGACAAAAGCGGTTTTATCGGTGCGGCTGATAAACGCATACATATATTCCACGCTGATTTTATTCTCATAAAGGGTTTTCATGGCGCTGGCCAATCCTCCCGGCTCGTCGTTGACGCCGATGGCGATCACCTGGGTTAAGGAAACCGTAAATCCGGCGTCCTTTAGCACCTTTTCCGCCGTATCCGGATCATTGACGATCAATCGCAGGATGCCGAAATCCCTGGTATCTGCAATGGAAAGAGCGCGGATGTCGATGTTGTTCCTTTCCAGCAGCCCGGTGATTTCCGCCAGACGGCCCGCTTTGTTTTCTACAAAGACTGAGATCTGTTTGATAAACATGGTAAGCCCTCCCGTCGCATCATTATGCAGCTTGTGCTGTTTATTATTATTGTAACATGCCTGTCTCAAAAAAGCCAGACATTTCTTTACCAGGAAGCTTTTCGGACAGGAAGCGGATCACAGGTCTCCGCCATCCGGTCGCAGAGAAGCTCCAGCATCCGGACTTTTACTTCGGCAAAGGCCGGATTGTCATACTGGTTAAAGGTTTCCGCCGGGTCCTCCTGTAAATCGTACAGCTCCCCGTGACAGGACATTCGATGATCCCGGTCATGCACCTTGACAAGCTTATACCGGCCGTCAAACACCATTGTGTCAAAGGCCAGCGGATCCCGGTGGTTGATGTTGGAGTTATAAAATTCCGCGTACACCGAATCCCGGTGATGATCCAAAGCGTCCTCTTTGGACAAAAGCTGCCAGAAGGATTTCCCCTGCATACCGGGCTCCATGGCAACACCCGCCGCCTCACAGATGGTAGGGGCAAGGTCCACAAGCTCCACCAAAGCGCTGCGGGTCTGTCCGCCGGGGATTTTTCCCGGCCACGCGATAATCAGCGGAACATGGACGTTTTGCTCGTAAAAATACGGCCCCTTCAGGTACATCCCGTGGTCGCCCAGATTTTCCCCGTGATCCGCGGTGAAGATAATCATGGTGTTAGAAAGCTGCCCGCTTTGCTCCAGATAGTCAAGAAGCCGTCCCACCTGCGCGTCGATCAAATCGATCATCGCCCAATAGGCGGCCCGCAGCATCCGGTGGTCAAACTCTGTCATTTCCTCATAGGGAAAGTTCCCCTTTGTATTATAAGCGCCCTCGTGATCCTTTTGCTGGAACACCGGCTTATTTGCAAGCTCCCCCGGGCGGTAGTTGGGCAGCGGGATTTCGTCCAGCTTGTCAAGATACCGGTTTAAATAGGACTCCGGCGGGTTAAAGGCGTGGTGCGGGTCAAAATAGTTGAGGGAAAACAGCCAAGGCAGCCCGAATTTATGGGCGCTGTTCATATATTCCAGCGCGCAGTCGGTGCACCACTTGGTCTGGCTCCATTCCTCCGGCATACCGTTCTCTACAAACCGGCAGTCCTTTCTGGGGATGCTCCGGTAGGTCTGGCCATGGCGCTCCAACCACAGGGAATATTCATTGGTGGGCCAGCTTCCCCCGTCCATCCCCGCGGGATGGTGGGACCACCGGAAATAGTCATAGCCGTCGTCGATCCTGGGCTCGATGGTTTTGCACGCCTTCTGCCCGCAGGCGGAAATGTGCAGCTTGCCCGCCAGCCCGCAGGTATACCCCTGCTCCGACAGGATTTTGGGGAGCAGCCGCTCCTTCCCGTCGATATCCTGCCCGTTTTGGCGGACGCCGCAGGTGCGGGGATACCGCCCGGTCAAAAAGCTCGCCCGGCTGGGGGCGCACACCGGCGACTGGGAGTAGGCGTTTTGAAACCTTACCCCCATTTTTGCCAGCCGGTCTAAGTTCGGCGTCTTTACAAAGGGATTTCCATAGCACCCCAGCGTATCAAAGCGCTGCTGGTCGGTGCAGATCCACAGAATATTCATGATGTAAGCCCCCATTTTACAGACAATCCGTTAATCAGTCGTATACCCGGTTGTCGATCACGCGTTTGGATTTTCCTTCTGCGCGCTCCAGCGACTTGGGCTCCACCAGCGTCACCTTGGCGGAGATGCCCAGGGTGGATTCCACCGCCCGCTGGATCACGGCTTCTGTCTCTTCGATGTGGCGCACTGCGTCGGAGAACATCTCCCCGGACATTTCCACCTTGATCTCCAGCCGGTCTTTATTGTCCACCCGATCGACGATCAGCACATAGTGAGGCGCGGTAAGCCCCAGATCCAGCAGCACGCTTTCCACCTGGGAGGGGAACACGTTGACCCCGCGGATAATCAGCATATCGTCGCTGCGTCCCTGGGGCTTGCTGAGCTTGATCAGTGTCCGGCCGCAGGAGCATTTTTTCCGGGACAATACGGCGATGTCCTTGGTGCGGTACCGCATCAAGGGCAGCGCCTCTTTGGTGATGGCGGTAAACACAAGTTCTCCCTGCTCGCCCTCGGGGAGCACCTCCCCGGTGTCGGGGTCGATGATCTCAGGGATAAAGTGGTCTTCGTTAATGTGCATGCCGGTCTGCTCGCTGCACTCAAAAGCGACGCCGGGGCCGATGACCTCCGAAAGGCCGTAGATATCGAAGGCCCGGATGCCCAGCTTCTTTTCGATCGTCCGGCGCATCCCCTCGGTCCAGGGCTCCGCGCCGAAAATGCCCGCTTTCAGGTGGATCTCATCGGTGCTGATGCCCATTTCCTCCAAAGTCTCCCCTAAATACAAAGCATAGGAGGGGGTGCAGCACAAAATGGTGGAACCGAAATCCTTCATAATCTGGATCTGCCGTTTGGTATTTCCAACCGACACCGGGATGACCGTGGCTTTTATCAGCTCCGCGCCGCAGTGCAGGCCGAAACCGCCGGTAAACAGGCCGTAGCCGTAGGAGACGTGGACAAAATCGTTCTTGTCTCCTCCCGCCGCTGTCAGCGCCCGGGCGGTGCACTCGCTCCAGATGCCGATGTCGTGGTCGGTATAGCCCACCACCGTCTGCTTTCCAGTGGTGCCGCTGGAGGCGTGGATGCGCACGACCTCCTCGACAGGGCGGGCGAACATTCCATAAGGATAGGTATCCCGCAGGTCCTGCTTGCTGGTAAAGGGAAGAAGGTGTAAATCCTCCACCGAGCGGATATCCTCCGGTTTTACCCCTGCTTCGTCCATCTTTTTCCGGTAGTGGGGCACCTTTTCGTACACCTCGCGGATTTTGGCGCTCAGCCGGTAGGATTGCAGCGCCTTCATCTCATGGAGCGGCGCCGTCTCGATCTGTGGATTCCAGTATTTTTCGGCCATGTTCGTCTCCTCCTATGCGTTGTCGGCCGCACGCCCCAGTGCAAATGCCTTTACGTTTAAGTCGATGAATTTTTCGGGAACACACTCCCGGATAGCGGCCAGCCAGTCCTCTTCCGGGATATCCATGTGGTTTGACAGCATCCCGATAAGCACTACGTTGGCGGCCTTGGCGCTGCCCGCTTCCAGTGCCAGGGAAAGCGCGTCGATGGTCAAAAGCCGCACGCCCTGGTCTTTGATTTTATCCAGGATATGCTCCGGGTATTCCGCCGCGCCGGTGATGACCGGCATGGGATCGATCTCCTGGCTGTTGACGATCACCGCGCCGCCCTTTTTTAGATAGGGAAGCCAGCGGGCGGCTTCCAGCGTTTCAAAGGAGAGGATGATGTCCGCTTCTCCCTTTTCAATGGTGGGGGAAAACACCTGCTCCCCGTATTTGACATAGGTGACCACCGAGCCGCCCCGCTGGGACATGCCGTGCACCTCGCTTACCTTGACGTCGAACCCCTGGGCCATTAAAACATTTCCCAGCACCCGGCTGGCCAAAAGCGTCCCCTGGCCGCCCACGCCGACGATCATAATGTTATTTCCCTGCTTCAATATCGTTACCTCCCAAACGGCCATAGCCGTCACAAGTTATCGTTTATAAGCGGACGGTTTCCTCAAAAACCTCCATCAGTTTTAGGGTGATGGCCATATGGCCGGTGCTGTGGGGGTGCACCCGGTCTCCCGCGAGATCATAAGAGGTGGCGCCTTTTTCCATCAGGCCCTCGAACAGCGCCTGCAAATCAATGACCGGAAGGGAATACTTTTCCCCCAGCTCCTTGCAGATGTTGCCGTACTCGATCATTTTTAACCGCATGGGCTCATAAGGGCTGCGGTCGATGAGATAGGGCGTTAACAGCACCAGGCGGTCAGTCTCCTTTAAAATGCTCTCGATGATCGAAACCATGTTGGCCCGGTATTCCTCCGCGTCCACCCCGTCGCCGGGGATCTGGGGACGGTCGAACAGCCGCCAGACGTCGTTGATGCCGATGCACAAGGTAACCACATCCGGATGGTAGTCCAGCACGTCTTTCTGCAAGCGTGCCAGCACATGGCGGGTTTGGTTTCCGCCGATGCCCTTGTTGATAAACCGCACCTGTCTTTCGGGGTGCATCACCTTATATAAAGAGGAGAAAAAGCGGGGATAGCCTCCGCCGTAGGCGTTGGAGCCTAAAGGGCCTTCGCCGTTGTCCCCCGGCTCCCGGCCGCAGTCGGTCACCGAGTCGCCCAAGAAAATTACGGTATCCCGGTCGTTAATTTTCATCGTCTATGTACCGCCTTTCCTATTCCTTATCCGGATCGATGGCGCCGAAAGCGCACAGATCCTTACAGACGCCGCAGCCCACGCAGGAGGTCTGGTCGATGACCGCCTTGCCGTTTTTCATGCTGATGGCCGGGCAGCCGATCCGCAGGCAGGCTTTACAGCTTCTGCATTTTTCCCGGTCGATCTGGATGGGGGGCTTATGCTTCACGTATTTGAGCAGCGCGCAGGGCCGGCGGGACACCAGCACCGAGCGCTCATCTGACGCCAACAGCTCCTTGACCGCCTGGCGGGTGGCCTTTAGATCATAGGGGTCCACGATCTTCACGTTCTGAAAGCCCACCGCATGGCAGAGCTCCTCCACATTGATGGCGGTGGTGGGATCGCCTTTGATGGTGTATCCCGTGGTGGGGTTCTGCTGGTGGCCGGTCATGCCGGTGATGCTGTTGTCCAGAATCACCACCTTGGATTTCCCCTGGTTATAGGTGATGTCGATAAGGCCCGTGATCCCCGAATGGATAAAGGTGGAGTCGCCGATTACCGCCACCGAATGGTGGGTGCTCTCCTCACCCCGGACCTTGTTAAAGCCGTGCAGGCCGGAGATCGACGCGCCCATGCACACCGTGGTGTCCATGGCGGACAAAGGAGCCGCCGCGCCTAACGTATAGCAGCCGATATCCCCCGAAACCATGCAGTTTTCCTGCTTTAAGGCGTAGAAAAGTCCCCGGTGAGGACATCCCGCACACATGACCGGCGGCCGCACCGGAAGCTCCTCCGGAAACGCGGTACTGGGAAGGGTTTCACCCAAAAGCGCCTCCCGCACGATAGCCTGGGAAAGCTCGCCGATCAAGGGGAATTTCTCCTTGCCGGTCACCTTGACGCCGATCTTTTTGCAGTGGCTCTCGATGATGTCGTCCAGCTCCTCGATGACATACAGGGTGTCCACCTTGGCGGCGAAGTTTTTAATCAGCTCCACCGGCAGGGGGTTAATAAGCCCCAGCTTTAAATAGCTTGCCTTGTCGCCCATAGCGTCCCGGGCGTACTGATAGGACACGCCCGAGGTGATGATGCCGATTTTGGTATCCCCCATCATCATCTGGTTAAGCGCGGTTTCCTCCGCCCATTTGGCGAGGGCTTCCTGACGCTGCTCCACCACCACGTGGCGCTTTTTGGCCATGGCGGGCATCATAACGTATTTGGCAGGGTCTTTTTTGTATTCTTTCAGCGCTACGTCCTCCCGCTCGTTTAAGGACACGATGCTCTGGGAGTGAGACACCCGGGTGCTCAACCGGAACAAAACCGGCGTGTCAAACCGCTCGGACATCTCGTAGGCTATCTTCACATAATCCCGGCATTCCCCGGAATCCGCAGGCTCCACCATGGGGAGCTTGGCGGCGATGGCGTAGTGGCGGGAATCCTGCTCGTTCTGGGAGGAGTGCATTCCCGGGTCATCGGCCACGGCGATGATCATACCGCCGTTGACCCCGGTATAGGAGGAGGTAAACAGCGGGTCAGCCGCCACGTTTAATCCCACATGCTTCATGGCGGTAAACGACCGCGCCCCGCCGATGGATGCGCCGATGGCGGTCTCACAGGCCACCTTTTCATTGGGAGCCCACTCGCAGTAAATCTCGTCGTATTTGCTGGCATATTCGGTAATCTCGGTACTGGGCGTACCAGGATAACTGGACACCAGCCGGCAGCCGGATTCATACAAGCCTCTTGCTACCGCTTCGTTTCCCAACATTAATTTTTTCACTCTCTGCTACCCCTTTTCAGTTTTAAAAATTCAGTAGTTTTATCGTCATTTTCATCAGCCGTTGGGCTGGTTGCGAAGGTCCACAATCCGCTTGGCCTTGCCCTGGAAACGCTCTAAGAATTTCGGCTCTACTAGGCTCACCTTGGCGTCGATGCCCAGCACTGTCCTGAGATTGTGCTTGACGCGGTTTTGCAGCGCCTCCAGCTCGCCGTAGCGCTCCAGAAGGCTTGCATCCACCACTTCCACCTTGACCTCCAAGGTGTCCATAAAGCCTTCCCGCCGGACGATCAGCTGGTAATGGGCGCCGATTTCCTCTATGCTCATGAGAACGCTTTCGATCTGGGAGGGGAACACGTTGACCCCCCGGATCTTGAGCATATCGTCGCTGCGGCCCTTGATTTTGTCCATCCGGGCCGTGGTGCGCCCGCACTCGCAGGGCTCGTATGTAATCCGGGTGATGTCCTTGGTGCGGTAGCGCAAAAGGGGGATACCCTCTTTGGTCAGCGTCGTCACCACAAGTTCCCCGGTAGCGCCTCTTTCCAGCACCTGGCCGGTGGCGCTGTCGATAATCTCGGGCAGGAAATGGTCTTCGTTGATGTGCATGCCCCGTCTGAGATGACATTCGCCCGAAACACCCGGGCCCATCAGCTCGCTCATGCCGTAGTTGTCGGTGGCGAAAAGGTGGAAGTTCTTTTCGATCTGGTCCCGCATCTCCACCGTGCAGCCCTCGCTGCCAAACAGGCCAAGCCGCAGTTTTAAGTTGTCAAGCACGCCTTTTTCCTTGGCGACCTCCGCCATATACAGCGCGTAGGAGGGGGTGCTTACAAGGCCGGTCACGCCAAAATCGTTTAACAGCATCACCTGCTTTTCGGTGTTGCCGCTGGAAGCGGGGATTACCGCCGCGCCGATTTTTTCCAGCCCATAGTGAAGCCCCAGCGCCCCGGTGAACAGCCCGTAGCCGAAGGAGATCTGGACGATGTCGTCCTCCGACGCGCCCGCCGCCACGCACAGCCTCGCCATGCAGTCCGACCAGGTTTCCAGATCCTGCTTGGTATAGCCCACCACCGTAGGCTTGCCGGTGGTCCCGCTGGAGGCATGAATGCGGACGATATTCTTCATGGGCTTTGCAAACAGCCCGAAGGGATAGTTGTCCCGGATATCCTCCTTGGTGGTATAGGGGATGTACTGCACGTCGGACAGGGTTTTGATCTTATCCGGCGTCACCTTCGCCTGAGTCAGGCGGTCATGATAAAACGGAACATTGTCGTAGCAGTAGGCGACAATGCGCTTGAGCCTTTCCAGCTGGAGGGATTCCATCTGGGGCCTCGGCATTGTTTCGATATCCTTTTGAAAGAACAAAACGGATGGCACCTCTTTTATAATATGTATTTTGCTGCGGCTGGCCGCCGCTAAAACGCAGGATGTTACGCTTCCTCTTCCGAGCGGGCGAAAAACTCCTCGTTGACGGGCTCCCGCTTGGTGCACAAAGTCACCGCGATGCAGATCACAAAGGAAGCCGCCATGGCGATGATCCCGAACAGGGGGGCATTGGCGGTGTTAAAGCCGCTTGCCACCGCCAGAATCAGCGAAACCGAAAGGCCGCCGATCATACCGGCCCAGGCGCCCTTTTTGCCCAGCCGCTTCCAGTAAAGGCCCAGCAGATAGGGGGCCAAAAACGCACCGGCAATGCTTCCCCAGGAAAAGGACATCAGCATTAAGATGGGGGATTTGATGGACGCGATGAGATAGGAGGCGATGATAAACAAAATGCACAGCACCCTGGTGAGGGTAAAGGTCTGCTTTCTGTCCATGTTCGGCTTAATCGCCCCGGCGATCAGGTCCATGGAAATCGCCGAGCAGGAGGTCAGCGTGATCCCCGAAAGGGTGGACACCGACGCCGACAGCACCAGCACTAAAATCACGCCCAGCAAAATGGTGGGCAGGTGGCCTAAAATCCCCGGGATAATCAGGTCGTAGTTTTGCTGCCCGTCCACCGTGGGCACGGAGGAGTAAAACAAACGGGACAAAGAACCGACAAAATATGCGCCACAAGATATTATAGCACAAAACACTGTGGAAATGATAGTCCCTCTTTTAATTCCTTTTTTGTCCGCCACGCCGTAAAATTTGTGAATCATCTGAGGCATTCCCCAGGTACCCACGCTGGTGAGCAAAATCAGGCTGATGAGCCCTACTACCATCGAGGGCGTGGGCGAGAGCATCCCCTGCTCCCCCATCTTGTCCACCAGTCGGGCAAGGCCGTCCACCCCGCCCACCTGGTCGGTGCGCATGACAAAAAAGATCATCGCCGCCACGCCGCCGATCATGATGATCCCCTGGATAAAGTCCGCCAGAAGCGACGCCACATAGCCGCCCAGCACCAGATATCCCGCCGAAATCACCGCGATAAACAGCATCGCCACCTGGTAATTGATCCCCAGCACCGACTCGCACAGATAGCTTAGGCCGCTGTACACCGACGCGGAATAGGGGGTCATGAAAATAAAGATCACCACCGCGGCGAACACCTTCATGCTCTTGCTCTGGTAGCGCTTTTCAAACATCTGGGGCATGGTCTTGATTTTTAACCGCCGGGTGACCTCCCGGGTGCGACCGGCTAACAGCTTCCAGGCGAGATAAGCGCCCAAAAGGGCGTTCCCCACCCCAATGAGCACCGCCCACAAGCCGTAGTTCCAGCCGGAATTCCCCGCGTAGCCGATAAACAGCACGGCGGAAAAATACGTCGTCCCATAAGCAAACGCCGACATCCAGGGGCCGGCGCTGCGGCCGCCCACCACAAAGTTGGTCAGCGAGTCCGCCTTTTTGGCGGTCACAATCGCCACGGCCGCCATCAGGATCACATAGATCGCCAGAATAATCCATATTGCCATGTTAAACATCCTTTTTTCGATTTTATCGGTTTAAAGCTTTCCGTAAATAAAGCGGAATCCGACAAGTACTGATTATAGCAAAAAATTAAAAGAATGGAAACATTATTTTTCTTTTTTGTCAAAAGAACAAAAAAATCATCGGATTTTCTGTGAAAATGAGCAGATGCCGTAAACGGACAGCCAAGCGCGTCTCTCTCCCGGCCACCAAGAGCAAGAGAGAACGCGAAAGTTTTTATTTCTCAACGCATATCGCGGACAGCTTACACATATAGATGGGGTAAGAAAACCATAGAAGGAGCGGTAGCACAATGGAGCTGAATGTGACACGGGACAATGTTTGCATAAATGAAACAGTTTACGACAGCCCCCTGGAGCAAAGCGTGGAGCTGGACGCCATCCTCCCCGATTATTGCCCCTCGATCTTCCAGGTACTTTCCTGCCGGATGACCCCAAAAGTGAGTTCCTGCCGGGCGTCGGGGGACAAAGTATTTCTGGAGGGCACAGCCCACATAAGAGTCCTTTATATCAGCGAGGAAAATAATGAGCTGCATGCCTTTGAACAAAAGATGCCTTTTTCCAAAACCGTGGAGCTAAAATGCGAGCTTTCCGACCCGGTGATCCGGGTGAAGGCCCGCACCGATTATGTCAACTGCCGGGTGGTCAACCCCAAGCGGCTGGACATCCGCGGGGCCGTTACCCTGCAGCTTATCATCATGACCCAGCGCTGTGAAGAGGTCATCTGCGACGCCCAGGGCAGCGGCATCCAGATGAAAAAGCAGATGGTAAACGCCGGCTGCCCGGTGAAATCCGGCTGGAAGCAGTTCACCGTTGAGGAGGAGCTGGAGCTTAGCTACGGCAAGCCGCCGATTTTGGAGGTATTGAACGCCTGCTGCTCCGCCATGGTCACCGATTACAAGATCATCGCCAACAAGGTGATCGTCAAAGGGGAACTGCGGCTGCATATCCTCTACCGGCCGGACGGGGAAAACGCAAAGCCCGAGGTCATGGAGCACACCCTGCCGGTCAGCCAGATCATGGATCTGGAAGGGGTGGACGAGGAATACCTCTGCCATATCCAGATGGACGCAGCGGACATGGAGATCCAAAGCGGCGGCGGCCAAGAATCCGACGGCAAGACCTTCCACGTGGAGTTTACCATGACCGTTTGCTGCGAAGCCTATAAAAACAAAGAAATTCCGATCATTGCCGATCTGTATTCCACCCAATACGAAACCGAAGTCCAGTGCCGGGATATGCAAAGCGAAAAATTCCTGTCGCCCTTTGAGGCACAGCATATGGCCAAAGATACGCTGGAGCTGCCGGAGGATTCCGGCGGGATTTTGGATCTTTGGTGCGAGGTGCCCTCTACCAGCTTTCACATGGAGGGGACAGAAGCGGTCATCACCGGCACGGTCTGCGCGAACCTTTTGGCCCTTAACGGAGAAAATACACCGGTACTCATACAGAAAGAAATCCCTTTTGAGCATAGAATAGAGCTCAAAGACGCCCCGCAGAAGATCTCGGCGGATGTTTTCGCCCAGATCCTCTCCTGCGCCTACAGCCTCATTGGGGCAAACAGCGTGGAGGTGCGGGCGGAGCTCAAACTATTCGGCTGTTTTTACGAATCCGGCAGCACCCGCATGACCACCGGTATTCTGCTGGACGAAGAAAATCCCAAGCCCAGAACCGACCTGCCTGCCCTGACCCTGTATTTCGCCGACAAAGGCGAGCTTGTCTGGGACATCGCCAAGCGTTACAACACAAGCCCAGGCGCCATTTTGGAGGAAAACGGGCTTGACTGTGACGAAGTAAAACAACGGGGCATGATTTTGATCCCCCTTGTAGACTGACCGCAAATTAAGGAAAGGTAGGAGGAAATAAGTTTATGGAGAGCCGGAATATTTATCAGGACATCGCCCGCCGCACCGACGGCGATATCTATATCGGCGTGGTCGGCCCTGTGCGGACGGGCAAGTCCACCTTTATCAAAAAGTTCATGGAGACGCTGGTGATCCCCAACATCGACAGCGAGTTCCGCAAAGAACGGGCCACCGACGAACTCCCCCAATCGGCGGCCGGACGTACCATCATGACCACCGAGCCGAAGTTTATCCCCGAAGAGGCGGTCACGGTAACCTTAGAGAAAAACGCCACCCTAAATGTTCGGATGATCGACTGCGTGGGCTACATTGTCCCCAGCTCTTTGGGGTATATTGAAAACGAAATGCCCCGCATGGTGATGACCCCTTGGTTTGACAGCGAGATTCCCTTTAATATGGCTGCCGAAATGGGCACCCAGAAGGTCATCAACGAGCATTCCACCATCGGTCTTGTCATCACCACCGACGGAAGCATCAGCGACATCCCCCGGGAAGAATACGAAGAAGCGGAAGAGCGGGTTATCAGTGAGCTTAAAGAGATCGACAAACCCTTTATCGTCCTGTTAAACTGCCTGTACCCGGATTCCGAAGCCGCGAAAACCCTGGCTATGCAGATGACCGAAAAGTACGGCGTCCCCTGCCTGCCGGTGAGCTGCTTAGACTTAACCGAACAGGACATCAAGGATATCCTGACCCAGATTTTGTTTGAATTCCCCGTTAAGGAAATCTCCATCGACTGCCCCCGCTGGATCACTTCCCTTGATAAGGAACACTGGCTGAAAAAGTCCGTCTTTGACGCCATCAAAGACGCGGCTAAGGATATCAATCACATCCAGGATATCCGCCAGGCGGCGGAAAAAATCAAAGACTGCGAATACGTTTTAAGCAGCGCGGTGGACAGCATCGACCTGGGCTGCGGGTGCGCCAGGCTCTGCGTCACCCTAAACGACGACCTGTTTTATCGGATTTTGGGCGAGGCCACCGGCATCGAGATCAAAAACGAAGGAGATCTGATGCCCTGCATGGTCGAGCTTGCCCGCATCAAAAGCGAGTACGAAAAGGTCCGCTGTGCTTTGGAAGAGGTAAACGCCACTGGCTACGGCATTGTGATGCCTACCATGGAGGAGCTCTCGCTGGAAGAGCCTGAAATCGTCAAACAGGGCGGAAAATACGGTGTGCGGCTGAAAGCCAGCGCCCCTTCCATCCATATGATGAAAGCGGACATCACCACCGAGGTAAGCCCCATTGTGGGAAGCGAAAAGCAGTCGGAAGAGCTTGTGATGTACCTGCTCAAGGAGTTTGAGGAAAACCCCCAGAAAATCTGGGAGTCCAATATCTTCGGGAAGTCCCTGCACGAGCTGGTCAACGAAGGGCTTCATAACAAGCTATACCGTATGCCCTCGGACGCCCGGTTAAAATTGCAGGAGACCATCGAGCGCATTATCAACGAAGGATGCAGCGGGCTCATTTGCATCATCCTGTAACGGTACCTGAAAAAGGGGGCTCCCCCTCTTCTGCCATCGCTCCGCCAATTTCGTGTTCACACAAACTGTAAATTAACAGACTCATTCGGGCAAAAAAACACTTGCCGCCCATTTAGCACGGACGGCAAGTGTTTTTTATGAAGGCCGCTGCAAAACCTTCCTTTTGCAGCGGCCTTTTTCCTTTTTATCTTTAAAGCCAGTATTGGCATTGCTCTTTTTATGGAATATCCTATCCCCCATCCCCGTTTACAAAATCCTCCGCCGCATCGCGGATATGAAGGAGAGATAACTCCCCTTCGTTTAACCGGGCGATAAATCCAAGTACTTTTCCCCTATCCAGAGAAAGATCGGGAATCGATCCGCCCTCCCACGTTACGCCGTAGGTTTTTGCCGTTTGATCTTCCGTTTCTGCTTCTGTTTCTGTCATGCTGTACATCGGCTGTTTTCACACCCCATCCACAAAATATCCAGAGCTCTTACCGCTTTTTTCGCTGGGTAAGCTGCTCCATCGGAACCTGCATGGTATCTTTCAGCAGGTCGATGACATTTGCCGTTAAATTTGCCTTGCCATGCTCGATTCTGCGCAGGTAAGTCACATCAATTCCGGCCTTTTCAGCCAATTCTTTTTGTGTTACATTGTTTTCAGTTCGCCACTGAAGGACGTTTTCGCCCACAATTTTTCTCAGCTCCATAATTATGCCCCCAATAAAATTTTAATGTAAAAAGCGCGCTTTTACAACGAGAATATAGTCCCTGTCAAAAAGGGCTAACCTTTGTCTTCTATAGAGAGCATAAATGCAATGTTATAAATAATAATCGCTTTTTTACTATGTTTTTTCATTATATTCCGTTTTAAAATAATAAACATGCAAAACTATGCCTTTCTGTCACAATTTTGACCGGCCGTTTTCACGAGTGAGAAATACACATTATGTAACCCTGTATAAACACCGGATTGTGACAACCTGCCAAAAGATGAAAAATAAAATTGAACAAAGAGCAGCGAATATGGTATGATGAATGCTGGAAAATCCACCGGGACAGCCGGTAGACAAGCAAAGCAAGGAAAGGGGAATTCCCATGATTTTTGGTGCGGTTTTAGCGGGCGGCACCGGCTCCAGAATGAAATCGGCGCCTTTGCCCAAACAATTTCTTTTGCTGGGGGACAAGCCGATTATCCTGTGCACTCTGACGCAGTTTTTAAGAAACAAGCGGTTTGATGCTGTGTATATCGCCGTCAACGGCGAGTGGCTTAACTACTTCCAGTCACTGCTTACCCAATACGGCGTTTCGGATCCCCGGCTGCGGATAGTGGCAGGAGGAAGCGACCGGAACGAAACGTTAATGAACGTCATCCGGGATATTAAGAATACCTTCGGCGAGCGGGAGGAGGACGTCATCATCACTCATGACGCCGTGCGCCCCTTTGTAAGCCAGCGGCTTATCGACCAAAACATCGACGCCGTTTTACAGCAGGTCGCCTGCGATACGGCGATCCCCGCCGTAGACACCATTTTATCCTCCCAGGACGGCGAGACGGTCTCTTCTATCCCTCCGCGGCGGGAGCTTTTTCAAAGCCAGACCCCTCAGAGCTTCCCCCTCTGGCAGCTTTGGGAGCTTTACAAAGCCCTTTCCCCCCAGCAGAAAGCAGAACTTACCGACGCCTGCAAGATCTTTGTACTGGCAGGAAAACCGGTGCGCATCATCCAGGGGGATGTATACAATTTAAAGATCACCACCGACGGTGATTATCAGATCGCCCAGGCCATCTGCCAAAGCGGTTTATGGCAGGAATAAAAATCCCCTGTTTTTTCAGTTCGTTCCCGGCAGGATTCTGTATTGAAAAACACGGTAAAAAATGCTATGATAGATATAATTGATTTTTGAAAGGGGTCAGGCGCATGAGCCTTAAAAAACTGAAGATTCCTAAGGACTATACTCCCAAGCTGGATATTATGCAGACCGAAATCGCCATTAAAACGGTGAAAGACACCTTTGAAAAGGAGTTAAGCCGCCGGCTGAACCTGACCCGGGTATCCGCCCCCCTGTTCGTCCGGCCGGAATCCGGGCTCAACGACGATTTAAACGGCACCGAGCGGCCGGTGCAGTTTGATATTTACGACATCGGGGCCGACGTGCAGATCGTTCACTCGCTGGCCAAATGGAAGCGGCAGGCTTTAAAGCGCTACGGCTTTTCCGCCGGCGCCGGCCTTTACACCGATATGAACGCCATCCGCCGGGATGAGGAGCTTGACAACCTCCACTCGGTGTATGTGGACCAGTGGGACTGGGAAAAGATCATCACCCCCGAGACCCGCAACCTGGACACCCTTAAAGAGACGGTGAAAGCGATTCTGTCCGTGTTAGTGGACACCCAAACCGCCCTGTGCGGAAAATTCCCCCAGATCGACTGCTTTTTAAAGCCTGAAGTCACCTTTTTAACCACCCAGGAGCTTTTGGACCGCTACCCATCCCTTTCCCCCAAGCAGCGGGAGGATGAGGTCTGCCGGGAATACGGCACCGTGTTCCTCATGCAGATCGGCGGCGCTTTGTCCAACGGAAAGCCCCACGACGGCCGGGCCCCCGACTACGACGACTGGAGCTTAAACGGCGACCTGCTTGTGTGGAACCCGGTTTTGGAGCAGGCGTTTGAAGTGTCCTCCATGGGCATCCGGGTGGACGAAAAGTCCCTGGACCGCCAGCTCACCCTGGCCGGCTGCGACAACCGGCGGGAACGCCCCTTCCACAAGGCCCTTTTGGCCGGGGAGCTTCCTTTGACCATGGGGGGCGGCATCGGCCAGTCCCGCATCTGCATGCTGCTTTTGCAAAAAGCCCACATCGGCGAGGTGCAGGCTTCCGTCTGGCCGGAAGATATGCTGCGCGCCTGTGAAAAGCACGGCATTGAGCTGCTGTAACCGGGCCGTACACGTGCCCGTGACCGGATAAGAGAGAACATCGAAAAGCGGAGGTTTTTTCATGAGCTTTGATTTTGCAACCCAGTTTGCCTGCAAGGTATTTGACGACGCCGTCATGCGGGAGAGGCTTCCCAAAAACACCTACAAAAGCCTGCGGCATTCCATTGACGAAAACGTCCATCTGGAGCCTGACGTGGCCGATGTGGTGGCCAGCGTCATGAAGGACTGGGCGGTGGAACAGGGGGCGACCCACTTTACCCACTGGTTCCAGCCTATGACCAACATCACCGCCGGCAAGCACGACAGCTTTATCTCCCCTCAAAAGGACGGCCGGGTGATTTTGGAATTTTCGGGAAAAGAGCTGATCCAGGGCGAGCCGGATGCGTCCAGCTTCCCCAACGGCGGGCTTCGCAACACCTTTGAAGCCCGGGGCTACACTGCCTGGGACTGTACGTCCCCCGCTTTCATCCGGGAGGGCACCTTATATATCCCCACTGCTTTTTGCTCCTACACCGGGGAAGCGCTGGACACCAAAACCCCTCTTCTGCGCTCGATGCAGGTGATCTCCACCCAGGCTATGCGCATCCTGCGCCTGTTCGGCAACCGCACCTCCAAGCGGGTTCTGGCCACCGTGGGTGCGGAACAGGAATATTTTTTGGTAGACCGGGAAAAATATGAAAAACGATTGGATTTAAAGATCTGCGGACGCACCCTGTTCGGCGCCATGCCCCCCAAAGGCCAGGAGATGGACGACCACTACTGCGGGCGCATCCGCCTGCGGGTAGCGGAGTATATGCGCCAGCTGGACAACGAGCTTTGGGAACTGGGCGTGACCTCCAAAACCAAGCACAACGAAGTCGCCCCCGCCCAGCATGAGCTGGCGCCGGTGTTCTGTTCTGCCAACATCGCCTGCGACCACAACCAGCTGACCATGGAGATTATGCGGATCGTCGCCAAGAAAAACGGCCTTGCCTGCCTTTTGCACGAAAAGCCCTTTGCCGGCGTCAACGGCAGCGGCAAGCACAACAACTGGTCGTTATCCACCGACGACGGATTAAACCTGCTGGATCCCGGTAAAACTCCTTATGAAAACGTCCAGTTTTTGATCTTCCTGTGCGCCGTCATCTCCGCGGTGGACGATTATGCCGACCTGCTGCGCATGACGGCGGCGGTGGCCGGAAACGATCACCGCTTAGGCGCCAACGAAGCCCCGCCGGCGATCATCTCGATCTTTTTGGGTGAAGAGCTGACCTCGGTGCTGGAAAACATCGCCAAGGGAAATTCCAATCACCAAAACAGCTCGGGCATCCTGGAGACGGGTGTGGAGACCCTCCCCACCCTGCCTAAAGACGACAGCGACCGCAACCGCACCTCCCCCTTTGCGTTTACGGGGAATAAATTTGAATTCCGGATGGTTGGCTCTTCCCAGAGCATCGCCCAGTCAAACTATGTGTTAAACACCATTGTGGCGGACAGCCTTCAGGGGTTTGCCGACCGGCTGGAGCAAGCCTCCAACTTTGACGACGAGATCAAACGCATCATCACCGAGACCATGGAGCAGCATGGCCGCATTATCTTTAACGGCAACAACTACACCGAGGACTGGGTAAAAGAAGCCGCCCGCCGGGGCCTGCCCAACCTGCCCACCACGGTGGATGCAGCCGGGGCTCTGACAAATCCCAAAAACATCGCCGTGTTTGACCGCCACCATGTGCTCACCCCGGTGGAGTGCCACTCCCGGTACGAGATCATGCTGGAAAACTACGCCAAGACCATCAACATCGAGGCCAACACCATGCTGGAGATGGTCAACAAGCAGATCCTGCCGGCGCTGATCGGCTTTGCGGGAGATACCGCCGCTTCTTATAACGAGCTGATGTGCGCGGGGGTATCAAACGCCACCTCCCTGCGCCTGGCCCAGACTTTGTCGGAGGCTATCGACCGGATCTCCGCCGAGACCAAGGCCCTGACGGAACTGTTGGACGAGGTGCATCAAAATCATGACGGCGCTTTGGCCGCCGCGTCCGGCTACCGGGATCAGATCCTGCCTCAGATGGCGAAATTGCGGCATGCGGTGGACAAAGCGGAGGGGATCACCGCTTCCGAAGCTTGGCCGATGCCCAGCTACACCGATCTTTTGCACCGGGTATAACCTTATCCGCCAAAAGGCCGCCCTTTATAAACATCGGGCGGCCTTTTTGTGCGCTCAAGACACACATAGCAATGCATTGTAAGAAAACTGTAGGAAGTTCTTCATAACTTATCCGTTGAATTTTACATCTTATTTTGCTATGCTAAAAACAGAGAGTGAAAAGCCGCGGAGGATGCTATATGAAAAAGGAAACAAAAGCCACCATAAAAAATGATAAAAAGTCCTTTATTAAATTTATCATTTTAGGAATCATCCTCCTGGTAATCGTCGGCGTTACTATCAAGCTTCTTCCCTGGATTATTTCGTTAAAAGACGAAGCCGCCCGGCAGCAGCTGCAGGAATACATCCACTCCTTTGGCGTGTGGGGCTGGCTGATTATGACCGGCATCCAGATCTTGCAGGTGATTGTGGCCCTCATCCCCGGCGAACCCATTGAAATTATCTCGGGGCTTTTGTACGGCACAGTGGGCGGGATGCTCACCTGCCTGCTGGGCGTTTTAATCGGTACAATCATCATCTTTTATATGGTAAAGCTTTTGGGCTACTCCTTTGTCAGCAAGGTGGTTTCGGAGGAAAAGCTCCACCGGTTCAAGTTTATGCACAACGAAAAACGGCTGGAGCTGATTGTCTTTATCCTGTTTTTTATCCCTGGGACGCCTAAAGATGTCCTCACCTATCTGGTACCTCTGACGACGATCCGCCCTTTGCGGTTCTTTTTGATCTCCACCTTCGCCCGGATTCCCTCGGTGATTTCCTCCACCTTTGTAGGTTCCTCTATCAACAACGGGAATCTTGTTTTAAGCGTCGTGGTTTTCTTAATTACCGGTGTGGTGGGAATCGCGGGAATCTTTGTTAACGAGCGCCTGATGAACTACCTGGAAAAACGCCGCAAGCTGCGAAAAGGAACCGGAAATGATAATCAGCCGGAAGAATAACAACCGCTAAAGACATGGTGCAAAATAGAAATATCGAGTTAATTTAACGAGAAAACCATTTGCCGTCCATAAAGCATGGGCGGCAAATGGTTTTTCTAGGGAATGTTTTTCAGGCACTCCCTTTTTCCGTCTTTTTTTGAAAATAACGCATACACTATATAAAACGGCTGTTTTATGCCTGTTTTTCCTTTGTGATGCCCCATGTTCCGGTTTCAGCTTTGGATTCTGTACGCTGCGGCGGCCCCCTTTCCTCTTTTGGGATTGACTTTTTTTCATTTTCCTGTAAAATAGAATTGTATCTTTCTGTGCAAATTGATGAAAAAGGAGGCTGCAGAACAAACCGGACCATCCCGGCAGAGCGCACAGGACGAGAAAGCGCCAGACCCGTTTTTAACCGGGTTAACGAGGTGGAGAGTCATCGAAAATTTCGGCGGGTGCTCTCCCGGCCCCTGGAGTATCCGGGGTCGTCAGACAGCCTACAAATACACAGGCAACTGTGGAACAAAAAGGCTGTCCATTATCTTAAAAAACAACACCTGAAAGGGATTAACATTATGTGTGGAATCGTTGGATATATTGGCAATAAAGATTCTTCTTCCGTGCTGGTGGACGGCCTTCGGAAACTGGAATACCGGGGCTATGACTCCGCCGGCGTCGCTATCTTTGAAAACGGGACGATCAAGACGGTGAAATCCAAAGGCCGTCTGGACGACATGGAACAAAAAATGGAGCAGGTAGGCCGTCCTCACGGCCACTGCGGCATCGGCCACACCCGCTGGGCCACCCACGGGGAGCCCTCGGACATCAACTCCCATCCTCACGGGACGGAAAAGCTCTCCATCGTCCACAACGGGATCATCGAAAACTATTTGCAGCTAAAGGAATTTTTGACGGCAAACGGTTACACCTTTGTCTCCCAGACCGACACCGAAACCGTGGCAAAGCTTTTAGACTATTATTACAACGGCGATCCTTTAGAGACCATCCAGGCGGCTTTAAAAGAGATTAAGGGAAGCTACGCCCTGGGAATTTTGTTTAAAGACTTCCCCGACCGGCTGTACGCCGTGCGCAAGGACAGCCCCTTGATCGTTGGGCTGGGGCAGGGTGAAAACTTCATTGCGTCGGACATCCCGGCTATTTTAAAATACACCCGGAACTACTACCTGCTGGAGGAAAACGAGATCGCCTGCCTGCAAAAGGACAAGGTGGAAATCGTCAGCCAGGACGGCAAGCCTGTGCAAAAACAGGTGCTCACTGCCACCTGGGACATTGAAGCTGCAGAAAAAGGCGGCTATGACCACTTTATGCTCAAAGAAATCCATGAGCAGCCCAAGGCGGTGCGGGACACCGTTTCTCCCCGGGTGGAAGACGGCCTCCCCGATCTGAAGGTGGAGTCCTTGACCGACGAGGTTCTGGGAAGCTTTGAAAAAATCCATATCGTCGCCTGCGGCACCGCTATGCACGCGGGAATGGTGGGCAAATACGTCCTGGAAAAGCTGGCCCGCATCCCGGTGGATGTGGACATCGCTTCGGAATTCCGTTACCGCAACCCCATTTTGGGCAAAAACGACCTGGTGGTCATCATCTCCCAGTCGGGAGAAACCGCCGATACCCTGGCCGCCCTGCGGCTGGCTAAGAAACATGGCATCCACACGCTGGCGATCGTCAACGTGGTAGGCTCCTCCATTGCTAGAGAGGCAGACAGCGTTATCTACACCTGGGCGGGCCCGGAAATCGCCGTGGCCAGCACCAAGGCCTATTCGGTGCAGATGGCGGTGATGTATCTGCTGGCCTTTAAGCTGGCGCTGGTAAAGGGAGAAATCACTGAAAATGAGGCGCGTTTTTACACCCAAAAGCTGATGGAGATTCCGACTCAGCTGGAAAACGTTTTGTGCCATGCGGACGACTGCAAGCAGTTCGCGGAACAGATTAAATCCTCAGACGATCTGTTTTATATCGGCCGGGGCTTAGACTACTCCCTGTCCTTGGAAGGCTCGCTAAAGCTCAAGGAGATTTCGTATATCCACAGCGAGGCTTACGCCGCCGGTGAGTTAAAGCACGGCACCATCTCCTTGATTACCGAGGACGTTCCGGTTATCGCCCTGGCGACCCAGGGAGCTTTGTACGAAAAGATGATCGGCAACATCAAAGAGGTCAAGGCCCGGGGCGCCAAGGTGCTGCTAGTCTGCCAGGAAGGCGCCGAGCTGGCGGATCAGCTGGCGGATTACCTGCTGGAAATCCCCGCGGTAGAGGATATTTTGGCTCCCATGCTGGCGGTGGTTCCGCTGCAGATGATCGCCTATTACGCCTCCCTGCTCCGGGGCTGCGATGTGGATAAACCCCGCAACCTGGCCAAGAGCGTCACCGTGGAATAAGAATCGCTTGATGCAAAAAATCTCCCCCACCGCCGCGGCGATGGGGGTGATTTTATTTCGGGGGAAACCGATAAAAGTAATAATCGTTATAGGAAAAAGCCCTTATTCCATGGGCTGATACTCCTCACAGAGAGAAAACACCGTGCGGGAACGCTTGTCCATTTCCTCAAAGTCCACCATCCAGTCGCACAGCTGGGGAATAGTCTGGGGATCCAATCCCCGCATACAGAAAATCTCGTTATCCGCATTTCCGTATGGGCAAAATTGGCCGTGCCGGCAGGTAAAACAGCTTTTGACCTGCCAATCTTCCGGCAGCCTTTGAATGATCTCCAGCAGGGCCTCAGCCATATTCTGGCCGTTTCCATAAAGTTCCCCGGAGGGCAGGGTTACCCCCAAGGTCCGGTGCGGATGGTCCTCGTTCTCGTCATTGGCGGTGACATGAACGGTTAAAAGTTCTTCCCCGCCGTTTGTCACAACGCGGAGGCTGGTATCATATTGTTTGATTTTTTCATACCAGGCGGCAAAGCGATAATCCTCCCAGCAAATTGTTACCTCATCAAAGGCCAGGCGAAGGAGAAGGTAGTCGTATTCCGCCGCCGAACTACCTGTCTGGTAGGCGCTGCACTCCACTTCATACACCCAGGGCCCTTGTTTTGAGATTTCATCGATCCCGTTAATCCACAGCCAACAGTGGGACAGCTTGCCTTTCAGGACACTTATTTCCTCTCGGGAAAGCGGCCGGCAGCTTGTATATGTGCAGGAATCCTCCGTTCGTTTGGCCGTATCTTCATCCGGGACCATAACAGACACAAGGCGTGCGTTTTTAAGCAGCACTTTTGCGCCGTCAATACACATGTCGGTGGATCGCTTGTTTTGCTCCGCCCCCTTGTGGATGTTAAGCGCATAAAGCTCGCAGGTGCAGTCGCCGCCTGCAAGGGCGATCCTTTTCACCAGGGTGTCGTGGAGCTCAAAATCAAACAGGTGGTTTTTGGAACAATAGGCCATGGCCGTTTCCCTCCCGTAACCCTCATCCTCCCCTCCGCGAAGGAGAAGACGCTGTTATTTTTTCCTCGGCTTGTAATGAGGGTTCTTTTTGCGCTTTTTGCGCACCGAAAAGCCAAAGCTCCCGATCTTTTTTCCCAGCTCGTAATAGCTCCCGTGGGCAAACGCCGCTAAAGAGGCCCGCTCTAAGCACAGTTTTCCCTTGTCGTTGATGCAGCTTTCCTCCACGTCTACTGCGACGATGTCCGCTATAAACATGTCGTGGCTGCCTAACGGGATTACATCCGTCACCCTGCATTCGATGTTTAAGGGGCTTTGGGCGAGCATAGGGCATCCTACCTTTTCGGCGGGCTGGGTCGCAAGCCCCATCGCTTCGAATTTATTCACATCCCGGCCGGAACGCACGCCGCAGAAATCCGCCGCTTTCACCAGTGGCGTAGTGGTGAGGTTGATGACAAACTCTCCCGTCTGTTTAATCAGTTCGTAGGAATACCGGGAGGGCCGCACGGAAATATAGGTTTTGGGCGGGATGGTGTTGAGGATCCCCGTCCAGGCTACCGTTAAAACGTTGGGCGCTTCTTTGCTCCCACAGGTGACCATAACCGGAGGCAAGGGCGCTAACATCGCGCCGCCCTTCCAGCTGACTTTGCTCATAAACACGTCTCCATTCTCTTTACTTGCCGGGAAAATTCCCGGAAACCTTCTCTTACTTTTAGGATACCATACCGCTGGAAGCGGCGCAAGTACCCCCGGCGTTTACTTCGCCGCTATTTCCGTGGTATAATAGCCACAGAGTGGCTCGAGGGACAAACGCAAAGCGTTAGCCTCCTAACGGGGCAACCGGCGGAATTGCCAATTAGTCAACAAAAAGTACTCTCAACAAAAAGGAGCGTTCACCCCCATGGATCTGTCTGTTTTAGCTCACTGCACCCTGTGTCCCCGAAACTGCGGCGCCGACCGCCTGCACGGGGAAAAAGGCTTTTGCCAGGCGGGGGACAGGATCAAAGCGGCCCGCGCCGCCCTCCACTTTTGGGAGGAGCCCTGCCTGTCCGGGACAGCCGGGTCGGGGACGATCTTTTTTTCCCACTGCACCCTGCAATGCGTCTTTTGCCAGAACCGGGAGATCAGCACCCAGCAGGACGGCCTGCTCATCTCCACCGAACGGTTTGCCGACATCTGCCTGGAGCTGCAGGGACAAAAGGCCCACAACATCAATTTAGTCACCCCCACCCACTTTGTCCCCCAGATTATCCAGGGGATTAAGCTCGCCCGGCAAAAGGGGCTTTGCATCCCTGTTGTGTATAATTCCAGCGGCTACGAGACCCCCGAGACCATCCGGGCGCTGAAAGGGACAGTGGATATCTTTTTGCCCGATTTTAAATATTTCGACGCACGGCTGGCCCAAAAATATTCCCGGGCGCCCGGATACCGGGAATGGGCCCAAAAAAGCCTTGCCCAAATGGTGAAGCAGACAGGATCTCCCCAGTTTGACCGGGACGGCATTCTGCAAAAAGGGGTCATCGTCCGGCATATGCTGCTCCCCGGGATGGTGGAGGATTCCAAAAAAATAATCCGGTACCTCCATGAAACCCATGGGGACCGGATTATTTTAAGCATCATGAATCAGTATACCCCCATGGAATTCGTCCGGTATTACCCGGAAATCAACCGCACCGTCACCCAAGAGGAATACGATGAGCTAATTGATTTCGCCCTCTCCATCGGTGTGGAGGACGCCTATATCCAGCAGGGAGAAACCGCCAAGGAAAGCTTTATTCCGCCTTTTGATTATCGGGGGATTTTGCCTTTTTAGGCTCTCGATTGGTAACAACCGCTAAGAGCTTAATGACCAGCATAATAACGACGGTCACCACAAAGATACCTAACATTCCAAGGCCCATGTATTGAAAGCTGTCTAAAAACTGCTCGATATCAATATGGAACTGAAAATTATTCATTCTCCACCATTCCTTTCTTCGATCAGTGGATCAGGCTGATGATCAGGCCGCCGGCGATAACCGACGCGATCTGCCCGGAAACGTTCGCCCCTGCCGCATGCATCAGCAGGAAGTTCTGGGGATCCTCTTTCAGACCCATTTTATGCACCACACGGGCAGACATGGGGAACGCAGAAATACCCGCCGCACCGATCATGGGGTTGACCTTGTTTTTGGTAAACAGATTGAGGATCTTTGCGAACACAACACCGGCAAAGGTGTCGAAGATAAAGGCGATCAGACCCAGGAACAGGATTAACAACGTCGGGAAGGTAATAAAGTTTTCCGCCTTCATCTGGGAGGCAATCGTGATGCCTAAGAAAATCGTGATGAGATTGGCCAGCTGTTTCTGCGCCGTCTCGGACAGGCTGTCCAGCACGCCGCACTCCCGAATCAGGTTGCCGAACATCAAAAATCCGATCAATGCTACCGAGCGGGGAGCCACTAAGCCCGCGATCATCGTCACCAGGATGGGAAACAAAATACGGGTGGTTTTGGAAATCTTTTTCTGTTCATAGTGCATCCGGATCCGCCGTTCTTTTTTGGTGGTCACCAGTTTGATTACCGCCGGCTGGATAATCGGTACCAGCGCCATGTAAGAATAAGCAGCCATGGTGATCTGGCCCAGATAGTTGCTGTTAAAATAAGACGCCACAAAGATAGAGGTCGGTCCGTCCGCCGCACCAATAATGGCAATAGAGGCCGCATCGTTGAGATCAAAGCCCACCAGCGACGCCATAGACAGGGTAAAGAAGATACCAAACTGGGCCGCTGCGCCAAACAACATCATTTTGGGATTCGTTAAAAGCGGACCAAAGTCGATCATCGCGCCGATACCCACAAACAAAAGCAGCGGGAACAATTCGTTGGCGATACCCGCGTCAAACAGGATGGACAGCGCTCCTCGCTCCGTCACGCCGTCGATCACCTGATCGATCGCCCCGGAAAAGGGCAGGTTGACTAAAATCGCGCCAAAACCAATGGGAAGCAGCAAAGACGGTTCCATTTCTTTTTTGATCGCCAAAAAGATCAGCACACCGCCGATGACCCACATTACAACCTGCTGCCATGTGATCTGCAATAGGTTTTCGTACAGAACTTCCACCGAATGTTACACAACCTTTCTTTTCTATTAACAATCTTTGAATTGCCAAATAGGCCAATACTTTTTTAGTATAGCAAGAAACAGGCTTTAGTGCAAGCCATCCTGCCATTTATTTTGCAAATTTTGTCAAAGTGCCTTCTTGCGCAGTTGATCGCCGGCTTTTTTGGCATTTTTCCGCAGCGAAATGTCCAAACCATATGGGCACCTGTTCCATGCAGATTTATTGCCTGTGTCCTGTTTTTTATGAACAAGCTTAAGCTTTAAAAGGGGTAAAAATATTTGCGCATTTTGCTTTTGTATGGTATAATTAACAAAAGATGAACAATATATGTAATTTTTGCAATATAAATATATAAATAAGAATAACTGCTTATCAAAAGCCGGCAGCGGCTTTCGCAGGCTTTTATCTATCAGCAAATGGAGGAGTCACTATGAACAAATGTCCCACATGCGGCGGCCCCGTTTCGGAAGACAGCAAAATTTGTACCACCTGCGGCGCCCTGCTGAATGAGGAATCTGTTCCCACGCAGCAGACGACAGAAAATACCGCCGCCAATGCACCCGCTTTTTCTCCGCAAGCGGTTCAACAGAATCCCCAGCCAACCAGCATTCCTCATGCGCCCTCTCCCAACGGCCCGACGCCTTCCTCCGGCCAACAGCCTATGGCGGCGCCGCAGACAGATCCTCAGCCCTCAGTTCCCCCGGCTGCCCCTTATTCGCATCCGCCTGCCTATCAGCAACCGTCCCAACCGGCTCCCGGTTACCAGACGCCTTATCCAAATGCTCAGCAACCGGCTCCCGGCTATCAAGCGCCTTCCTCCAATCCCCAGCAACAAACCCCCGGTTATCAACCGCCATACCAAAACCAACAACCGCCCTTTAATCCTTACGGTGTACCCGGACGGCCTCCCTTTATGCAGCCGCCCGGAGATCCCAGTAAAAATGGATTAGCGGTCGCTTCCCTGGTGATGGGGATTTTAGGGATGTGCTTTATGTTCGGCGGTTTTATATTTGATATTCTTGGAATCATCTTTGGCGCGTTAAGCTTAAAATCCCAGAAACAGGGATTCGCGAAGGCCGGCCTTATTTTATCCATCGTTGCCATCGCTTTATCGATTTTATTATTCTTCCTTCTCATTCTGATTGCTATTAGCGAAGGGGGTTATTATTTTTCCTATGACTTTCCAGCCCCTTACATCTAAAAATTGCCAAAACCAGTTGCCGGAGACCCAAAATAGTCTCCGGCAACTGGTTTTTTTATACGGTAAAGTTTAATTGTTGTACGGCTGATTAAGACAACCGATGTTTAAAATCCTCATAGCCAAAGGCGCGGACAAGATACTGCGCCTTTTTTTCATCCTGCCACACAATGGCGGGCAGAGGCATTCCGTTAAAGGTATTGGTTTTGACCATGGTGTAAAGAGCCATATCCTCAAACACCACCTGATCGCCGACGTTAAGGGGCACATCAAAGGAATAGTCCCCAATCACATCCCCCGCTCAACAGGTAGGCCCTGCCAGCCGGTAGGTATAGGCCTTTTCCCCGGGCTCTCCTGCCCCCGTCACCGGCGGGCG
>CALXBH010000035.1 GCA_944386475.1 uncultured Clostridia bacterium | reverse complement strand
CCCTCCCCGGCGGCAACGGCATTTTCACGGCAACGCCGACAGAGCGTATAACACACTACACTTTGCTTCGCAAAGTCGTGTGCCAAATGGGGGCGTTGCCCCCTTTGGAAACCCCCACAAGAAAAGGCAGTACGCTACCCCTCCACGGGGCGCATACCGCCTTTTCTTGTTATCCAGCCCTCCGGCTGTATCGGTTGAGCAAAAGTCAGCGTGGGATTGATGTGGTATCTTTATCTAAGTGAACCCCCACATTCCCATTTGGAAACGCTTTGTGCTGTAATCCCCAAATATTCAGCAACATCCTCTTGTGTCAAATTCTTTATGATGCGATATTTCTTTAAATTTTCCGACAAATACATTATAAAACCCTCCATATAGTTTGTTTATAAATATTATAACTTGTATACCTTTAAATTCAATGACGCAGTAGTTGTTCCATATCCAACTACTCGTATTATTTTGTCGCTGAAAAAAGTAGGGGCATGTACTACATTCAGATAAAACAGTAAAGAACAATTTAAAACGGATATTAGAGATGTCTTATACCACAACAAGTAGGGAAACTGTATTAACAGTTTCCGCTTTAATCGGTATCCGAAATGCAGGAGTGATAGATATATAAGGGCACAAAGAAACGGTGTAACCCATTTTACTGAGTTACACCGTACCCTACATAAATACTTCCTTATCTGGCGTTGGCTATGGCAGCACTCCCTTTTTTCTCGCCAGGTTTGTTATTCCTGTACCTGATGCGGCTTTCCTGTTTGCGCCCGCTGAGGCGTAAGATCGCCCAGGAAAATATCCAGCGCTTTGGTGCGCTTTAAGATGGTGACGATTACCGCCGCCAAAATCGTTCCGCCCAGGCTGGATACAAAGAAGGGGAACACAAAGCCGAACAGCGCCGCTTCCTGCCCCATGATAAAGGCGGCGATGGGATAGCTTAACATACCGCCGATCACCGAGGTGCCGAACAATTCGCCTACATAGGCGATGGGCAGACTAAACCGCATCGGCAGCGAGCGGGTCACCCGATACAAAAGGCCGCACAAAAGCGCCCCGCACATGGATCCGGGATACGCTAACAGGGTGCCGGTTCCCAACAGGTTGCGGATGAGGCTGGTGAGAAACGCCATCCCCAGATTATACCAGGGGCCTAAAAATACGCCGCCCAGGATGTTGATAAAATGCTGCATGGGGGCGCATTTGGAAGCTCCCACCGGGATGGACAGAGGCGAGCACACCACGCCTACGGCGATGAGCACACCGGCTAATGCGAGTTTACGGACATTGACTTTTTTCATGAGAATAGACTTCCTCCTGTACTGACGGTCGATGCTTCCTGGCATCCTCTCACTCCGGAACACGGATTCCCTCGCAAACTATTTTCGTACCGCAGTACAGTTAAAAGCCAAACGACGCTCCTCGCCCGGCAAAACTATCAAAAAAACGGCTTCCCAAAAGGAAGCCGCATGGAGCTTGTCGACACAGTCGACCGCTCTAGAAGAGGGGCAAGCCCCCCTTCTAACATTCCCCCAACAAATCCCGCATTCACGGGATTTGTCGTATGCCGAAACCGACGCACATGTCGCCGGTTTCGGCAATTTGAGAACTTATTTCAGGTTTTCTAATAACCTAAAAACGGCTTCCAAAAAGGAAGCCGTTTTGTGACCGTATGTTTGATCTGCTTCCTTCACTGGTGTTAACCAACAGGTTCTAAGGGTCAGGTTTTAACCTTCTCAACCGTTTGCACGGTCCCCCTGCAAATGCTCTATTCAGTTTAACGGGAATAATTATAGCACATTTTTTATTCCCGCGCAAGAGGGGGAAGCCTATAAACCTCTGTCAAAACTACCATTTGCACACTAAGTTTCATTCCCAGCGGCAGCCGGCAAGCACAGTGACCTTAAAAACAAGCAAGGGCCGGCGAAGATTCGCCGGCCCTTGCTGCTACTTATAAATCTGTTGCAAATTTTCAAAGCCCTCGTCAAACAATAATAAGTCTTCTCCATCAATTGACAGTGCTGCGATTGGCAATTCACAACCATCGTAAAAACACTTTGGCGCCGTCACGAAGGAAACCCGGCTTCCGATTGTAACTTTTTCGTCAAGCCCTTGTTCCTGTGCAATCGTTAAATTATTACCCTCCATGGCAAAATCCTTATGCTCAAGCCTTGAGTCGGTTACATCATCAAATGCTAGATACAATTTTGTTTTGGAATGGCTGGTATAGCGAAAGTGAGAAACCGTGCCCTCTACCCTTATATAGTTTGCTTTGTCGGAATAATACTCCTGCATTCCATATGGATATGAAAATCGATAGCAGGAATACAGCAGAAAGCCTGGAAAGCATACCACAAGGATGATCAGGACAACCAAGCGAATTTTTTTGCCCATATTCTCACTCTCCTTAGCCTTCAATCAGATCCCAGGCTGCAAAATACCGTCCGCAATTTATTTTTATACAGCATAAAGTGTTTTCATCCTTATCTTGCCACCGTTTTTTTGCCTTGTCAAGTTTTTATTTCTAAGCTTGGATCTCGATTTTTCTTTACAGACACAAAAAAACGCCCCTGTCCCAACGGACAGGGGCGTTTTAAGATCATTTAGACAAGCTCGATGATCGCCATCTCCGCAGCGTCGCCGCGGCGGGGGCCGATTTTCACGATGCGGGTATAACCGCCGTTTTTATCAGCATATTTGGGCGCGATTTCGTCAAATACCTTTTTGGCTACTCCTTCTTTGGTCACATAGGATAATACCTGACGCTTGGAGTGCAAGGTGTTGTCTTTGCCCAGAGTAATCATCTTTTCGGTCATCGCACGGACCTCTTTTGCTCTGGTGACGGTGGTTTCAATCTTGCCGGATTCCAGCAAATAGGTCACCATCGCCCGGAGCATCGCTTTTCTGTGATCGGAAGCTCTACCGAGCTTTCTGCTGCCTGGCATCGAAATTCACTCCTTACCTCTTGCTTAACAAAATAGATGATGAGGAAAAACGCTTATTGATCGCTGTCCTCGCTGCTGAGATTAAAGCCCAGCGAATGCAGCTTGGCGATAACCTCTTCCAAAGACTTGCGGCCCAGGTTCCGGACCTTCATCATTTCTTCCTCAGACTTGTTGATAAGGTCTTCTACCGTGTTGATGCCCGCGCGCTTTAAGCAGTTAAAGGAGCGCACGGACAGGTCAAGCTCCTCAATGGTCATCTCGAGGACCTTTTCTTTGCCCTTGTCGTCTTTTTCCACCATGATTTCCTGGGTAAATCCTTCTTCGGATAAATCCACGAACAAATTGAGATGCTCGTTGAGAACCTTGGCACCTAAGGACACAGACTCTTTGGCGGAGATGGTTCCGTCGGTCCATACCTCTAACGTCAATTTATCATAGTCGGTAATTTGACCAACACGCGTGTTTTCAACAGAGTAGTTTACCTTTAACACCGGGGTGTAAATGCTGTCCACCGGGATGACGCCGATGGTGGAAGCGAGATTCTGCTTGTTGCGTTCCGCGGGAACATAGCCGCGGCCCCGGTCGATGACGATTTCCATATACAGCTTGGCGCCCTGGCCCAGGGTGGCGATATGCATACCGGGATCGAGGATTTCCACCTCGGAATCCGCTTTGATGTCGCCGGCAGTGACTTCACACTCGCCTTCTGCTTCAATGTAAACCGTTTTTGGCGCTTCTCCATGGATCTTGGCGATCAGGCCTTTGATGTTCAGGACGATTTCCGTCACATCCTCCTTCACCCCGGGGATCGTGGAGAACTCGTGCTGCACGCCGTCGATTTTGATCGAGGTAGCGGCAACACCGGGAAGCGAGGAGAGCAGCACACGCCTTAAGGAGTTACCCAAGGTTATGCCGTAGCCACGCTCGAGGGGCTCGAGAATAAATCTTCCGTAGGTTCCGTCTGACTTAATTTCAGCCGTCTCAATTCTGGGCTTTTCAATTTCAATCATGTATAACCCTCCTGATACTGCGGCCAAAGCCGCTGGATTGACGCCTTCCCCTGCCGATTCTTAGCAATCGACGCATTACTTGGAGTAAAGCTCGACGATCAGGTGTTCCTCCACCGGCAAATCCACATCTTCGCGGGCAGGCATTTTGGTAACGGTGCCCCGCAGAGCGTTTTTATCACGATCCAGCCACTGAGGAACAGTCACCATAGGCGCATCCTCGCCGGTCAGCCGGGTGAATTTGACAGAAGAACGGCTGGAAGCGGCCACTTCGATCACATCACCGGGTCTTACCAAAAACGAGGGGATGTTGACCTTTCTGCCGTTGACGGTAAAGTGCGCATGGGTTACCAGCTGACGGGCTTCGCGGCGGGTCATGGCGAAACCAAGACGGTACACCACGTTGTCCAGACGGCGCTCTACCAAAATCAGCAGGTTTTCACCGGTTTTGCCGGGCATGCGGGTCGCTTTCTCGTAATAAGAACGGAACTGACGCTCCATGATGCCGTAAACAAATTTAACTTTCTGTTTTTCGGCCAACTGGATGGCATATTCGCTCTTTTTCTTTCTCATCTGGCCGCCGGGATTTCGATTGGTATTCTTTTTCGCATAACCCATAACAGCAGGAGAAATACCCAAAGCGTGGCAGCGTTTGGCAATCGGTTGCATGTTCTTAGCCATAACTTATTTTCTCCTTTCCATTAAACGCGTCTTCTCTTAGGCGGACGGCAGCCGTTGTGCGGGATGGGAGTCACGTCTTTAATCATGCTGACTTCCAGTCCGGCGGACTGCAGCGCGCGGATCGCGGCTTCTCTTCCCGAGCCAGGGCCCTTAACATAAACTTCCACGGTTTTCAGGCCATGCTCCATCGCAGCTTTCGCAGCGGTTTCCGCAGCGGTCTGGGCGGCGAAGGGGGTGGATTTTCTGGAGCCGCGGAACCCAAGGCCTCCGGAGCTCGCCCACGAAATCGCGTTGCCCTGAACATCGGTGATGGTCACGATGGTGTTGTTAAAGGTGGACTGAATATGAACGGCACCGCGCTCAATGTTTTTGCGCTCACGGCGTCTGCGTACGACAGTTTTCTTAGCACCTTTTGTTGCCATTTGTACATGTCCCTCCTTACACTACTTCTTCTTGTTGGCGATGGTCTTCTTGGGGCCTTTGCGGGTGCGGGCGTTGGTTTTGGTCTTCTGTCCGCGGACAGGCAGGCCTTTCCGATGGCGCACGCCACGATAGCAGCCAATTTCGATCAAACGCTTGATGTTCAAAGCGGTTTCACGGCGGAGGTCGCCTTCCACGCCGTAGTTTTTGTCGATATAGTCTCTCAGCTTGGAGACCTCATCCTCAGTTAAATCTTTGACTCTGGTGTCGGGGTTTACACCGGTTGCAGCGAGAATATCGCTAGCGCTTTTCCGACCGATACCGTAGATATAGGTCAGGCCGATCTCAACCCGTTTTTCTCTGGGTAAGTCAATACCAGCAATACGAGCCATTCTTTGTTGCACCTCCAGTGCAAGGAGTCCCTCTTATAAAAGACATCCTGCGTAATCGTAGTTTAAAAGCTTCTTACGTAAACTTAACCCTGACGCTGTTTGTGCTTAGGATTCTGGCAGATGACCATGACGCGGCCTTTACGCTTAATCACTTTGCACTTTTCACACATGGGTTTTACCGAAGGTCTTACTTTCACTTGAAATACCTCCTTTGAAAACTGGCGCTCCAGGGGGCTTGCCCCGTAAAACGCAGCGATTTATTTGGAACGCCAGGTGATACGTCCCTTGGTCAGATCATACGGCGACATTTCCACCGTCACCTTGTCTCCGGGCAGAATACGGATGAAGTTCATCCGCAGCTTGCCTGAAATGTGGGCGAGGATCTGGTGCCCGTTTTGCAGTTCCACTTTGAACATGGCGTTGGGCAGAGCATCCACCACCGTACCTTCAATTTCAATAACATCGTCTTTTGCCAAGCAAGTCGACCTCCCTTACTTTGAGATGACGGGGCTTTCGCCGCCATAGTTATACGGCCATAAGGCGCGCCTGATTGCTTCGTTTGTCCCAAACTGGGAAACCGGTTTGACCACCGCAGTGGGAGCTAGATGCCGCAGGTTTTTTGCCTTTGGCTGTTCCCGTTTCCGGCGTTTGCCGTCGGCGATCAAAGCCTTTCCGTTTTCCAAGGCCAGCACCACATAAAACCGGTTGGCGTCGTGGCCGGCCAAGGACCGGACAATCATTCCCTCTGTAATCTGCATGCCGCTCCTCCCTACGCCAAGGTAAGGATTTTGGGGCCGTCCGCCGTGATGGCGACGGTGTGCTCAAAATGAGCGGACAAGCTTCCACTGACGGTTTTGACCGTCCATTTGTTGGGCATTACCTTCACGTCTTCGCCGCTTGCGTTAATCATCGGCTCGATAGCGATCACCATGCCGGGCATCAGCCGGGGACCCCGCCCGGGGGTGCCGTAGTTGGGCACGTCGGGGGATTCGTGCAGGTCCCGGCCTACGCCGTGGCCCACATACTGCTTTACGATCCCGTAGCCGCAGGGCTCTACATAAGCCTGCACCGCATGGGAGACATCTCCCAGCCGGTTGCCGGGCTGTGCCATTTTGATCGCCGCATAAAGGCTTTCTTCGGTGACCTTTAAAAGCTGTTTGGCTTCCTCGCTCACCTCGCCTACCGCGAAGGTATAGGCGTTGTCGCCGTGATACCCTTTGTAGCAGGCGCCAACATCCACACTGACGATATCCCCTTCCTTGATTTTGCGGTCGTGGGAAGGGATGCCGTGGATGACCTCGTCGTTGATGGAGATACAGGCGCATCCGGGAAAACCGCCGTACCCCAGAAAACTGGGGGTGGCGCCTTTGGAGAGGATGTATTTGTGCAGCGCATCATCCAGCTCCTTGGTGGTCATGCCCGGCCGGATGACCCGGCCTGCTTCCACCAGTGCGCCGGCGGAAATCTTTCCCGCCTCCTGCATCACCGACAACTCTTTCGCCGTTTTGAGAATAATCATACCGCTCAAGCCTCCAGCGCTTTAAGGGTCAGTGCAGTGGTATCTTTTACGTCCTCCTGGCCTTCCACGATTTTCAGCTTGCCGGTTTTTTCATAATAGCCCTTTAAGGGTTCGGTCTGCTCATGATAAACATGCAGACGCTCTTTGATGGTGTCCGGATGGTCATCCCTGCGCTGTACGGTCTTGCCGCCGCACTTGTCGCACACGCCCTCTACCTTGGAGGGTTTGTAATCCACATGGTAAGAAGCGCCGCAGCTTTCGCAGACCCGGCGGCCGGACAGCCGCTTTTGGATCGCTTCGTCGGCGACCTCGATATCGATCACCCGGTCGATGACGATCCCCATGGCGTCCAGCGCCTCAGCCTGAGGCACCGTGCGGGGGAATCCGTCCAGAATAAAGCCTTTCTGGCAGTCGTCCTTTGCAAGACGTTCTTTGATGATGGCGATGACCACCTCGTCGGGAACCAGTTTGCCTTCGTCCATATAGGATTTGGCCTGCTTGCCCAGTTCGGTGCCGTTTTTCAGCGCCTCACGGATAATGTTGCCGGTGGAGATCGCCGGGATCCCCAGATGGTCGCAGATCACTTCGGCCTGCGTGCCTTTGCCGGCGCCGGGAGCGCCCAATAAGATCAGATTCATAAACGCCCTCCTATTATTCCAGGAAGCCCTTGTGATGACGCATCATCAACTGGGATTCCAGCGAACGCATGGTGTCTAAAGCCACGCCGACGACGATCAGGATCGAGGTACCGCCAAGCGCCACGTTGACGCCGGTGAGCTGGTTGAAGATGATCGGGAAGATCGCTACCAGGCCCAGGTAAATCGCGCCCACAAAGGTGATCTTGGAGATAACCTTGGCGATAAAGTCCGAAGTGGGCTTGCCGGGACGGATACCAGGGATCGCGCCGTTGTTTTTGCGAAGGTTGTTGGCGATCTCAATGGGATTATACTGAATCGCAATATAGAAGTAGTTAAACGCGATAATCAGCAGGAAGTAGAGCACAGCGTACAGCCATTGGTCGTAGTTAAACGCCCGCAGGAAGTTGCCCCAGAAGCTGTCTTCACCGGGATTCCACAGCGCTACGATCAATCCGGGGATGGACAGCAGCGAGGAGGCGAAGATGATGGGCAGAACGCCGCTCATGCTTACTTTGATCGGAATATGGCTGCTCTGGCCGCCGTACATCTTCCGTCCCACCACACGCTTGGCGTACTGCACCGGAATGCGGCGCTCGGCGTTGGTCATCACCACGATAAAGACGATGATTGCAAAGAAGATGAGTACGATCAGCGGCACATAGACATAGTACTGAGCTTCGTCCACCATCAGCAGGTTAATCAGGTAGGCGACCGCGCTGGGGACACGGGAGATAATACCCGCAAACAGGATCATCGAGATACCGTTGCCGATACCTTTTTCGTTGATCTGCTCACCCAGCCACATCAAAAGCGCAGCGCCTGCGGTAAACACCGCTATGATAACAACTGCGGCGAAAACACCGGTCCAGCCGGTGCGATACGCCATCTGGACAGCGCCATAGCTGCGGAGCAGGAAGTAGTAGGCGATCGCCTGAATGAGCGCCAAAACTACCGTAACATACCGGGTAATCTTGGCAATCTTCTTGCGGCCTTCCTCTCCCTCTTTGGAAAGACGCTCCAAAGGAGGCAGCGCTACCGTTAAAAGCTGAATGATAATGGATGAGTTGATGTACGGGGTGATGGACATCGCGAAGATCGTCGCGTTGGCCAGCGCACCGCCGGTCAGGATGTCTAAATAGCCCAGCAGGTTTCCGCTGTCGCCCAACAGATTGCTGAGCGCCGAGGCGTCCAAAAACGGAACCGGGATCTTAGCGCCGATACGGAAAATGGCAATGATGAATAATGTGAAGAAGAGTTTCTTTCTAATGTCCGGATTCTTCAAGGCATTTCTGATCGTCCCAAACACACTACATCACCTCGGCCTTTCCACCTGCCTGTTCGATCTTCTGCTTAGCAGACTCAGAATAAGCGGTTACCTTGACCGTTAACTTTTTGGTGAGTTCGCCATTGCCGAGGATTTTAATGCCGTCCATGGGCTTTTTCACCAGCCCGGCATCGATAATCGCCTGGGTGTCAACCTGAGCGCCGTCCTCAAAACGGTTTAAGTCGCTCACGTTAATAATCGCGTACTTGGTCGCGAAGATGTTGTTAAAGCCACGCTTGGGAAGACGTCTCGCCAGAGGCATCTGGCCGCATTCAAAGCCGGGACGGATGCTGCCGCCCGAACGGGCTTTCTGGCCTTTGTGGCCTTTGCCTGCCGTTTTACCGTTGCCGGAGCCCGCGCCGCGGCCAACACGTTTGGCAACAGCGGTGGAACCGGCTGCGGGGGATAATTCATGCAGTTTCATTTTTTATCGCACCTCCTTGTTGTTAGCTTTCTGTAACCTCGACGAGGTGAGAAATCTTAAATACTTTGCCTTTGGTCGCAGCGTTATCGGGCTGAACGGTTGTGTCACCGATCTTTTTCAGACCCAGAGCATGCGCTGTGGCAATCTGGTCTTTTTTGCAGCCCACAAGGCTTCTGACCAGCTTGACATTGATGTTTGCCATGTGACTTCCGCCTCCCTTAGCCTAAAATTTCATCGACCGATTTGCCGCGGATATCGGCAACTTCCTGCGCCGTTCTCAGCGACATAAGGCCGTTAATGGTCGCGCGGACCACGTTGCAGGGATTGTTGGAGCGCAGAGATTTCGTACGAATATCCCGGATGCCCGCAACCTCGATCACCGCACGGACCGGACCGCCGGCGATAACGCCGGTTCCTTCCGGAGCCGGTTTCAAAAGGACTCTTCCCGCGCCGAAAGCGCCCAGCACTTCGTGGGGGATGGTGGTGCCCTTTAACGAAATCTTAATCAGGTTTTTCTTGGCGTCTTCGATTCCCTTGCGGATCGCGTCGGGAACCTCGCCGCTTTTGCCGATGCCGAAACCGATTGTTCCGTTTTCATCGCCAACGACGACCAGGGCGGCAAATTTAAAGATCCGTCCGCCTTTTACCGTTTTGGATACACGGTTGATGGCGACGACTTTTTCTTGCAATTCCAGTGCAGAACCATCTATCCTAGCCAAATGAATACCTCCTCCTAGAATTTGAGGCCGCCTTCGCGGGCTCCTTCAGCCAGTTCCATCACGCGGCCGTGATACAGGTAGCCGCCGCGGTCGAACACCACGTCGGTGATCCCTTTTTCAGCCGCCTTTTTGGCAATCAGCTGACCAACTTTACGTGCTGCTTCCTTGTTGCCGCCGGTTCCTTCGAAATCCTTCTCCAGAGAAGAAGCGGCTGCAAGGGTTACGCCATTGACATCGTCAATAAGCTGCGCATAGATATGTTTGGTGGAGCGGAATACATTAAGGCGTGGACGCTGGGGCGTACCGGAAATCTTTCCGCGCACCCTGCGGTGCCTGATTGCTCTTGCCTTGTTGCTGTCAGGCCTTGTCACCATTGCTTGTCACTCCTTTACTTCTTACCTTTACCGGCTTTTCCTTCTTTGCGCACGATATGCTCGTCCACATACTTAATACCTTTGCCCTTATAAGGCTCGGGGGGACGTTTTTCGCGCACTTCTGCAGCAAACTGACCTACTTGCTGTTTGTCCGGGCCGGAGATCACAACCTTGTTGGGCTGGGGGACATCAATGGTGATGCCGTCCACTTCCGGCACGATAACCTGATGGGAGTAACCAAGGTTCATCACAAGGTCTTTGCCCTGTTTTGCCGCACGGTAACCAACGCCGTTGATTTCCAGTTCTTTGGAATAGCCGTTGACCACACCCTCTACCATGTTGGCGATCAGGGTTCTGGTCAGGCCATGGATCGATCTGTTTTCCTTCTGGTCGTCCGGGCGGGTTACGGTGATCACATTGTTCTCATAGGTCACCGTCAGTTCCGGCCGGATGTCTTTTTCAAGGGTTCCCTTCGGGCCCTTCACAGTGATGTGATGGCCGTCGAGTTTCACTTCGACATTGGAGGGAACATCAATAGGTTTTCTTCCGATACGAGACATTCCTGTGTTTCCTCCTTACCAGACGAATGCCAAAACCTCGCCGCCAACATGCTCTTTACGAGCGTCGCGGTCGGTCTTAACACCCTTCGAAGTTGATAAAATCGCGATGCCGAGGCCTTTCATGACCTTAGGCATATCCTCGCAGCTTGTATAGATACGCAGGCCGGGCTTCGAGACTCTGCGCAGGCCGGTGATCACCGGCGTTTTATTTTCGCCGTATTTCAACGTCATACGGATAATGCCCTGCTTTCCGTCTTCTACGACCTGAAAGCCTTTAACATAGCCCTCATCCACCAGGATCTGGGCAATCGCTTTTTTCATGTTGGACGCGGGGATGTCCACCGTGTCATGCTTGGCGGAGTTCGCGTTGCGGATCCGCGTCAACATATCAGCGATAGTATCGGTGATTTGCATGCCGTCAACCTCCTTTGCTCGTGCTTACCAGCTAGCCTTTTTCACGCCCGGGATCTGGCCCTTGTAGGCCAGCTCTCTGAAGCAGATACGGCAGATGCCGTATTTGCGCAGATAAGCGTGAGGCCTTCCGCAGATTTTGCACCTGTTGTAGGCACGGGTGGAAAACTTGGGCTCCCTTTTCTGCTTAGCAATCATAGATTTTTTAGCCACGTTTACTTTCCTCCCTTTACTTTGCGAACGGAGCGCCCATCAGCGTGAGCAGCTCGCGGGCTTCCTCGTCGGTCTTCGCGGTGGTGACAAAGCAGATGTCCATGCCGCGAACCTTATCGATTTTGTCGTATTCGATCTCCGGGAAGATCAGCTGCTCTTTCAGGCCCATGGAATAGTTGCCCCGGCCGTCGAAAGAGTTGGCGTTGATTCCGCGGAAGTCTCTAACCCGGGGGAGAGCCACGTTGAACAGACGGTCAACGAACTCATACATCCGGTCGGCGCGAAGGGTTACTTTGGCGCCGATGTTCATGCCCTCACGGAGCTTGAAGTTTGCGACGGATTTTTTCGCTTTGCAGACCACCGGTTTCTGACCGGTGATAGCAGCCAGGTCGATTAAGATCGCGTCGATAACCTTCTGGTTATCTCTCGCTTCACCGCAACCGACGTTGATCACAACTTTCTCAAGCTTCGGAATCTGCATGACACTTTTGTAGCCGAACTTTTTCATCAAAGCAGGCGCTACTTCTTTTACATAGGTCTCTTTCAGTCTAGCCATGAATACTCCTCCTCACTTTAGAAAGTTTCGCCGCACTTTTTGCAAACGCGGACTTTTTTGCCGTCCTTCAGGATCTTAACGCCGGTTCTGGCAGGCTTGTTGCATTTGGGGCAGACCAGCATCACCTTGCAGGCATAGATCGGGGCTTCGGCTTTCACGAGACCGCCGGTTTCGCCCATCCTTTTCGGCTTGACATGTTTGGTGATCACGTTGATGCCCTCAACGATCACCTTGCCCTCTTTGGGGCTTACTTCCAGCACTTTTCCGGTGCGGGGAGTTTTCTTGTCGTCTTTGTACTTATCTTTGTACTTACCGGTCAGAAGCACCACGGTGTCGCCGGTTTTCACATGCATTTTGCTCACGTCAGCGCACCTCCATTACAGTACTTCGGGGGCCAGAGACAGGATCTTCATGTAATCCTTTTCGCGGAGCTCTCTGGCAACCGGCCCAAAGATACGGGTACCTCTGGGGTTTTTGTCATCACGGATAATAACAGCCGCGTTTTCGTCGAAGCGGATATAGGTACCGTCGCTCCGGCGAAGGCCTTTGGCTGAACGAACGATTACTGCTTTCACAACATCGCCTTTTTTAACAACGCCGCCGGGTGTTGCTTTTTTAACCGAAGCTACCACAACGTCGCCAATGTTGGCGTACCTTCTACGGGAACCGCCCAACACACGGATACACATTAACTCCTTGGCGCCGGTGTTATCGGCGACCTTCAGGGATGTTTGCATCTGTATCACAGTGCGTTCCTCCTTTCGGTATCACAACGGAAAAAATTCCGTCCAATTATTTCGCTTTCTCGATGATCTGAGTGACTCTCCACCGTTTGTCCTTGGAGATGGGACGGGTTTCCATGATCTGGACCTTGTCGCCGATGTTGCATGCGTTTTCCGCGTCATGCGCCTTGAACTTCACGGTGCGTTTGATGATCTTTTTGTAAAGGGGGTGCTTTACGTTGTCTTTAATGGCCACGACGACGGTCTTGTCCATCTTGTTGCTGACAACCATTCCAACCCTGGTTTTTCTCAGGTTTCTTTCGTTTGCAGAGTTCACAGCTTACTCCTCCCTTCGTTCTTACTGCGCGTCGGCTTTCAGTTCCATTTCGCGCATAATTGTTTTTATGCGAGCAATGTCTTTTTTGACAGCCTTGATGCGCATCGGATTTTCAAGCTGGTTTACAGCAAGCTGGAAACGAAGGTTAAACAGCTCCGCTTTGAGCTCTTTTTCCTTAGCGTTTAATTCGTTTAAATTCATGTCGCGAATTTCAGAAGCTTTCATTATTGCTCACCACCCTGTTCATCCTTTTTCACAAACTTGCACTTAATGGGCAGCTTGTGCATAGCAAGACGCATTGCTTCTCTGGCGTCCTCTTCGGAAACGCCGGCGATTTCAAACATAACCCGGCCGGGCTTTACAACCGCCACCCAGTACTCGGGGGAACCTTTACCGGAACCCATTCGAGTTTCAGCGGGCTTTTCGGTAACCGGCTTGTCGGGGAAAATTTTGATCCAAACCTGACCGCCACGTTTGGTGTAACGGGTCATGGCGATACGGGCCGCCTCGATCTGGTTGGAAGTAATCCACGCGGGCTGCAGGGCAACCAGGCCGTACTCGCCGTGGCTGACAGTGGTGCCGCGGGTGGCTTTACCGGTCAGACGTCCTCTGTGGACGCGGCGGTATTTCACACGTTTTGGCAGCAGCATTATTTACTTCCTCCTTCTTTGCGGGGAGCCCTTCTGCGCTCAAAGCGAGGTTTTTCTTCCTTCACTTCGCCCTTCAGGACTTCGCCTTTGTAGATCCAGACCTTAACGCCGATGCGGCCGTAGGTGGTGTGCGCTTCGGCAAAACCGTAGTCGATGTCAGCGCGGATGGTCTGCAGGGGGATGGTCCCCTCGTGATAGCTTTCGTTGCGGGCGATCTCCGCTCCGCCCAAACGGCCGGAAACGCGGGTTTTGATGCCCTTCGCACCCAGTTTCATGGTGCGGGAGATGCACTGTTTCATAGCGCGGCGGAAAGAAATACGGCGCTCCAACTGGGAAGCGATGTTTTCTGCCACCAGCTGCGCGTTTAAGTCGGGCTGACGGACCTCAACGATGTTGATGGTAACCGGTTTGCCCAGCATTTCCTGCACTTTGGCGCGCAGTTTTTCGATTTCCGCGCCGCCCTTGCCGATTACCAGGCCGGGTTTGGCGCAGTGGATATGGATTCTGACTCTTAAAGCGTCGCGCTCGATCTCGATGCGGGGGACGCCGGCTGCATACAAGCTCTTTTTAATGAAGTTCCGAACTTTATAATCCTCAACCAGGATATCGCCGAAAGCGTCATCTCTTGCAAACCAGCGGGAATCCCAATCTTTAATCACGCCCACGCGAAGACCGTGGGGGTTTACTTTTTGTCCCATAGTTTACCTCCTCTTTCAGCTTATTCGTGCTCTTTCACGACCATGGTGACATGTGAAGTCCGTTTCAGAACACGGAACGCGCGGCCCCGTGCTCTGGGTCTGATTCTCTTCATCGTAGGGCCGGGGCTAACGAAGCACTCGGACACATACAGGTTGTTTGTGTCCATGTGATGGTTGTGTTCCGCGTTAGCAATGGCCGACTTCAGAAGCTTTTCCAGCGGCTCGCAAGCAGCCTTGGGTGTATTTTTCAAAATTGCCATCGCAACGTCCGTGGGTTTGTTCCGGATCAAGTCAAGGACGATCTGGACCTTACGGGGAGCAATGCGGGCATTTCTAAGATAAGCTCTTGCTTCCATTTAAAATCCTCCTTCCGGCCTATTTCCCGTTATTTGTGGTTTTGGAACCCGCGTGGCCCCGGAAGGTTCTGGTGGGGGCAAACTCGCCTAAGCGGTGACCTACCATATCCTCCGTGACGTATACGGGCACGTGTTTGCGTCCGTCATGGACGGCGAATGTATGGCCAACAAAATCCGGGAAGATGGTGGAGGCGCGGCTCCAGGTTTTTAAAACCCGTTTCTCGCCGGTTTCGTTCATCTGCTGTACTCTCTTGAGTAATACTTCTTGGACATAAGGGCCTTTTTTAACACTTCTGCTCATTATTCATCTGCCTCCTTTCAGCATTACTTCGCATTCCTGCGTTTTACAATGAATTTATCGGAGCGATGATGTTTCGCACGGGTCTTGTAACCCAGAGCAGGTTTACCCCAGGGGGTAACAGGTCCGGGACGGCCCACAGGAGATTTGCCTTCGCCGCCGCCGTGGGGGTGGTCGCAGGGGTTCATGACGCTACCGCGGACGGTAGGCCGCCAACCCATGTGGCGTTTTCTACCCGCTTTGCCGATGCTGACGTTTTCGTGGTCGATGTTGCCCACCTGGCCGACAGTAGCCATGCAGTCAGCGGGGACGTTGCGCAGTTCGCCGGAAGGCAGACGGATTAAAGCGAGGCTGCCCTCTCTGGCCATGAGCTGCGCCATGTTGCCGGCGGAGCGGACAAGCTGCGCGCCCTTGCCGGGGTGCATCTCGATGTTGTGGATAAAGGTACCAACCGGGATATTGGTCAGCGGAAGCGCGTTGCCGGGTTTGATGTCGGCGTCTGCGCCGGCGCGGATCACGTCGCCCACTTTTAAGCCGTGGGGAGCGATGATGTACCGCTTTTCGCCGTCCTCATACTGCACCAGCGCAATGTGGGCGGAACGGTTGGGGTCGTACTCTAAGGTGAGCACGTTTGCGTTCATGGAAACCTTATCCCTTTTGAAGTCGATAACGCGGTATTTGGTACGGTTGCCGCCGCCCCGATGGCGGACGGTGATCCGGCCATAGCTGTTGCGGCCGGAATGTTTTTTCATAGGAGCTAACAGGCTTCTTTCAGGAGCCACTTTGGAAAGCTCGGTATAATCCGTAACGGTCATCTGACGTCTGGAAGGGGTAGTGGGTTTGTAACTTTTGATTGCCATTTTTTCCACTCTCCTTGATTTGGTTTAGCGAGGGGTGGCGCCCCTCATACATCACCTGAGAGCCTAACGCTCTCGATCCACGCGGTATAAAACCGCGGATAATAAGCCGCAAATTTTCAATGAAGAAACGCTTTGCGTCTCTTTTCTATTGCTTGTTGCAGAGTGAAATTTGCGGTGTTGCGAAGCAACTGTAGCACATCAGTGCTACAAGCAAATTTCCAATGAATGAAACGCTTTGCGTTTCATTCTATACCATGGACTCGAAGAACTCGATGGACTTGGAATCCGCCGCCAGTGTAACGACTGCTTTTTTCCAGTCGGGGGTTTTGCCGACGTTCTGTCCAACGCGTTTGATGCGGCCGCGGCAGTTGATGGTGTTGACCTTTTTGACTTTTACGCCGAAAAGCTCTTCCACCGCCTTGGCGATCTCGATTTTATTGGCGTCCTTCGCCACCTGGAAGGTGTATTTTTTGTCCTGGATGCCGGACATGGAGTTTTCGGTGATAACCGGCTTAATGACAATGTCCTGTGCCAATTTCATTACGCGTACACCTCCTCGATCTTTGCGACGGCGTCTTTCACCACGATGAATTTATCGTAGTTGACGATGTCGTACACGTTCAGGGTGTTCACCTGGGCGGTTTTCACGTTGGGGAGATTGTTCGCGCTCTTGATGACCTTCTGGTCAACGCTGGGCAGAACAAGCAGCGCCTTGGTGTTCACCTCAAGGGCTTTGAGCATTTCCGCGATGGTCTTGGTTTTAAACTCGTCCATGGTCAGGCTGTCCAGCACGATCATGTCGTTGTCCAGAACCTTGCTGCTCAAAGCGGATTTCAAAGCCAGCCGTTTTAATTTCTTGTTCAGGGTGTAATTATAGCTCCGGGGCTTGGGGCCTAACGCCACACCGCCGTGCCGCCACTGGGGAGCGCGGATGGAGCCCTGTCTCGCATGGCCGGTACCTTTTTGTCTCCAGGGTTTCCGTCCGCCGCCGCGAACCTCGGTACGGGTCAGGGTGGACTGGGTGCCCTGGCGCTGGTTGGCCAGATAGTTGACAACCGCGGCGTGAACCGCTGCTGCGTTGGGTTTTATTCCAAAGATAGCGTCGGAAAGATCCATTTTGGAAACTTCTTTGCCCGCCATATCAAAAACTGCTACGTTTGGCATGATGCTTCCTCCTTCCCTTAAGCCTTCTTGACACTGTTGGAGATCACGACGACGCCGCCTTTAGGGCCGGGCACCGCGCCTTTCAGTGCAATCAGATTATTTTCAGCGTCTACTTTCACGACTTCCAGGTTCTGAACGGTAACCGTCTCAGCACCCAGGTGACCGGGCATCTTTTTGCCCTTGTAAATTCTGGACGGATCGGAGCAGGCTCCCATAGAACCCGCATGACGCGCGACCGGGCCGCTGCCGTGAGTTTCTTTCAGCCGGTGGCCGTTGTAGCGTTTGATGGTACCCGCGTAGCCTTTACCTTTGCTGGTTCCGCACACGTCTACGATGTCTCCGTCTGCGAAGGTATCCGCTTTGATGATGTCGCCTACGTTAACCGAATCGCAGTCTTCCAGCCGGAATTCTTTCAAAAACCGCTTTGCCGCTACGTCCGCTTTGGCAAAATGGCCTTTCAACGGCTTGTTGACCTTGTTCGCCTTCAGGTCGGAAAAGCCCACCTGAACCGCGTTGTAACCATCGTTTTCGACGGTCTTTTTCTGGACCACAACGCAGGGTCCTGCTTCGATGACGGTTACGGGGATGACTTTTCCCTTTTCATCGAAAACCTGGGTCATACCGATTTTTTTACCGATAATCCCTTTTTTCATGATTTCTTCCTCCTTCGGTTATTGGTTAACGGCCTTTGGCCGCCAACTTGACCTGCACGTGTAAGACCTTAGAGCTTAATCTCAATGTCTACGCCAGCAGGAAGTTCCAGGCTCTGCAGCGCTTCCACCGTTTTGTTGGAAGGGCGCAAAATATCAATGAGCCTTTTGTGAGTCCTCATCTCAAACTGTTCACGGCTGTACTTATACTTGTGGACGGCACGCAGGATGGTAACGATTTCCTTTTCGGTCGGAAGTGGAATAGGACCAGATACTCTGGCGCCGGTACGCTTTGCGTTTTCAACGATTTTCGCCGCCGCAGCGTCGACCAAACTGGAATCATACCCTTTCAGTCTGATTCTGATTTTCTCCTTGACTGCCACTGTCATCGCCTCCTTGAAAATTGGTCGGGGGACAAGACATAAAAACTGAACACGCACCCGTGTGTTTCACACCCACACAACAAAAAATCCGAAAAAACGCGCAGTTTTTCCGGGGTGCAGACAGAAAACGCACCTGAACGCCCAAGGCCTTCGGTTTGCGTATCTTTTTCTGTTCATTCAGCATCTTTTGTCGCCCGGTTTAAAATCGGACATACTCCACGGAAATTCCCCAGACGTTTTGATGAGAAACGCCTGCAACCTCCCGCTTCATCGCATATCATGTCGCAGTCACGCTCTTATATAATACTATACGGGGCTGCGAAAAGCAACCCCGTATACGAAAAGTTTTTTTGAAATTTGCCCGCTCATTTTGTGCATCTTTCCCAAAACATGGCGGCGACCAAAGGAATCCGCTTCCTGCCTATCTTCCAGGCGGGGCAAAGGGGTTTTTCCCGTCTCCCCGGTCCTCCACCGTCAGGAAGCTGCTGTCCACGCCGGCACGCTCCGCTCTTTTCTCCGCGGCCTTTTTTTCTATAGCATCCGCCAGGGGAGACTGCTCCGTTTTAGCGCCTCCCTGTGTCTCCGCCTTTGCCGCCGCTTCCGCCTTCAAACGCTCCAGCGCAATCAGCTCCGGGCTCTTTTGGGCATCGCGCTCTTTTAGCTCGGTTTCCAACCGCTGCCGCTCCAGTTCCCGATAGGGGCGCTTATCACGGATCGCAAACAGGAAAACAGCGCACAAAAACGGGAAGATGATGCTTAAAACCAGGTTGCCGTTCGCCTCAAAAGGCGCATACTCCCGCAAGACGGTGTACAAGGATATATACTGGACGGTCACTGCGGCCAGCAGCAAAATCACCCACAAAACGTCCATCAGCGCAGCCAGTACCGGGATATCCGAAACGATCCGCATCACCGGCCGGCCGCCTGAAATCATCGTCACGGCGCTTTGCAGAAAAGGCAAAATGCCCGCTATCACAAGTAAACAAAGCTGCAAAACCGGCAAAGAGATCCGGAAAAACGCCCGGCGTTCAGACTCCCTTTGAATGCCGTCCGCAGTGCGCCCCAGCACATAAGAACTGCCGATCGGAAGCCAGGCGAGCCATGCTCCCTTCTCCCCCCGGTTGGAGGAAAGCTTTTGCAGCCCTACCGCCTGTATAATATGGAGCCCCAGCCAGATTGCCCCAAAGGCGATCACGATTATCCACAGAAACGTGGTATTTTGCATTCCAGCCGATGTGATTTCCGATGTTCCCAAAGCAAAACTCTCCCCTAATTTACTGATTAATTCCTGTCATTTGATTGTTATTGGCAGCCGGGCCGGTTTACCGCCGGGCACTGTCCCCGCCGTCCTGCTGGCGGCGCTGAAGATCTCCGAACGAGCCTGCTTTTTGCTCCTTTGTTGCATCTCCCGCCGAAAAATCCGGGTTTTGCCGCTCTGGCGGCGGGGCAAAGGGGCTCGTTCCCTGCGGCTGCCCGCTTCCATAAGAAGGGCTGCCCGCATAGGGCCGCTGCCCTTGCTGGGGCTGTCCGGGCTGGGTCGGCTGGTAATACGGGTTATACCCGGGCTGAGGCGGCTGCGTGTAGGGACTAAAGCCCGCCTGCCCAAAGGGCTGCCCTTGTTGAGGCTGCCCCTGCTGGTACCCGCCATAGGGGTTGGCCGGATTTATATAGTAAGGCCGGAACACCCCGTTTTCCCACACACCGGGAGGATAAGCAATCGACCGGCCCACCCGGTCCCGGATGACAAACAAAAATACCGCTGACAAAACAAGGCCGACAAAAATACTCAGGAGGAGATACAACACCGCTTCGTCAGGAGAATACTTCTTATAGATCTGATAGAGGGTGATATACAAAAACACTACAAAAGCAATCAGCACAGCCACAAAGAGGAACACCCAAAGCAGAAACACCAGCAGGATCTTGGTGTTGGCATCGGCGTAATATTTTCCATATAGGCCCGAATGGGGAAGCCACTGGGTCAAAACAAACATCGTCAGGCAGACCACCAAAAGGCCGCCCGCATAGCCGATCAAAAGCCCCGGCAGCAGCTTGCGGCAGGCTTCCTTTTTGCCGTTTCGGTAACAAATGTCATCGGCGGTCTTTCCCAGCAGATAGGCGCTTGCAAAGGGGATCCAGGCGAGCTAGGGTTTTGAAAAGCCCCGGTTTTTGGCGATCCGGTAAAGGCCGAGGCTCCCCAGCACATAGGCTGTCCCCCAAATCCCCAGCACAAGAAATATCATAAGGCTCCATAAGATCCAAAACTCCGCCACGGCAATCCCCTTCTTTTCTCTTGCTAGCTACCGGTTAACTGTTCTGTCCGGGATTCTGATTGTTCCCATAAGGCGGATTGGGCGCCTGAGGCGGCGTTTGAGGCTGCCCGGGCTGCTGGGGCGCTTGTTGTCCCGGAGCCTGCTGCGCGCCGTTATACCCAGTGCCATAAGGCGGCTGCTGGGGAGGCTGCGGCTGGTAATAGGGGTTGTAGCCGGGCTGCTGGGCGTAAGGATTATAGCCGTATCCCTGCCCGTTCCCCTGGGCGCCGGAATAGCCGTAGCCCATGTTGTACTGGAACACGCCGTTTACCCATTGTCCGGGAGGGTTGGTGATCGAAGCGCCTGTGCGGTTTTTGATGATAAGAAGGGAAATAGGCTCGAAAATCCCCGAAAGAAAGATGGACAGCACCAAAAAGATGACCGCCTCGTTGGGAGAGTAGTCCTTATAAATCCGGTAAAGGGCGATGTAGTGAAACACGACGTACACCGCGGCCACAACCATCGCAATCATCATAATCATTGCCCCGATGCCTATCGTAAATAACATAGAGTCCACTTGCGTTTGAGGATAATAAAAGCTCCAGGCTTGATCCCTGTAGGTAATCATAGCGGACAGAACTTCCACCAGCGGCTCCATCATGACGGCAAAGCTGATGGCAACCCCAACGCTTGCCACAATCTCCAGCGCCGGCAGGATCTTCCGAAACGCCTTTATCTGGCCGTTGCGGTAGCTGATGTCGTCCGCCACCTTACCAAACAAATAGGCATTGGCAAAAGGAATCCACGCAAGCCAGGAATTTGGGAACCCCCGTCTTTTGGCGATCCCCATCAGGCCGACGGCCCGGAGAATGTAAAACAGCAGTCCAATAATTGCCATAACGGCGAAAAATATCCCGAAGACGGAAAAAATTAGTTCCGGATCTACTTCTTGAGTTCCGTAGCCAGGGTTTTGTCCCCAATTAAAGTTGTAATCGAAGTTGTAATCATTGTACATTTTAAACGCCCCTTCCGAAAATACTTACCAAAAACGCCCCGCTTTTTTGTCAATGACGGCGTATACTTTGGCTGATACCATTATATCATGGGGACAGGCCTTTCACAACAGTTTTTTGCCCGGCGTCCTTCCGCAATCCTGTCTGGGCGCTTAAAAAACCAGCGCCTTGGACTGCTCGCTTGCCTAAAAAGCCAGCCGGCTGCCGCCGTGCCCGGACGCCTACTCTCTGGGAGGATTCGCCCCTTTTAAGTAATAAACCCCGTTTTCCCAATAGCCAGGCGGGCTTTGCACCGATTCCCCTTCCCGTTTTCTTATAAAAAACAGCAGAAATGCAAACGCTCCCGGCACAAAGATGGACAATACCAAAAAGACCACCCGATATTCCTGCGCGTAGTCGGAGTAAATGGCGTAAAGGCCGATCAGGTAAAGCACTAAATCAACTACCGCTATCACCAGCAACAGGATCAATCCCAAAAGCCTGATATCCCCTGCGCTGTTTGCCAGCCATCCTGCAGGAATGTTTGCGAAAAAAGTTATCAGCAGCCAAAAACGATAGTGCTTTTGATAACCGTTGCAATAATAAATATCGTCTACAATCCGTCCAAACAGATATATGTTGGCAATGGGAATCCACCCAAGCCAGCCAAGCCCGGTCAGCAGCCGTCTTTTGGCTAAGCCTTGCAGCCCCGAAGCCATAAAAACATACAATAAGATAAAAATACCGGCAAAAAGAATGATGGGCCCCATGCCGGTTTCTCTTAAAATCCCATCCATACAAAATTCCTCTCATCCTTCGTAAAATGGCAGGCGTTAGATTTATTGTACCATTTTAGTTATAGAAAAACAACATTTTTCGACATTTTTAATAAAGATTCGACAAAACATCAAGGTAAGAACAGGAGATATAAAAACAGGCGCCGCAAAACAGATGTTTTGCGGCGCCTGTTTTTTATTCGTACAGAGCCTTTCCTTACACTTTAGGAAGATCCGGGAAATCCTTGCTGGGATCTTCAAAGCCATGATCGTCATCCGGTTTTGTTTCCTCCGCCGGCCCGCCATCAGAAGCGGTGTCTTCCTTAGCCGCAGAATCCTCCGCCTTGGGGAGGTCGATCTCTCCCTTGACGAGCTTTTCAAAGGTTTCTCCGTCAATCTTTTCCTTAATGAGCAGGTATTTCGCCACCTTCTGGAGCTCATCCATATGCTCCACCAGGATATCCTTACACCGCTCGTAAGCGGTTTCGATAATCTCCCGGACCTCGGCGTCGATTTCCGCCGCCACGTTTTCCGAACAGTTGTTGCCCTGGCTGAAATCCCGCCCCAGGAACACCTCATGGTCCCCATTGCCGTAGGTGATGGGGCCGAGTTTTTCACTGAAGCCGTATTTGGTGACCATATCCCGGGCGATGCGGGTGGCGCGCTCAATATCGTTGGAGGCGCCGGTGCAGATATCGTCCTGAGTAAGCTGTTCGGCCACCCGGCCGCCCAGCAGGCCGATGATCGTCTCGGTCATCTCGCCCTTGGTCATATGGGTCTTATCCTGCTCCGGCAGGGACATGGTAAAGCCTGCCGCCATCCCCCGGGGAATAATGGAAATCTGATGGACAGGATCCTGGGTGGGCAGGTAGTACATACAAATCGCATGGCCTGCCTCGTGATAGGCGGTGATCTGTTTGTCCTTGGGGGTCATAACCCTGGATTTCTTTTCGGGGCCCGCCACCACCTTGATGGTAGCCTCTTCGATATCCTGCTCGGTGATCGCCTTGCGGTTTTTCCGGGCGGCTAAAAGCGCCGCTTCGTTAAGCAGGTTTTCCAAATCCGCGCCGGTGAAGCCGGCAGTGGATTTGGCGATGGTCTTTAAATCAACATCAAAGCCTAAAGGCTTGTTGCGGGAGTGAACCTTTAAGATTTCCTCACGGCCCTTGACGTCGGGATAGCCCACCACGATCTGGCGGTCGAACCGGCCGGGACGCAGCAGCGCCGGATCCAGCACGTCGCTGCGGTTGGTGGCGGCCATGACGATAATGCCTTCGTTTTCACCAAAGCCGTCCATCTCCACCAGCAGCTGGTTCAAAGTCTGCTCCCGCTCGTCGTGGCCGCCGCCCAGGCCGGTGCCCCGCTGGCGTCCCACGGCGTCGATCTCGTCGATAAAGATGATGGCCGGCGAATTTTTCTTGGCCTGTTCAAACAGATCCCGCACACGGGAAGCGCCCAGACCCACGAACATCTCCACAAAATCGGAGCCGGAAATCGAGAAAAACGGCACGCCCGCTTCGCCCGCTACTGCCCGGGCCAGCAGGGTTTTACCGGTGCCGGGCGGGCCCTCCAGCAAAACGCCTTTGGGGATGCGCGCGCCCAGATCGTTAAATTTCGCAGGATGTTTGAGGAACTGAACAATTTCCACCAGCTCCTCTTTTTCCTCCTCGGCGCCGGCCACGTCGGCAAAAGTGGTCTTTTTGCCGTTTTGCACCGGGTTTTTCATGTTGGCTTTTCCGAACTTGGCCATACCGCCGCCGCTGGTCTGCTTCATCATGAACACCATGGAGGCGATCAGCACGCCCACCAAAAGGAGGGTGGGCAGAAGGGTAATCAGCCAGCTGTTGTCGGTGGCGGGCTCCATATCGTATTCAATGGGATTATCCGGATGGGCCGCATTGTATTCGTTGACATACTGCTCAATAACGCTCACAAACAGGCTGACGTTGGGCACCCGGTAGGTAATTACCTGATCCCCGGACTGGCCGTTTGCACCGGAGCCGAACAGCAAACCGCTTAAAAAGCCGCCGTTTTGAGAAGCACCTCCCTGAGCAGGCTGAGAGGAAACAGAGGAAGCCCCATTGCTGCTGGCCCCGCCGTTTTCGGAGGCAGCCCCGGCAGCGTCATCGGAGACAACACTGGAAGCTTCCCCCGCGGAAGGCCCTTCTCCCTGGGAGGAAGCATCACCGGAAGAAGCCGTCTGTGATCCCGTATCCGAGGCAGCCGCGCCGGACGACGTGTTGGACGAAGAGCCGGTCCCCGCCAGCACCGAACCGCGGCTTGGCTCCAGCGCAGCGCCGGGGCGCAGCTTCATTTGCAGCTCGCCGCTTCCCAGATCCAGGGTGAACGCTTCTACCTTATTATCGTAAAACAGCTGGATAACGTCGGAATACCGGTAAGAAGCGGTGGGGGCATTCATCATATTTACCATAAACATCACCGCAGCTACCAGCGCCACGATCAGTACGATATATAAGACGATGCTCTTGATCTTTTTGTTCAATCTATTCAACTCCTTGCGTCCGGCCTGCCGCCGGAAGAATCGCCCTTATTGACTCCCATTTATAAAACGCCGCCCCGGGCGTTTTTTAGAGCCGGCGGCTTATTTTACGAGTAAACGGAGGGTTTTAATACGCCTACATAGGGGAGGTTGCGGTATTTTTCCGCAAAATCAAGCCCATAGCCCACGACGAATTCGTCCGGCACCGAAAAACCGGAATAATCCGCCTTAATGTCCACCTGGCGGCGCTCGGGCTTATCCAGCAGGGTGCAGATCCGGATAGAACGGGTTCCCCGCTGCTCCAGCATGTTTTTAATGTAATTTAAGGTCATGCCGCTGTCCAGGATATCCTCCACCAACAAAAGATCCCGGTTTTTTAAATCGATGTCCAGATCCTTGATGATCTTGACCACGCCGCTGGTCTTGACCCCCGATCCATAGCTTGCCACCGACATAAAGTCGATCTCGCAGGGGATGGTGACCGCCCGCATCAAGTCGGCCATAAACACCACCGACCCTTTCAGGACGCTGACCATCAGCAGGTTTTTTCCTGTGTAGTCCCGGCTGATCTGCCGCCCGAGCTCTTTCACCTTCTGCTCCAGCTCTTCTTTGGTAATCAGCACTTTTAAAATATCGTTTGTCATGGAATTTGTTCTGTCCCTTCTCCCAAAAGCCTTTTCCCCGGCCGTTTTGTCAGATGCCGGGGCCCTCTACCGTCACCGCCAGAAAGCGGCTGGTAGTTTCATCCGCCGCGGCGCGGACGCTCATGCCGTAGCATCCCACCGCCAGCGGGCCCATTTCATCCGCAATCACAGGCACCCGGCTTTTTTGCACGGCGGTAAGCTTTTGTTCCCCAAGCAATTTTTTTATACTTTTCGTCACATTCCGCCGGTATAGGGTGATCACATCCCCCGGCAGTTTTTGCCGCAGCACAAAGTTATTCATTATTTTATCACAGTCAAATAAATAATGGAACCGATTTTTGTGAATTTTTTGAAACCGCAAAAAATTTTCTTTGTCCAAAGTCTGAACGATGACCCGCCACCCCCCGGGCAAATCATGTTCCCCATCGGTGAGGGGGAACTCAAAATACGGCTCCAGCGCCTGCCTTGGCGCCAAAACGCCTTCCGTTAACACCGCTGTCCGGCGGCCGGACAGGTTTAGTGTTCCGCTTTTTCCCCTAATTATTTGGCAAAACCGTCCGATTTGCGCGGCGCTTTTTTCGCAGTTCCAGGCCTCCAGCACCATGGCCGCCGCCCGCTTTTTCACCGGCAGAGGGAGTTTTGCCAGCTCTTCTGCCAAAACGCCGTCCTCCAAAACGCCCTGGCGGGCTTTTAAAACCGCCCTCTTTGCCAGCTCGTTTAAATAGGCGTGATCCTCCCGGATGTCCTCCATCAGGCGGCGGGCGTTTTGCTCAAACCCGCTGTTGATCTGCCGGAGCTCCGGGATGACTTTAAGCCGCAGGCGGTTGCGGGAAAACCGGGGATCCCGGTTGGTGGAATCGGTCACATAGGGAATGCGCCGGGCCGCGCAGTAGCGTTCCACCTCCGCCCGGGTGCAGTCGATAAGCGGCCGCACAATCCTCCCCCGCACCGGGGGAATGGAGGTGAACCCTCCGGCGGCGGTGCCCCGGGCCAGGTGGAACAGCATGGTCTCCACCCGGTCGGACAGGGTGTGGGCCGTGGCGATTCTCACATTTTCCCCCAGTTTTTTGGCTGTCTGCTCAAAAAAATCGTACCGGATTTTTCGGGCGCACTCTTCTAGCCCCTGCTTTTTTTGCCGGGCCAACGCCGCGATATCGCATCGGAGCACCCGGCAGGGCACCCCGTACCGCCGGCAGAGACGTCTGACAAAATCCTCGTCCCGGTCGCTTTCCTTCCCCCGCAGCAGGTGGTTTATATGGCAGACCGTCACCTGCAGCTTTAAAGGGCCCGTGCACAAAAAGTCCAGCAGCGCCATAGAATCCGCGCCGCCGGACACCCCGGCCACCACCTGGTCGCCGATGGAAAACATCTCATAACGATGGACAGTCTCCAGCGCCTTACGGCTCATCCCGGTTCCATTCCAGGTTGGAAAACTGGGTGTACTGGCCGTCCCAGCCCAGCTCCACCGTGCTGGCTTCGCCGTGGCGGTTTTTGGCCACGATGCACTCGGCGATGTGCTGTTTGTCCGATTCTTTTTCATAATACGCCTCCCGGTAGAGGAACATGACGATATCCGCGTCCTGCTCGATGGAGCCGGACTCCCTTAGGTCGGACAAAAGGGGCCTGTGCTCCGTTCGGGAATCCGGGCCGCGGGAGAGCTGGGACAACGTGAGCACCGGCACGTCCAGTTCCTTGGCCATGATCTTTAGATTCCGGGTGATCTCGGAGATTTCCTGCACCCGGTTGCCGTCCCGGCGGCCGGTGCTCATCAGCTGTAAGTAGTCGATTACCACAAGCCCCAGGTTTTTAAGCCGCCTGAGCTTTGCTTTCATCTCCGCCACGGTGATGCCGGGGGTATCGTCCAGATAAATCTGGGTCTGGCTTAAAATCTCCGCGCTGGAGGCGAGCTTGACCCACTCGTCCGCCGAGAGCTCCCCGGTGCGCAGGTTATAGCTGGAGATTAAAGCCTCGCTGGACAAAAGCCGGCTGACTAACTGCTCCTTGGACATTTCCAGGGAAAAGATCGCCACCTGCTTGCCGGTCTTTTTGGCCACGTTGGCGGCGATGTTTAAGGCAAAGCTTGTTTTTCCCATGGCGGGGCGGGCCGCCAGCAGCACCAGGTCGGAGTCGTTTAAACCGGTAATCAGGGTGTCCAGCCGGGTAAAGCCGGTGGGGACGCCCAAATAGTTTTCCTTTTCGCTTCCCGCCAGCTTTTGCAGCCGGTCGTACACCGAGATGATCGCCTCATCGATCCGGGTGAGGCCGGTGGCGTCCTTGCCCTGGCGGATCTCAAAGATCCGCTGTTCCGCCATGTCCAGCAGGTCTTTGGCGTCCCCGCCGCCCTCCTGGGCGTTTTGGATAATCTCCCGGGCCGCCTGGATCAGCGACCGGACATAGAATTTTTCCTGGACGATCCGGCAGTAGTTTTCCAGGTTCGCCGTGGTGGGCACAAGCTCCATGAGCTGAGCCAAATAGAGCTTTGCGCTGTCGGGGGTGTCAAAGATTTTTTCCTTGATTACCTGATCCAGCACCGTTACAAAGTCCACGGGGTTCCCCCCCGTGTACATCCGCAGGATCACCCCGAAGATCTGACGGTGCTGTTCCCTGAAAAAGCACTCCGGCTTTAAGTATTCCAGCACCAGGGTGATGCTGGAAGGCTCCAGCAGCAGGGCGCCTAAAACCGACTGCTCCGCCTCCAGATTATAGGGCATCCCGGCGGAAAGATCCTCCGTCACCAAACTGCCCAGATTCATGTCCATGATTTTTCCTGCCTTTCCGGGTACCGGTACCCTTTTTAAATCCCAAACCGCCGCCTATAAAGCACAAAAGCTACATCCGGGCTTCCCCGGATGTAGTCAGGCTGTCAAATCCCAAATCTTATCGTATCAAAGGGCAAGCAAAGGGACAATATCTGCCGGCAGTTTTGTCCCTGCTACGCCTCGGTGACCATAACCTTCATCCGGACGGTCACTTTGGTGTGAAGCTTTAAATCAAATTCATAGGTGCCAAAGGCCTTGATGTCGCTTTCCAAAGCGATTTTCCGTTTGTCCACGTCCATGCCGAATTTTTTCGCCACCGCTTCGGCAACCTCCTTGGCGGTCACCGAGCCGAACAGCCGGCCGCCCTGGCCCGCTTTGGCCGTCACCGTCACCGTCTGGTCCTTGAGCTTGTTCCCGGTTTCCATCGCTGTTTCCAGCTCCACCTGCTGGCGGTGTTTTTCCGCCGCGTCTTTGGCGTTTTTCTCGTTGATATTGTGCGCCGTGGCCTCTACCGCCAGCCCTTTGGCCAGCAGGAAATTCCTGGCGTAGCCGTCGGATACGTTCACAAGGTCGCCTTTTTTGCCGGCGCCTTTTACATCCTGTTTTAAAATTACCTTCATGGGTATCTCCGCCTTTCCCTGTGTCTGAAATTTATCCAAGCAATGACCCGCTTTTCGGGACACTGCTTTATCTTGTTTCGTAATATTTGTCGATAGCCTCCAAAAGCATCTGGCGCGCCTTTTCCATGGACGTGTTTTTTAACTGCGCCCCCGACATGGTCATATGGCCGCCGCCGCCCAAAGACTCCATCACCAGCTGGACGTTTAATTCTCCCAAGCTGCGGGCGGAAATGCTGACTTCATCGGACACGCCGTACAGCACAAAGGACGCCTGCACGCCGCTGATGGTTAAAAGCTCGTCCGCCGCCTGAGGCGCCACGATGCGCAGGTCCTCCGAAGTAAAGTCCGCCGTGGCGATAGCGCAGTTGCGGTAAATCTCCGCCCCCGCCACCAGGCGGGCCCGGCGCTGATAGGCGTCGATGGTGCTGGAAAACATCTTGCGCACCTCCACCGTGTCGGCGCCCCGGCGGCGCAGATAAGCGGCCGCTTCAAAGGTGCGCACACCGGTGCGGATGACAAAATTCCGGGTATCCAGCATAATGCCGGCCATCAAGGCCTCCGCCTCTACCCGGCCCACTAAACTGGAATCCCCCATGTACTGCATCAGCTCGGTCACCATCTCGGAGGCCGAGGACGCATAGGGCTCGTGGAAAAAGATAACCGCATTTTCGATGTGATGCACCATCTTGCGGTGGTGGTCGATGACCACCACGCTGCGACAGGCGTCCAGCAGCTCTTTGGATTCCACGATCTCCGGGTTGTGGGTGTCCACCACGATCATCAGGGTTTTGGCCGTCACCCGGCTTATCGCCACCTCCGGATGCAAAAACAGGCCGTCGTTCCCCTCCTGCTCCTTCACCCGCTGGATCAGCACCTTGGCAAGGCTTTTTTCCTGGTCCACCGCCACAAAGGAATCCTTTCCCAGCCGGCGCATGGCCTGGGCCATGGCGATGGCGGCGCCCGTGCAGTCCAAATCCCCGAACCGGTGGCCCATGACGATCACGTTATCGCTGGCTTCGATCAGTTCGTTCAGCGCCGCGGCGATAATCCTGGTTTTTACCTTGGTGCGTTTTTCGTAGCCCTTGCTCACCCCGCCGTAAAAATCAAAGCCGCCGGCGGTTTTCACCGCCACCTGGTCGCCGCCCCGGCCCAGAGCCATGTCAAGGCCCTGTTTGGCAAACTGCTCGCTTTCCGCCAGGGTTTTGGCTCCCCGCCCCACGCCGATGGAAAGGGTGACGGGCACCGAATCCCCCGCCTTGATCTGGCGGGCTTCATCCAGCACGCGGAAGCGGTTTTGGATCATGTCCTGCAAATGCCGCTCTTCCACCACCGCCAAAAAACGGTCGGAGGAAAGCTTGTAAATAAAGCCGGTGGTGGGAGCCATAAAGGCCTCCAGCACAAAGTCGATTTCCCCTAACACCCGGGATTTTTCGCTTTCCTTGGCGTTTTGCATCAGTTCCTCATAGTTGTCGATGAGGATAATGAGCACCGAGGGACGGCTTAGTTTGTATTCGTCCGCCATCTGCTTGATCTCGGTGTCCTCGGTAAAATACAGCATGTACAGGGGATTTTCCTCGTCTCCGGAATTAAAGCCGAACACCTTAAAATCCCGCTCTTTATACCTTAGCTGCACGCCCTGGGAGGCACAGAATTCCTCCGGCGCAAGGTCGGTAATGGCCGACAGGCTGACGCCATAGGCGTCCTCCCCGTCCAACAGGCCGTTGCGGAACCGGTCGTTGTACCAGATGATCTCGGCGGAGCCGCTGACGACGATCACCGGGATGGGAAAGTTGTGAAGAGCTTCCCGGTCCGCCAGATTTAAATGCTCGCCGAGATCCTGCAAAAACTGATAGGTTTCCTGCTGGATGTTTCGCAAGCGCCAAAAGGCCACCGCTGAAATCACCAGCGTTACCACAAAAATCCCTACGGCCAGGCGCCAGTCAAAAAACAGCGCCGCCGCCGCAAACAAAAGATCCGTCGCCGCAAACGCGATGAACACCGGCCTTACCAGCCAGATCCTTTTTTGTTTCAACCCTGCACCGCCTTTCTGTATCCCCTCGCTGAAAAGTAAAACCGCAACGTTTGCCGTTTTTTCTGTTTTCTATAAACCTATATCTCCATGATCACCGGCAGGATCATCGGTGACCGCTTGGTTTTCCGGTAAATAAAGTTGGAAAGCTCGTCTTTGATCTTGCCCTTTAAAACGCCCCATTCCCGCACATTGCGGTCGGCGCAGTCCTCCAGCACCGATTTGACAAGCTCCTTGGCCTGGGCCATCAGCTCCTCGGACTCCCGCACATACACAAAGCCCCGGGAAACAATGTCCGGCCCGGCCACCGTACAGCCTCCTTCGGATTCGATGGTAGCCACCACCACAATCAAGCCGTCCTCGGCCAGATGCTTGCGGTCCCGTAAAACGATCGAGCCCACGTCGCCTACGCCGTAGCCGTCCACCAGCACCTTGCCGGCAGGCGCCGCGCCCACCACCTTCATGTCCACGCCGTCGAGCTCGATGATCTCGCCGATGTCGCCGATGTGGATGTGGTCGGGGGCGACTCCCATCATCTGGGCCAGTCCCGCGTGTTTTTTCAGATGCTTATACTCCCCGTGGATGGGCATGAAAAACTTGGGTTTTGTTAAAGAAAGCATCATCTTCAGTTCGTCCTGGCAGGCGTGGCCCGAAACATGGACCTCGTACATCGCCTCGTACACCACGTCGGCCCCCAGCTTGAGCAGGTCGTTGACCACCCGGTTAACATGCTTTTCGTTGCCCGGGATGGGGTTGGCTGAAATGATGATGAAATCCTCGCTGGTGACCCTCACCTTGCGGTGATCCCCCGACGCCATCCGGGACAGGGCGGCCATAGGCTCTCCCTGGCTGCCGGTGGTAATCAGGGTGATCTGGTCGTTGGGATACCGGCTGATCTCGTCAATGTCGATGAGCATCCCGTCGGGGATGGTCAGATACCCGAGCTCGGTGGCTTTGGCCACCACGTTAACCATACTGCGGCCGGAGACCGCGATCTTTCGCCCGTACCGCTGGGCGTTGTCCACAATCTGCTGCACCCGGTGGATGTTGGAGGCAAAGGTCGCCACGATCAGCCGCTTCCCGGCGGCATTTTTAAATAAAGACTCAAAGGAATAGCCCACCTTGCGCTCGCTCATGCTGGAGCCGGGGCGCTCGGCGTTGGTGGACTCGGACAACAGGCACAAAACCCCCTGGTTGCCGAGCTCCGCAAACCGGGCGATGTCGATGATGCCGCCCTCGATGGGGGAATAGTCCACCTTGAAGTCGCCGGTGTGGATGATGACGCCCGCCGGGGTGGTGATAGCAAAGGCCACCGCGTCGGGGATGGAGTGGTTCACATGGATAAACTCCACCGACATACAGCCCATCTTAACCGTCTGCCCGGGTTTGACCACGTTTAACTGCACCTTGCCCAAAAGGCCGTGTTCTTTTAGCTTGCCTTCCACCAGTCCCAGCGTCAGCGCGGTGCCGTACAACGGGACGTTGATTTTCTTTAAAAAATAAGGCAGCGCGCCGATGTGGTCTTCGTGGCCGTGGGTGAGCACGATGCCCCGCAGCCGGTCGGCGTTTTTCTCCACATAGGAGAAATCCGGGAGCACCAGGTCCACGCCCGGCATCTCCGCGTCCGGAAAGGCGGTGCCGCAGTCCACCAAAATCATGTCACTTTCGCATTCATAGCAGGTCATGTTTTTGCCGATCTCGTTTAAGCCGCCTAAGGGGATAATCCGCACCGGCGGCTTGCGGTGGTCTTTGCTCCGGGAATTTTTCTGGGTGCGGCCCTTTCCCCGGGAGGCCCCGCCCGAAGCGGCTTTTCCTTTTACCGCTGTTTCCTTGGGCTCGGCGGCGGCGCTTTTTTCCGAGGCCTTTCGCCCGGTGTTTTGGCCCGCCGGTTTTCTGTTCCCGGCCGTCTTTTTACGGCCCCCGGCCTTCTGCCCGGAGGCCCCTTGCCCCTTGGCCGGGACCTTTTTCCCTTCCGAAGAGGCTGCGCTAGCTTTTGCTTCCGCGCCAGCCGAAGCAGCACTACCTGAGGTTTTGGCCTCCCCGCCGGTTTTGGCGGATGACCCTTTTGCCGCGGGCTTGCGCCGCCGGCCGCCCGTGTTGTTTGGACGGCTTTTTTTCTCCGCCGGGGCTTCCGCTGCTTTGGAGGACTCTTTTTTTACAGTATCATTTGTCACGCTGTTCCCTCGCTTATCGTCGAATTTTGTTAAACGAAGAAAAACAACCGGTTTTCACAAAAAAAGGCATCTCAAACCAAGCAGCGCGCTTTTAAAAGCATTTTGCTTTAAGCATCTTGCTTTGCGCCCTGCTTCCTTTTTTCCTGGTTCCAACCGTATCCCTCGTTTATGTAGTGGATGTTTGCTGATTTGAAGAACCTTCATTTTCCGGCTGCCGGAGCCCATTTTTCCGTCCCGGGTTCCGGCTTTGCCTTTTCATTTTTTCCGCACTGTTAAATGGGGGATGTATAGGGCCGCAGCATCTTTGCGAAAGCTCCCTGACGCACATCCCAATGGGAAAATGCTCCGAACACAAATCTTATGTCTATATTACCTTGATTTCTCCCCTGTGTCAAGGGCGGCCTTTTTCAGTTTATCCTCGTAAAGGTCGCATAATTCCATGGCCGTCTCCGCTTTTTCGCTTTCCGCCAGCACCCAGACCCCTTTGCCGGACTTCACCGGTTTCACCGTCACCTGGCCCTGCTTATCCCGATACTGATGAGAGCCTGCCGGCGGCACCGCCACAAACCGCCGGACGGTATAAAAATCCGGGATCAGCCGCAGGGCTTCCTCCAGGGAAACCTCATGCTCTTTTAAAAAGGATAAAAGGTAGACCGCCATCATCATTCCGTCCCGCAAAAAGGGCTGTTCTTCCGCCAGCTTTTTAGCGCCTTCATCCCCTTCTCCTGCCGGGGAATAGCGCAGCACCCGGCGGCCGTACTGCCGGGCCAGGGCGGTGAGCGCCCAGGGAGAGGACTCCTCCACCGCCACATCCGCCCCCCGCATAAACTCCCCCAGACAGCAGATGGCCCGCAGATGGTCCATAAACACATAGCCCGTCTGGGGGGTGTAAAAGGAAAGGGCCGTCCCGTCGGCGGAAATCTGGATGCTGCGCTCCAAAGAGGGGCGGCATCCCAGCCGGGCGAAGGTATCCTTCATCATGCCGGCCACCTGTTTTCCCGAGGAGCGCACCGACACCCCCTCCCCCTCCAGCGGGACGGCCGCCAGGGTTAAAAGTGCAAAGGGATACCGTTTCACAAAGCCGGGAGCGGGGGTGTAGCTTCCCGGAGGGGGGAAAGCTTCTCCGTTTACATGCATGGCCTGATATTCCAGCGCCCGCTCCCGCTCTCTGGCCGCAGGGAGCCCGCCCTTGTCCACGGCGGACAGGGAGATCTGGTGTTCTCCTTCGATAAAAAAGCCCGCTTCCGCGCCGCTTTGAGCCATGCAGAAATCAAATACCGCCCGGGGGCATTCCCCGAAATCCAGCACCTGCGCCCCGGCGGACATCGCCCCGCCCGCCAAGGCGAGCCCCAAGGCCCTGGCTCCGCCCGGTCCGGAACATCCGAGCCCCAGCTTTTTCCCCGGTGCAAGGGCCCCCGCCGCCCTTCCCAGGCGGGCGCAAAGCTCCGGCGTCATATCCTTGTGAAGCTGACCGCACAGCCCGCCTTCGTCAAACCGAAGGGCGGTTTTTGTCTCCTTTGCCGTCATGAAAAACGCTCCTTTATCTTTCGTATTTCCCTCTCAGTATTGGCCTTTGCCGACAGGGGTTATGCAGCGTATTGGGAAAATTTTCGTCCCCCCTGCATGTTTTTTAAAACCTCTGTCCATACTAGGGATGAAAATTTTCTGCAAAGGAGCGGATCTTCATGGAATTAAAGGGGAGTAAAACCGAAGCCAACCTGATGGCGGCGTTCGCCGGGGAAAGCCAGGCGCGCAACAAATACATCTTTTACGCCAAGGCCGCCCGGCGGGACGGGTACGAGCAGATCGCCGATCTGTTTGAGGAAACCGCCGCCAACGAGCAGGCCCACGCTTACCAGTGGTTTTTGCATCTGCGGGGCGGTGAGACCCCTCCTACCGCCGAGGGGTTGGAGGACGCCGCAGCCGGCGAGCACTACGAATGGACCGAGATGTATAAAAACTTCGCCGAAGAGGCCAAGGCGGAGGGGTTCACCACCATCGCCAAGCAGTTCGAGATGGTGGCGGAGATCGAAAAGGATCACGAGGAGCGGTTCCGCAAGCTGGCGGAAAACATCAAGCAGTCCCAGGTGTTCAAAAAGGACGGCCCCCAGCTTTGGATCTGCCGGTACTGCGGCCGGGTCCACTACGGGCCGGAGGCTCCCGCCGTCTGCCCGGTCTGCCGCCATCCCCAGGCGTATTTCCAGATCAAAGCGCAGAACTATTGATTTTATGCGTATGCGCAAAAAAGCGGAGGCAAAATGCCTCCGCTTTTTATATGCCTTTTTTACTGGCCGCGCACCAATTCGGTGTATCCCGCATATTTATTCGAGCGGGCGTTTAGATTTATGGACAGCCCCTGGTCAATAGCGATCTGGGTGGTGTGCATGGAATCGGTAAGCGCGCCGTCTTGATCGTAGCCGTCATACCGTAGCAGGATGCCGGTGGCCCGATCCACTAAAAAGACAAAGCTCTCCACACTAAGCTTATCCCCATAGGCCTCTTCGGTGAGGCCTTCGATGCGCACAGCCTCCCGGCCCAGATAGGTTTCAGTTCCCGTGATCTCCCACAGGGAGAAGTCCTCCAAGAAGCCAAAGGCCATCTCCTGAGGCAGCAAACTCATGGAAGAAGCAAAGCCCGTATGGGTAACATCCCCTCTGTAAAAATAGTTCTTGGTTCCATCTTCATTTTCGGTGATTCTGGCGCCACTCCTCAGCTGGGGTTCCTCCACAAACTCCGCCACCGCGCTGACACGATAGGTGCGGGCCTTGTTGTCATACTTGATCTGCTCATTATTTTGATAATACTGCTCCTGATCAATACCGGTTCCCTCGATCTTTTGATAAGACACCTTATCCTCTAATCCCGCCTGATAGGAAACGGTTTGGTCGCCAAAGGCGGCATTGGAAACTTCAAAGCTCCCGTATACCGATTGATAATAATCAACCGAATTCAACATTTTGTTGAAAATATTTTGTTTCGTTAACGACTGGTCGTTGACGATGGTTTCTTCCTGCTGGGCTTTTTCCCCATCTACCGCCATATTAGACGACACCTTAGGCCAGGCAGCGGCGGCGGACACCTGGTTCCCCGTGCTGCTTAGTCCCCATGCTAACACGCTGATGGATGCGGATGCTGCCACGCCAACCACTGCAACACCAATCATAATTTTCTCTTTCATCTTTTTCATAACAATTCCTCCCTCGTTTAACGGTAAGTTACCTGAATGGCGTCAGCGCCGGTATAACCGGTCTGGTTGTTTCCGGACGGCCAAACTTCTACAAAACTGCTTTTATTAGCGCCGTCAGCAGATAGCGAGTTTAATGATATTTCATTAAAATAATTCCATCCAGCTTTTGCATAATTTTGATTTAACGTTCCCACCGGAGCCATTATAGTACTATACGTCCTTTCAACATAGTACTCAGCAGCGGAATCCAGAAAGTACTTATTATTTACATATACGCCAACTTTTGCGTAAATAGTTCCATTTTTCCAAAAGCCCCCATTACTTTCCCAGCGATACCAATAACTTCCTCCTCCTTTTGTTAACTGCCGTCTGGCATCATTATTATAGTGGCCAGTATCGCTTAAGTATTCATTGAATCCATACCTTGAATTTGAGCAACTCGAGTCAATCGTATCATTATCAATTAAAAATGTGGTTGTCGCTCTAGGCTCTATACCATTTTGCGTTTGATTTGAAGATAATGCAAATGCTGAACTGGAACTCACAACACACATAGCTAATAATATACTTATAATTTGTTTTTTCACGCGGAATCCCCTCTTTTTAATTTTTTGTTATGAACTTTCGGGTTATTAATTTAGATTCGCAAAAATTTTATTTTTATATTTTAAAGATCACCCCCCCATTTTGTAAATTATAGTATACATTTCCTTTTTTTCCATCACCTCCCACATTTAATATAATAGCTGAAATAGCAATTTTCAAGTAAAATTTCATTCAATATAAAAAATCTTTTTAATAAAGCTATTAAAGTAAATCGAGATCCAATCACAAAAGCCCCGCGGAAAAAATTCCGCAGGGCTTTTTTCTTACTCTTTTCACCCCAAGCTCACTCCCCCGCCGGCTGTTCTTCCGGAGGCGGGCCGGCGGATTCTTCCGCCCTGTAATCCTCGGTGGCGGTGGGAAGCCCCTTTTTCTCCAGCCGGTCTTCCAGCAGGGTGGAGATGATGGTGTAGATCACTGCAAAGGCGGGAACGCCGATAAACATTCCCAAAATCCCAAACAGGCCGCCGAACAGCAAAATGGCGAAGATCACCCAGAAAGCGGACAAACCGGTGGAGTCCCCTAAAATCTTGGGGGCGATGATATTGCCGTCCACCTGCTGGAGGATGATGATAAAGACGATAAAGATCAGCGCCTTGGCAGGATCCTCCAAAAAGATAATCAGCGCGCTGGGGATCGCCCCGATAAACGGGCCGAAAAACGGGATGACGTTGGTGACGCCGATGAGCACGCTTACCAGCAGGGCGTAAGGGCAGCTAAAAATCGAGGTGCCGATAAAGCAGAGGATTCCCACGATCATGGCGTCCAGGATCTTGCCGGTTAAAAAGCCCCCGAAGATCCGGTGGGTTTTTAAGGTGACCCGCATAAGCTTTTTCCCCATATGCTGGGGGAACACCGCGTACACCACTTTTTTGGCCTGGGCCAAAAACTTCTCCCGGGCGGCCATAATGTAAATGGATACGATAAAGCCGATCAAAAGATCCTTGACCGCATTGATAAAGCCCAGAACTCCCTGGGTCACCCCGCCCAGCAGGTCGTTGAGATAGGGAGTCAGTTTGTCAAAGGCTGTTTGCAGGTATTTCATAATCAAATCGAACTGCTCGTTGACAAACTGGGACAGGTCGGGATTGGATTTTAACAGCTCGGTTCCATATTCTTTTAAATCGTTAAAATACGCGGGCATCTTTTCGATCATCCCCGCGATGCTTACAAACAGCTGGGGAAGGATCAAGCTGATCAGCACCGCCAGCACGGCGATGGTCAGCGCCAGGGTGGCGAAAATTCCCAAGCCGCGGGACAGCCCCTTGGGAATTTTTTTCAGCTTCATTCTATTTAAAAGGGGGGTAAAGCATTTTTGTTCAAAAAAGTTCAACAGAGGATTTAACAGATACGCGATGGCAAACCCCATAATCACCGGCATCAACACCGACGTAATCTTTCCCAAAAAGCCCGCCACCACGTTAAAATTCCGTAGAAACAGGTAAAATAAAATGCTGCACGCGATCACCGCAAAAGCGGTAATCCCCATGGACAGATAACGTTTGTTCCAGGGGAATTTCAAAGGCCTTCCCTCCCTTTTGGCATTGTTCTGTTCCCATTATACCCAACCGGACAGGCAAAAGTCCAGCGATTCGGAGAGATTTTCAAAATTACGGCAAAAATAGTGGTTTTTCTTTCTGTCTATTCTCTTAAAACAAAGGTTTTACATCGGCCAAAAATATGATATAATAACCACAACGTGGTTATTATACGTTATTCTTATGGCCGGGCGATTCGCTCACATTGTTCGCTTCCGCCCTATGGCCAATTATCTCATTCGCGCGCTGCGCTCATGGTATAATAGCCACAGAGTCTGTAGAAGAGGGGCAAGCCCCCTTTCTAACATTCCCCCGGCCAATCCCGCTATCACGGGATTGGCTGTGTGCCGAAAACCGACGCGCATGTCACCGGTTTTCTCTTAATGATAAGATAAAAAATAGCAATATGCAGGAAAAGATTCATTGCAAAATGATAAATTTTGCAATAAACCTTTGTGCATCGTCCGCCTGCGTGACGATATTTATAACATTTTAGCATTCGTCTCAGATGAGGTAGCTGGTGAAAATCGCCCATTATCCCATTCGCGCTTTGTGCTTATGATATATTCGACAGCCTGCAATCGCTTTTATGTGTTATGATTCTATATTCCCGACTGTATCGCCGTTTTCTTTTCCGTGAGACCGGAGGTCCCCCTATGCTGCGTAAAAACCCCCTGAATTCGTTGTTTCCCCGCCTGGGGCGGATTTGTACCAAAGCGGCGGCCGCGGGCTGTGCCCTTCTGCTGTTTTTAACCGGATGCAGCAGCGCCGCTCAGGATGAAGCGCTCACCACCGTAAAGCCCCAGACCGACACCTCGTCGGAATTTACCGGTGTTGCGCTGTCCTCGATTTCCTTAGCGGCCAATATGGACGACTCCTTTAATCCTTATTCGGCCACTACGCTGGTGAACTCCACCCTGTTTCCTCTGATCTATGACAGCCTTGTAAAGCTGAACACCGAACTTGTCCCCGAAAACGTTTTAGCAAGCGACGTTTCTATATCCGGCGCCACCTGCACCGTCACCTTAAAAGACGGGGTCAGGTTTTCCGACGGCTCCGCTTTAACGGCGGAATCGGTGGTTTACTCCATCAACCGGGCAAAATCCTCCTCCCTTTACGGGGCGAGGCTTGCCAATGTGGCCAATGTTTCCGCCAACGGGAACAACCGGGTGGTCTTTACCCTGGCAAAAGCCGACCGCAATTTTGCAAGCTGCCTGGACGTCCCCATTGTCAAAAACAACACCGCCGAGGGAGCGGGGGATATCCCCATCGGGGCGGGCCGCTATGTTTTGCAGGCGGACGGCAATGACAACTACACCCTTACCTACAACACCGGCTGGCACGGCCAGGCCGATCCCAAATTTAAAACCATCCCGCTGGTGACCGCGCCGGACGACGAGGCGATTATGACCAGCGTGAAAACCGGCACCGTGGCGCTGATGTTTTCGGATCTAAGCAAAGGGGAAATCGGCGGCATCGGCGCGGCCACCCAGCCGGTATCCCTCAATAACATGATCTACATCGGCATCAACTCCTCCCGGGGGGTGCTCAAGGACCCGGAATTCCGCTGTGCCCTCTCCTATGCCCTTGACCGCACATCCATTTTGTCCAGAGGCTATTCCGGCCGGGGGACGGCCACCTATCTTCCCACCAATCCCGTGTTCGACTTAGGGGAAGATCTGTCGGGGGACAAATTCCCCGGCTATAACCAGCAAAAAGCAAACGAGCTGCTGGACGGCTTGGGGTACACCGAACAGGATATGAGCGCCGTGCGCTTAAACGGAGACACCCCCATCACCCTCAATTTATTAATCAACGGGGACAACAACTACAAGGTGCTCACCGCCAGCGCCATTGAAAGCGCCCTGCGGGAGGTGGGTATCGACATCAATGTGGTCACCGAGGAGAATTTCTCCGACTTTTCCGCCAAGGTGTCCAAGCAGGATTTTGACCTGTACCTGGGGGAGACCAAGCTTTTATACAACATGGACATCTCCGCCTTTTTTAACACTGCGCCGCTAAACGCCGGGATCAGCGCCAGCGACGAGTTAAAAGCCGCCTATACCGCCTATCAAAGCGGCAGCGGCACCTATGCCGCCTTTGCGGAGCTGTTTAATAAGGAAACCCCTTTTATCCCTCTGCTTTTCCGCAGCGGGATCGTAGCCTATAACCGGAACATCCAAACGTCTATTGTGGCAACCCCGTCGGACGTGTTTTATAACATCACCGACTGGAAATAATAAAACAGCATTATCCGTCAGCAAAACAGATTCCCCTTTCCGGCGCACGTCTGGAAATTTCACTGAAAGGCAGGGTTTATTATGGTCAGACTGGAAAACCATCTGGGAAGGATCGATATTTCCAACGATTTCTTTGTCAATCTGGTGGGCGGCACCGTCATGAACTGCTACGGCGTAGCGGGCATGGCCACAGCCGGAGCCACCCAGGGCGTGAAAAACTATCTGAACAATATGCGCTTTGGCAAGCGCCGGATTCCGGAAAAAGGCATCCGGGTGCGGTACAACAAAGAAAAATTTGTGATCGACCTGCACATTATCGTCATGTACGGCACCAACGTCACCGCCATTGTCAAGAGCATTATCAATAAGGTGAAGTATGTGATCGAGGAGGTCTCGGGGCTTACCGTCGCCCGGGTCAACGTGTTTATCGACGGGATGAAAAACGAATAATAAGGCCTTGGCCTGACTTTTTCATAATTTGTACAGAGGTGGTATGCTACCGTGTTAAGTGGATCAACGCTCCGGGACGCTTTTTTGTCGGGGGCAAACAACATTGTCAATCACAAGCAGGAGGTAGACGAGTTAAATGTCTTCCCCGTCCCCGATGGGGACACCGGCACCAACATGTCCATGACCATCAGCGCCGCAAAAGGCGAACTGATGAAATTAAATAACCCCACCGTCACCCAGACGGCGGACGTTGCGGCGTCCTGCCTGCTGCGGGGGGCCAGAGGAAATTCCGGCGTCATCCTATCCTTGTTGTTTAGGGGCTTTTCCAAAGGGCTCAAGGGCAAAGAGACCGCCAACGGCGCCGACCTGGCCCACGCGCTGCAGCTGGGGGTGGAAGCCGCCTACAAATCGGTGATGAAGCCCACCGAGGGCACGGTTTTGACTGTTTCCCGGCTGGCGGCGGAAAAAGCGGTGGAGCTTTCCAAAGAAACAAATGATCTAAACACCGTGTTTGACTGTATTGTGGACGAGGCCAAAGCCGCTTTGCAGCAGACGCCGGAGCTTTTGCCGGTGCTCAAAAAAGCCGGCGTGGTGGACGCCGGCGGCCAGGGCTTTGTGATCGTGCTGGAGGGGATGCAAAGCGTCTTTAAAACCGGCAAAATGATCGAGCCTGTCCAAAAGGAAGAAGCCCCCTCCCCGGTGATGGCTCCCAAAAACGCGGCAGCCGAAGCCGAGGCGGATATCCAGTTTACCTATTGCACCGAGTATATCGTCAACAAGGCGAAAAACGCCAAGGGCTCTTTAGCCCTGCGCGCCTATCTGGAATCCATCGGCGACAGCGTGGTGGTGGTGGATGACGACGACATCATCAAGGTGCATGTGCACACCGAAAACCCCGGCAACGCCTTGCAGGAAGGGTTAAAGTTCGGCACCCTCACCAAGATTAAGATCGAAAACATGCGGGAGCAGCATGAAAACAAGGTGCACGAGGCCGAGCAGGCCGCCATCGAGGACGATTATGCTCCCGTGGATCCCGAGCGCCCCTTCGGATTTGTGGCGGTAGCCGCAGGCCAGGGATTGCAAAGCCTGTTTGAAGACCTGGGCGTGGATAAAATCGTCAGCGGCGGACAGACCATGAACCCCTCCACCGAGGACATCCTGCGGGCCATCCAGGCGGTTCCCGCTCAGACGGTATTTGTGCTGCCCAACAACAAAAACATCATCATGGCCGCGGAGCAGGCGGTCAAGCTGGCTGACCGCCGGGTGTGCGTGCTGCAAACCCGCACCATCCCCCAGGGATTGTCCGCCATGCTGGCCTTTGACCCGGATGCTGATTTTGCGGACAACCGTCTTAATATGACCAAAGCCCTAGACCATGTGTCCACCGGCCAGATCACCTTTGCGGCCAGGGATTCCGACTACGACGGCCACAAAATCAAGGAAGGAGAGATTTTGGGCCTGGAAAACGGCAAGCTCTCCTTCACCGAAAAGGATGTAACCAAGGCTCTCATCAAGGTTACCAGCCGGATGGTCAAGCGGGATTCCAGCTTTATCACGGTGATCTACGGCGCGGACGTCACCGACGCCCAGGCCGACGAGGCGTATGAGGCGCTGCGGGCTAAGATCAGCGACAATGTGGAAATCAACCTCATTAACGGCGGCCAGCCGGTGTATTATTATATCGTATCAGTAGAATAGCCTTTAATTTATACCGCCCGTAAAATTCTGATAAGATTTTATAGACCTAAAATATCAAAACCGGCGGCATGTACAAAGGAAATGTTTGCAACATTTCCTTATAAAAACACTTGCAGCCTGTACACAAAAGGCCGCATTTTGCGCGCAAACGCGCAAAAACCGTGTTTTTAGCCCCTAAACAATTGTGATAACAACAAAGCCCCGCCCGTAAAATTCGTATAGGAATTTTACGGGCGGTTTTCCCAGGAGGTGATGGGATGGAGGAAGCTTCCCAGCTGTTAAAACAGCCTGTTCAGTACTTAAAAGGAGTGGGGCCCAAAAAGGCGGCGGCCTATGAAAAGCTGAAAGTAAAAACCGCCGGGGACCTGATCCGGTTTTATCCCCGGGATTACCTGGACTTTTCCTCCCCGGTCCCCGTCGCCGCAGCAGTTCCCGGGGAAAATGCCATTATTAAGGGGACGGTGTACAAAAAACAGCCGGAACAGCGCATCCGCAAGGGGATGAGCTTATTTAAGGTGTTTGTCACCGACGGGGAGCAGGATATGACCGTCACCATCTTTAACAGCAAATACCTGTATGATTCCCTGGAACTTAACAAGACCTATTATTTTTACGGCAAGATATCCGGCAACCTCTACCGCAAGGAGATGGCCTCCCCCGCGGTGCTGCCCGGGGACGAGAAAAATTTAATCCGCCCTATTTACCATCAGACCGAAGGGCTTACCTCCAAGACGATCTCCAAGGATGTGGCCGGGCTGTTTTCCCTGCTGGGGGATGATGTGTACGACCCCATGCCCTCGGAGATCACCCGGGAATACGGCCTTTGCCACCTGCGGTTTGCCCTGCAGAACATCCACTTCCCCCACGACCGCTCCGCCCTTTCCGCCGCCAAAAACCGGCTGATCTTTGAGGAATTCCTCACCCTGCAGCTGGGGCTTTTGCGGTTAAAATCCCGCAACCGCAAAGAGACCTCCGTGCGGATTTCCCCGGTGGATTTAACCCCCTTTTATTCCGCCCTGCCCTTTTCCCTCACCGGGGCACAACAGCGGGCCGTCCGGGAGGCGGTGGAGGATATGGGCAGCCCCTCCCCCATGAACCGGCTGCTCCAGGGGGACGTGGGATCGGGCAAAACGGCGGTGGCCGCGGCTTTGAGCTTTGTGCTTTCCAAAAACGGGTTCCAGACCGCTTTGATGGCCCCCACCGAGATTTTGGCGGAACAGCATTTTCACACCCTGAGCAAAATGCTCTCCCCCTGCGGGGTCAAGGTCTGCCTCCTCACGGGAGGGCTCACCCCCCGGCAGAAAGCGGATTTAAAAGAGCTGATCGCCCAGGGGGGCTACTCGGTGGTAGTGGGCACCCACGCTTTGGTGCAGGATTCGGTCTCTTTTCACCGGCTGGGCCTTGTGATCACCGACGAACAGCACCGGTTCGGGGTGGGACAACGCTCCCGGCTGATCCAAAAGGGGGATAACCCCCATGTGCTGGTGATGTCCGCCACCCCTATCCCCCGGACGCTGGCGCTGATGATCTACGGGGATCTGGACATCTCGGTGCTGGACGAGCTGCCAAAAGGGCGCAAGCCTGTGGCCACCTACGCCATCGATTCCGCCAAGCGGCAGCGGGCGTTCGGCTATATCAAAAAGCACCTGGATGAGGGCCGCCAGGGGTATATTGTCTGCCCCTTGATCGACGAGGCCGACGCCGGGGAGCTAAACGCCGCAGTCGCCTATGCCCGGCGGCTTTCCCGGGAAGATTTTAAAGGCTACCGGGTGGGGCTTTTGCACGGCCGGATGAAATCCGCTGAAAAAGAGGCGGTGATGGCCGCTTTTGTGAAGGGAGACATCCAGCTTTTAGTTTCCACCACCGTCATCGAGGTGGGAGCGGACGTCCCCAACGCGGTGATTATGCTCATTGAAAACGCCGAGCGGTTCGGCTTGTCCCAGCTTCATCAGCTTCGCGGCCGGGTGGGCCGGGGGGAATACCCCTCCACCTGCATCCTCGTCTCGGACCACCGGGGGGAGGAAACCCGCCGCCGCTTAAAGGTGATGTGCCAGACAAACGACGGGTTTGTCATCTCGGAGGAGGATTTGAAAATGCGGGGGCCGGGCGACTTTTTCGGTTCCCGGCAGCACGGCCTCCCCGGGCTTAAAATCGCCAGCATGGCGGAGGATATGGAGGTGCTCCGCAAAACCCAGGCCTTAGCCAAACAGATCATATCCGCCGACCCGGAGCTTTCCTCGGTGCAAAACCGGGGACTTGCCGGCATGGTGGCGGAGCTGTTTTCCTCCGCCGACCAAAACAGCTTTAACTAAGCATGCTTTGCCTCCTTCTCCCTCCATTTTTGCTTTTAAGGAGCTTGTCATGAGCCAGAATATTTTTGACAACGAAACCTTTTTTAACGAATACCGCAAGCTGCGGGAAGGAAAAAGCTACAACGACCTTTTGGAACAGCCCGCCATGCAGGCCCTCCTCCCCGGCCTGACCGGAAAGCGGGTGCTGGATATCGGCTGCGGCTTTGGGCATAACTGCCTGGATTTTATAAACCGGGGCGCCTCCCGGGTGATGGGGATCGACCTGTCCCAAAAGATGCTAAGCGCTGCCCAAAAAGAGGCCTCCCACCCGGGCATTACCTACCGCCGGATGGACATGGCCGGCCTTTCCCAGCTGGTAAGCGAAGGGGAGCGGTTTGACCTGATCTACAGTTCGTTAGCCTTTCATTACGCGGAGGATTTTCCCCGGCTGATGGCCGGCTGCTTTTCCTTATTACATCCCGGCGGGGTGCTTTTGTGGTCCCAGGAGCATCCCATCGTCACCGCCACGCTGGACTGCGCCGGGCATTTTAATCAGGATGAGCAGGGGAACCCCTGCTCCTACACCTTTTCGGACTACGCTAAAAGCGGCCGGCGGGTGGGGACCTGGTTTGTGGAAGGCGTGGTAAACTACCACCGGCCGATGGGGGAGATTTTAACCACCCTGGCCCACGCGGGCTTTGTGCTCACCGACGCGGTGGAGCCCACCCCTTCCCCCCAGGCGATAAAACAGCGCCCCGACCTTGCCAAGGAGTTTATCAAACCCGCATTTTTGATTATCCGCGCCAAAAAGCCGGAAAATCCCCTTTCCGGTACGGAAAAAGGAAAGTGACACCCTATGGATATTAACGAAGTGAAAAGACGGATGCTTTCCGGCGAAATTTATTTTGACGACAACGAAGACCTGCGGGCGGAGCAGCTGGCCTGCCTGGAGATTTTATACGACTTTAACGAGACCCGCCCCTCCCAGCAGCAAAAGCGGGGAGAGATTTTAAAGCGTCTGCTTTGCGAAGTGGGCGAAAACTGCTATATCGAGCCTCCCCTGCGGGCCAACTGGGGCCGCCACACCCATTTGGGAAACAATGTATACGCCAACTTTAACCTGACGCTGGTGGACGACGGGGAGATCTTTATCGGCGACAACGTGATGATCGGCCCCAACGTCACCATCGACGCCGCCACCCACCCCATCGACCCGGAGCTGCGGCGGAAAACCGCCCAGTATAACCTGCCGGTCCACATTGGGAACAACGTCTGGATCGGGGCGGGAAGCATCATCCTCCCCGGAGTGACCATCGGGGAGAACTCGGTTATCGGCGCGGGGAGCATTGTCACCCGGGATATTCCCGCCAATGTGGTGGCCATCGGCAGCCCCTGCCGGGTGTTCCGCCCCATCACCGACAAAGACCGCCGCCTTCTCCCCGGGGAGGAATAAGCATCCCGGCGGCTGGTTTATCCGGCGTTTCAGGACTTCCCCAGGACAAAAAGCAACTTTTTTCGTAAAATCAGTCATTTTTTTGCGAAAACCGATTGAAAGACGCATAGAATCTTGCTATAATGAAAGTTAATTCGTGAAATGTTTCATATTTTCACATTTTATATTTGGGAAAGAAGGACTCGTCATGAGCAACATTGCTGTGGAACTGACCAAACATCCTAAGGAAAAACCGGCCGATGAATCCAAAATCGGGTTTGGCAACACCTTTACCGACCACATGTTCATCATGAATTACGATGAAGGAGAGGGCTGGCACGACCCGCGGATCGTCCCCTACGGCCCCATTTCTTTGGATCCTTCCGCCATGTGCCTGCACTACGGGCAGGAAGTCTTTGAAGGCTTAAAGGCCTACCGCACCGATGACGACCATATCCAGCTGTTCCGCCCGGAGGAGAACTTCAAGCGGTTAAACGTCTCCAACGCCCGGCTGTCCATCCCCCCCATTGACGAGCAGCTGTGTCTGGAAGGCCTTAAAAAGCTCGTGGAAATCGAAAAAGACTGGGTGCCTCACATTAAGGACACCTCTTTATACATCCGGCCCTTTATCATCACCACCGACGCTCATTTAGGGGTGCATCCGGGCCATCATTACCTGTTTATGATTATCCTCTCCCCCTCCGGCCCCTACTATGCCGAAGGCCTTGATCCGGTGAAGATCTATGTGGAGAAAAACTATGTCCGGGCGGTCAAAGGCGGCACCGGCATGGCGAAAACCGCCGGCAACTACGCTTCTTCCTTAAACGCCCAGGCGGAGGCGGAAAAGCAGAACTACTCCCAGGTGCTCTGGCTGGACGGCGTGGAGCGCAAATACATCGAAGAAGTGGGCGCGATGAACATCTTCTTTGTCATCGACGGCGAAGCGGTCACCCCCGCTTTAAACGGCAGCATTTTGTCCGGCATCACCCGTAAATCCGCCTTGGAGCTGATACGCTCCTGGGGCATGAAGGTTTCGGAGCGGCGGATCTCCATCGACGAGATCGTGGAGGCTCATAAAAACGGCAAGCTGGACGAAGTATTCGGCACCGGCACCGCCGCGGTCATCTCCCCGGTGGGGCATTTAAAATACGGCGACATCGAAATGGAGATCGGCGGAAACAAAATCGGCCCCATCTCCCAGCGGCTGTATGACGAGCTCACCGGCATCCAGTGGGGACGCCTGCCCGATCCCTTCGGCTGGACGGTCCGGATCGACTAAACTTTGGAATCTGTAAAAAAGCGGCTTTCCTGGCCTGTGGGCAAGGGAAGCCACTTTTTTTGGTTATTCGCCGTCCTGCCGGGGCTCAAAAAGCGGACAGGCAGGAGAGTATTTCCACCGCTTTTTCTGTCTGGGGTTCGGGCAATGTCCACATAATACTTCCACAAAGCAAATTTCTACACCGTTGCTTTTTTTCACGTAATGCTGGTAAAAATGAACGCAGTCCTCACAGACCTGCCCCTCTGGTTTCATCCAAACCACCTCCTTTTTTACTATTTTATCTGTATTTCAGATAAAATAGAATGGCATATGAGGTGATTGTATGGCCTATCAAAAAATCAGGGATCTACGAGAAGATAACGATATTAAACAGGTACAGATTGCAAAGCTGCTGGGAATTGCGCAAAACACCTATTCCCAATATGAAACCGGCCTGCTTGATTTTTCTGCAAAAATGTTGATTCAGCTTGCTGATTTTTACGGAACTAGTGTGGATTATCTGCTGGGGCGAACCAATCAAAAAGAACCCTATCCACCTAAAAAATAGAGCGATTATCCACCGTGTCCAAGGCTTTCGTTTATTTTGTAAATTGCAGCCGAGAAATGGAGGGGGTGTCAAAGGGGGAAACTTCCCCCTTTGTTGGTTTTCTCACCCCTCTTTTGACAAGCAAAAGAGGGGTCCGTCGTACGGGGGCGGAACCCCGTAAACCGAAGAAAACACAAATGAATCTATTTCACACCATTCCTGTAAAATCAAACCTAGCGATCAAACGATCGTTTGGACGATAACTTTAACCTGTGGGTTCCCGCACCCACAGGCGGTATTCTCTTTTGCTCCGTCAAAAGAGAATGAAGAAAAGACGGTTCAAGGGAGGAGAACCTCCCTTGAAAATCCCACCCAGCCGGCCAATAGCCCTTCTCTCATCATAAAGAAAGGAGCCCTCCCTATGATCTCTCTGTGCTACCGCGTACCGCCCCGGTGGGAGGGCGCTTCGGCTCAGGACTATCTCCGGCGGGAACAGGGCTGGTCCACCACCCTGATCCGGTCGGTCAAGCAGGTTCCCGGCGGCTTTTTGCAAAACGGCGTTCCCGCTCGGATGCCCGACATCCTTCGCGCGGGGGATATCCTTCGCCTCACCCTGCCCGCCGATTCCTGCCGGTATGCCCCCAACCCGGCGCTTTCGGCTCCCATAGTGCTGCAGGACGCCCATCTGGCCGTTTATGACAAGCCTCCCGGGATGCCGGTGCACCCTTCCCACGGCCACCGGGAGGACACGCTGTTAAACTTATACGCCGCCCAATATCCCGGGGAGGGGTTCCACCCGGTCAACCGGCTGGACGGGGATACCTCCGGGCTGTGTGTGATCGCCCGGCATCCCTTGGCGGCGTTTCTGCTCCCTCAGTCTTTAAAAAAGGAGTATCTGGCCATTGCCTGCGGCCTGATCCCCTGGGACAAAGGGGTGATCGACGCCCCCATTGCCCGGGAGCCGGAAAGCGCTGTCAAGCGCCGGGTCTCTGCCGAAGGGAAACAGGCGGTCACCCGCTACCGGGTGGTTGCCCGGACAAGGGGGATGACCCTTTTGCGGGTGCGCATCGACACCGGGCGCACCCACCAGATCCGGGTGCACTTTGCCCATCTGGGCTGTCCTTTAGCAGGGGACGGGCTGTACGGCGGCAGTCAGGAAAAAATCAGCCGCCAGGCCCTTCACTGCGCAAGGATCGCCTTTATCCACCCGGTGACCCATATCCCTGTTTGTTTTAAAAGCCCCCTGCCGAAGGATATGCGCTCCCTGCTTAAATAAAAATTCTCCCTTTTTTCGCTAGGGTTCCCCCCTTGCTCTTGCCTTTCGGTAAAATTTATGATACAGTTAAAATAGTTTTTATTGAGGAGAGAAATCAGTTTCCCCTCAGCCTTTCTGCCCGGCGGCAGAGGCAAAGAAAGGAATGGGTCAATTATGAAAATTACAAAAACCATTTTAGCCATGTCCTTAGCGGCAGTCATGGCTATGGGCGTCCTGTCGGGATGCTCCTCCGACCAGCAGAGCCTTGAGAAAATCAAGGAAAGCGGCGAGATCGTCATGTATACCAACGCGGAGTTCGCTCCCTTTGAGTATATCGGCGACAACAACGAGATCGTCGGCGTAGACGTGGACATCGCCAAAGAGCTGGCCAAAGACCTTGGGGTGGAACTCAAGATCGAAAACGTAAAATTCGATACCATCATCGGCGCGATCCAAACCGGAAAAGGCGCTTTCGGCGCGGCCGGCATCACCGTCACCCCCGAACGGGAAGAACAGGTGGATTTCTCGGTAAAATACGTAAAATCCAAACAATATATTGTCCAGAAGACCGACTCGAACTTTAACACCATCGACGACTTAAAGGGCAAGCAGATCGGCGTGCAGCTGGGCACCACCGGTGACCTGACCATCGACGACGCGTTGATGGCCGCCGCTGACCGGGAAGACGGCACCGACGGTATATTGTATAACTCCGGCGCGGTGTTAAACCAGTACAACAGCGCCCCCTTGGCGGCGGCCGACATCGGCACCGGCAAGCTGGACGCGGTGGTTGTGGATGAGCTGCCTGCTCAGGCCATTGCCAACCGGGAAAACTCCGGCTTAAAGGCGGTGGAGATGAAATACTCCGACGGTTCCACCGTGGAAGAGGAATACGCCTTCTGTGTCCAGAAGGGAAACACCGAACTGCTGGAGGCTATCAACAACACGCTGGAGCGTTTGATGGCTGAGGGCAAAATCGACGAGTACGTGCTTAATCACACTACCCAGGAATAGCAGTAAGCTCTCTGGAAAAGCAGTGAAAACAGGGTGATTTTAAAACAGCCTCGGGCAGCGGGCATAAAACGCCTGCTGCCCTTGTTTGTTGATTCTTTAGAAAGGGACGCCGTTTTGTATGGAAGCATTTTTTGATTATCTGGCTACCAGCTTTTACAATACGTTTATCTATCAAAACCGGTATCTTTTGTTTTTAGAGGGACTGGGAAACACCATCCTGATCGCCATTTTTGCCACCCTCATCGGGGTAATCTTAGGTATTCTGGTAGCTATTGTGCGGGTATACTCCGCCCAAACCGGAAAATTGAAATGGCTGGACTGGATTTGTTCGGTGTATCTCGCCGTCATCCGCGGCACCCCTACCGTCGTCCAGCTGATGATCGCCTATTTTATGATCTTCTCGTTTATCGACAATACCATTCTGGTGTCGGTTTTAGCCTTCGGCATCAACTCGGGCGCCTATGTGGCGGAGATTGTCCGGGGCGGCATTTTGTCGGTGGACAAGGGCCAGACCGAGGCGGGACGCTCTTTGGGGCTGTCCGCTGCCACCACCATGCGCTCCATCGTCCTGCCCCAGGCGTTTAAAAGCTGCCTGCCCTCTTTAGGCAACGAATTCATCACTATCTTAAAAGAGACCTCCGTTGCCGGATATATCCCCGTCATGGATCTGACCAAGGCCGCCGATTTGGTGCGCAGCCGGACGATGGATCCGTTTTTCTCCCTGATCTCCATTGCGCTGGTGTACCTGGTGCTGGTACTGGGAATGAATGCGATCTTTAAAGCGATTGAAAGGAGGATGGCCAAGAGTGATCGACGTTAAAAACCTTTCTAAAACCTTTGGGGACAACCACGTCCTAAAGGATATCACCGAACATATCGACAAGGGGGAAAAGGTGGTCATCGTCGGCCCCTCCGGCTCGGGAAAATCCACCTTTCTTCGGTGCTTAAATCTGCTGGAGACCCCTACCTCCGGGGAGATCTGGTTTGAAGGGACCAAAATCACCGATCCCAAATGCAATGTGGACATGCTCCGCCGGAAGATGGGCATGGTGTTCCAGCATTTTAACCTGTTCCCCCATCTGACCATTTTGGACAACATCACCCTGGCTCCTGTCAAGCTTAAGCTGGCCACCAAGGAGCAGGCTACGCAAAACGCCATGCAGCTGTTAGGGCGCATCGGCCTGGCGGACAAGGCGGACACCTATCCGTCCATGATCTCCGGCGGGCAAAAGCAGCGTATCGCCATTGTGCGGGCCTTGGCCATGAACCCGGACGTGATGCTGTTTGACGAGCCCACCTCCGCTTTGGACCCGGAGATGGTGGGCGAGGTTCTCTCCTTAATGAAGGAACTGGCCGACGACGGGATGACCATGGTGGTGGTCACCCACGAAATGGGCTTTGCCCGCGAGGTTGCCACCCGCTGCCTGTTTATGGACGAGGGCAGCATTATGGAGCAGGCCCCGCCGGAGGAATTTTTCTCCCATCCTAAAAACCCGCGGCTACAGGACTTTTTGTCCAAGGTGCTGTAATTCAGTTAAAAAGGCGTACGGCAAAAGGATTTTTGCCGTACGCCCTTTTTTACGCTCTTTTTGTCGTGTTTCGCCGCGACAGCACGCGGGGCCTTTTTGCGCCGCCAAAAAGGCCCCCTAAAAAGGCGGCGGCAAAGGGTGCTGCAATTTGCAGCACCCTTCCGAAAAACCGCTTGCAGGCCGGCAAGTATGGCCCGCATTTCGCGCCCGAAAGCCGCGAAAGCGCGGTTTTCCCTTGTTGGAAGAGGCCTTTTCCCCCTCGGATGGAAACATTATTTTTTGAAACGGCTTTTGTTTTTCTTGCATAAATCCGGCTAAATTTTAAACAAAAATGCGAAATTTTTTAAATATTGCAATTTTAATCAAATAAAATTGCAGTTTCCTCTTGCAATTTTGAAACGTTATGCTTATAATAAAAATATCAATTACTATTTAAGGGGGCAACTAAGCCATGGCGTTAAAAAATGAGTACCTGCAGTCGGTTTACGACACCGTTGTTAAACGCAACAAGGGTGAAGAAGAATTCCTGCAGGCAGTTCGGGAAGTATTGGAATCTCTGGAAGTTGTTGTTGAGAAAAATCCTTCCATTATTGAAACCGGTGTCATCGACCGCATCGTGGAGCCGGAGCGTTTTATCCAGTTCCGGGTTTCCTGGGTGGACGACGCTGGCAAGGTTCAGGTCAACCGTGGTTTCCGTGTACAGTTTAACTCCGCGATCGGCCCGTACAAAGGCGGTTTGCGCCTGCATCCTTCGGTCTGCGCTTCGGTTATCAAATTCCTGGGCTTCGAGCAGATCTTTAAAAACAGCCTGACCGGCCTTCCCATGGGCGGCGGTAAAGGCGGTTCCGACTTTGACCCCAAAGGCAAATCCGACGGCGAAATCATGCGTTTCTGCCAGAGCTTTATGACCGAGCTGTCCAAGCACATCGGTGCTGACACCGACGTTCCTGCCGGCGACATCGGTGTGGGCGCACGGGAGATCGGCTTTATGTTCGGCCAGTACAAACGCCTGCGCAACGAGTTTGTGGGCGTTCTCACCGGTAAGGGCCTCACCTACGGCGGTTCTTTGGTCCGCACCGAGGCTACCGGCTACGGCCTGTTGTACTTCACGGCGGAAATGCTTAAAGAAATGAAAAACGAGACCCTCGAGGGCAAGACGGTGGTTATTTCCGGTTCTGGAAACGTGGCGATCTACGCTACCCAGAAAGCACAGCAGCTGGGCGCTAAGGTGGTTGCTCTGTCCGACTCTCAGGGCTATGTGTACGACAAAGACGGCATCAAGCTGGATGTTGTCAAACAGATCAAAGAAGTGGAAAGAGGCCGTATCTCCGAGTATGCCAAACGGGTTCCCGGCGCGGTTTACACCGAGGGCTGCCGCGGCATCTGGAGCATCCCCTGCGATGTGGCTCTTCCCTGCGCTACCCAGAATGAGTTAAACGGCGAAGAGGCCAAGACCCTGATTAAAAACGGCGTCATCGCTGTGGCAGAGGGTGCGAACATGCCTTCTACCCCCGAGGCGATCGAGGCGTTCCAGGCGGCCGGCGTGCTGTTTGGGCCTGCGAAAGCTGCCAACGCGGGCGGCGTTGCCACCTCCGGTTTGGAGATGTGCCAGAACTCCATGCGTTACAGCTGGACTGCGGAAGAAGTGGATCAGAAGCTCCACGAGATCATGGTCAACATCTTCCACAATTCTTACAACGCTTCCAAGAAATACGGCGTAGAGGGCAACCTGGTTGCCGGCGCCAACATCGCGGGCTTCGAGAAAGTGGCCGATGCGATGATCGCACAGGGCGTTGCTTATTAATAAGCATTGCGTATTAAAAGTTGCTTTTACGTTTTCTCCTTTTTCTCCTATAGCAAAACACCCTCCGGGAAAATTCCCGGAGGGTGTTTGTGTTTATATGCGCGTTTTTTTCTGTTGGGAGGGGCTACTTTACCTTCCCCTATGAGGGGAAGGTGGTGGCATAAAGCCGCCGGATGAGGTGGAAAAAGTAAGAATTGCTCCAAATCACCTCACCACCGCCTGACGGCGGAGCCTCTCCTCAAGGAGAGGCCGAAACCGCAGTTTTTCTCTGTTGGGAGAGACCAATATACCCAAAAAGTGGTGACAGTATCAAGTCAAATCCCCATTTTGCTGGATCACCACATCCCCTGCCGAGGAGTGAAGCCGCACCAGATTGGAGGCGTCCTCCTCTCCTACGGCGCCGGAGAGCTCACTGCTCCCGTTGTGGGTGGCCCAGACGGGGAACTCGCACCGGACCTGTCCCGCGCTGGCCGAAGCCTCCAGCCGGAAGGCCGCCTGGGCCGGGAGGGAGAGCAAAATCCGCCCGGCGGAATTTTCAATATCCATCTGGTTTTCTGCAAAAGAATCATACTGGCAGACGATCCCCCCGGCGGACTGCCGGGCGGTGAGATCGGTGTCCTCAATATGATGAATCTCGGTGCGCCCGGCTGAGTTGCGAACGTTCGCCGAAGCTGCTTTTAACCCATCTGCCACAATATCCCCGGCGCTGGAAGACAGCGTCACTTTGCCGCCGGCACTGAGCGCCCCGGTACTAATTTTACCAGCGGAGTTTTCCATGGCAATATCCTTCTCCGCCGTGATGCTGCCGGTGACAATACTCCCGGCGGAATTGTCTGCAGAGAACGAAGCCGTGGTCATATCCCCTGTTTTTATCTCCCCCGCACCGGAAGTCAGCCGCACGTCCTGTAGCGCTGTCAGGAGGATTTCGGTATCCCCGCTGCCATTATCCATGCGCAAGCTCCCCTCAAAGGTTTCCGGCACCGTGATGCGCAGCTCATAGTCCTCATAAAAGCCAAAGAAAAACAGCTGGAAGGGCCGTTTCAGGGTCACGTTAACCCCTTCATCCGTTTGCTCCACCGTAAAATCCAACCGGTTGGAATGGGTGCTCGCCCCGGTCAGCGTGGCGGTCAGCTGGGTGCTGCCGTCGGCGGCATAATCGATCACACAGTCCGCCAAACCGCAGTCCACCGTCAATACATCCTGATCCCCCAAAACGGCGGTTTTCTGCTGGCTGACCGGCTCCCGCAGGGAGCTTCCCCTCCACCCGGCGGCAAACAGGCTGACCACGACGATGATACAGGAGAGGACAAAAATCCCACCTAAAATGGCGCTGGCAATCCCTAGCTTTTTCATTATGCATCCCCCTCCTTTTTGGTCTTCATGCAGAAGATCCACTTAAACGACCAGACAAGATACCGCACGCCAACCTTGATACATACAACAAACAGCTTGACTGTCCAGATGCAAGCGAGCGCGCCAAAAGAGACAAGCCCGATGCCGGTAAACAGGTTGGCGATCAAAGGGAAGCCCTGCATAAGGCTGTCTTGCGCCCAGGAAAACACCGGGGACAGGCACAGGCATACAAGATATAAAAGGCCGCTGAGACCAATGGAAACCGCTGCGGCCGCCAAAGCTGCCGCCGCCGCCCAAAAAACGAATAGCACAGGATAGCCCGCGCACAGGTTAAAAAAGCCAAGGCCGATAGAGCCAAAAATCCTGCCGGCGCCCACGCCGCGGTTTTGGCGGCCGGCTGCTCCGGCGGCCGGCGGCGCGGCTGCAGCAGCGTAGCCGTACTGTGTGGCAATGCTTTCCGGCGTGCCCAGCCGGGCGATAATCTCCTCCTCGGTCTCCCCCTCCCGGAGAGCCGCGTCAAAATGCTCGCTGATATCCGCCAAAACCTCTTCCCGGTCGGCCGGCGGCATGGCCGCTAAAAGCTCTTTGAGGCGGGCCAGATAGTTTTCCCGCAGCGTCATGATGGATTCCTCCCTTTTTGTCCCTCGGACGGGCCTTCGATAATATGATTGACCTTTTTAGTAAAGTCCAGCCATTCTGCTACCAGCTGGTCTTTGTATTCCCTTCCCCGGTCAGAGATCCGGTAATATTTTCGGGGCGGTCCTTCGGGAGACTCCTGCAAATAGGTAACCACCAGCTTTTCATCCTTAAGCCGTTTGAGCAACGGGTAGATCGTCCCCTCGGAAATATCAATATGGCAGGAAATATCGCTGACCAGTTCGTATCCATAGCAGTCCTTCCGGCACAGGACGGACAGCACGCAAAGTTCTAAAGCGCCTTTTTTAAACTGGATATTCAAAGCCTAGCCTCCATTCCTGAACCTTTCGTACAGTATAACACAAGCTATCTTATAATACAAGGTACCTTGCAAAAAATATTGCTGTCATTTTTCCTTCTCCTGTTAGGAGAAGGTGGCCCGGCTTGAGTCGGGTCGGATGAGGTGGAAAAAGAAAGATTTTCTGCCAATCACCTCACCACCGCCTAACGGCAAAGCAAAGGGTGCTGCAATTTGCAGCACCCTTATAAAAACCGCTTGCAGGCCGGAAAGTATGGCCCGCATTTCGCGGCTAAACACCGCGAAACCGCGCTTTTTTCTGTTAGGAGCGGCCTAAACGATTTTCCCTTTTAGTGATCCTTTTTACTGGATCCCGCTTTGGCGGAAGGCTTGTGGCAGAAACCCGATCATGTCGCTGGGGCGCATCCCCTGCATGGTGTTTTGCTCCGCCGCGATATCCCCCGCCAGGCCGTGGAGGTACACCCCGCAGGCCGCGGCGTCCCAGGGGGCAAGCCCCTGCGCCAAAAACGCGGCGATGATCCCGGCTAAAATGTCCCCGCTGCCGCCCCGGGCCATGCCCGGATTGCCGGTGGTGTTCACAAACAGCCTGCCGTCCGGGGCGGCCACCACCGTGTTGGGGCCTTTGAGCACCAGCGTCACCCCGTATTCTTTGGCAAATTCCCGGGCGCCGGCCATTTTATCCGCCTTGAGCTCCTGGATGGATTTCCCGCTTAACCGGGCCATCTCCCCGAAATGGGGGGTGAGCACCAGGGGGGACTGGGCCTCCCGGAGCAAGGACAGCTCCCCGCTCACGGCATTAAGCCCGTCCGCATCCACCACCAGCGGACAGGGGGAATACCGCACCACCTGGCTCACCAGCTCCCGGGTGTCCGGGGTAAGGGAAAGCCCGCAGCCGATCAGTCCCGCCGTACAGCTTTTCAGCCGGTCCAAAACAAGGGGCGCGGCGGAGGACGCCGCACTCCCAGGAATGCCGTCTTCATCTACCTCGGGCAGGGGCAAAAACGTCCCCTCCAAAATCCGGCCGGACACCCCAGCCACCACGCTTTTTGGGGCGGCCAGCGTCACCAGCCCCGCCCCGGCCCGCAAAGCCGACAGCACCGACATCACCGCCGCGCCGGACATGGAAAAGCACCCGCAGATGTTTAAAAGCTTCCCGTAAACCCCTTTATGATCGTCGGTCTGGCGGGTGGGAAGGGTTTCCTTCACAAATTCCCCGTCGATGATCCTGACGGCCTCCACCCCTTGGTAGCTCCCCTCGGCCATGCCGATGTCCAGGGTGACAACCTCCCCTAAAAAGGGCTTTGCCTCCCCTTTTAGGTGGGCGGGCTTGCAGGCGTCCATCGCTAAGGTATACCCGGCGCGGAAGGAAAAATCATCCGCCTGCCCGGAATCCGCCGCCACGCCGGAGGGGATGTCCACCGCAAAGCGGATGGCTCCCGTGCGGCCGCACCGCCAGAAAAGCTCCGCCAGCGGCTTGTCCAAACTCCCGTGGAAGCCGGTGCCGTAAACCGCGTCCACAATCACGGCGGCGCACTCCACCAGCCTTAACACCTCCCCGGCCTGCTCCGGGTAGCGAAGCACCGGCACATCCTCCATCCGGTCGTACATAAACCGGGCGTCGTCGGTGTGGGGCTCCCCGCAGCAGAGCACCACCCGGGGGGAAAGCCCCAGTTCCTCCAGCTTGCGGGCGATGACAAAGCCGTCGCCCCCGTTGTTGCCGCTGCCGCACAGCAGAAGCACCGGCAGGCTTTCATGGACCTCGATCCGCTCCTTGATCGCCTGATAGGCCGCCGCCCCGGCGTTTTCCATCAGCTGCCGGTAGCTCACCCCCAGCCGGTTGGAGTTTTGCTCCGCCAGTTTCATCTGGGCGGAGGTCACCAAAAATTTCATGCTGTTTTTCATCCTTTCCCGATATAAAAAAGGAGTTCTGCCCTATAAAAGGCTTTGCTCCTGAAAGCGAAAGGGAGTGTTGCATAGCGGCAACACTCCCCACGAAAAAACACGTACAGCCCGCAGCGTATGGGCAAAAGCCCTTGTCCCGCAAGCTCCTTTTAGTCGTTTAAATACGCTTTCACCATCGCCTGCAAAAGCTCATCCCGGTCCACCCGGCGGATCAGGCTCCTGGCGTTATTGTAGGTGGTGATATAAGTGGGGTCCTCGGACAGAATATAGCCCACAATCTGGTTGATGGGATTATATCCTTTTTCCCGCAATGCGTCATACACGGTGGTCAGGATTTGTTTCATTTCGCTTTCTTTATCGTCGTGAACGGAAAATGTCATGGTTTTTTCGTGCATAACTTGTCACCTCACATCATTAACGCTGGCATACATGAAAACCATGTATGTTTTTATTATATACGATTCGAGCAGTATTCACAACCCTATTTTTAAAAAGTTCCCAGAAATTAAGCAGTCTGTTCAAATCATGCAGCCGGTTTCGGTTAGTTCCCACAAAACGCCCGGCAAAAGCCGTCAGGATTCTTCCTTTTCTTCACCGAACACCCGCCCGGCGATGTCGCAGGACTCCTTGGCGTCCTTGGCGTAATAGTCCGCGCCGATGGTTTTAGCGTACTCGGGCGTTAACACCGCGCCCCCCACCATGATCTTGCAGGGGACCTGTTTTTCCCGCAGCAGCTTGATGGTGCCCTCCATGCTTTTAAGGGTGGTGGTCATCAAGGCGGACAGGCCCACAAGCTTCGCCTTGTGGCGCAAAGCGGCGTCCACCACCGCTTCGTATTCCACGTCCCGGCCTAAATCCACCACCGTATAACCGTAGTTTTCCAGCAAAACCTTCACAATATTCTTCCCGATGTCGTGGATATCCCCTTTTACCGTGGCCAGCACAATGGTGCCCCGGCTGACAGGGGAGCCGTTTGTCCTGGATAAATGCTCCTTGATGACCTCAAAGGCCGCCTGGGCCGCGTTGGCCGACTGGATGAGCTGGGGTAAAAACAGCTTGCCCTTTTCAAACTGGGCTCCCACCGTGTCCAGCGCGGGGATGAGGATGCCGTTCACAATCTCCATGGCGTCCTGTTTTTGAAGTGACTCCCGGGTGAGCTGGGCCGCATCCGCTTTTAAGCCTTTTTCCACTGCGTAGCCTAAGTCTTTACTCTCTCCCTGTACGGCCGGAGTCCCGGAAACAGCCGGAGCGGCCGCCTCGCTGTAGGCCGCGATAAAATGCTCCGCGCCCTTGTCGATGTTCATCAGCAGATGATAGGCGTTGACCGCGTCGGTCATGGCTTTGATGTTGGGGTTGATAATGGGAAGATCCAGCCCGTTTGCCAGCGCCAGAGTCAAAAAGGAGTGGTTCACAAGCTCCCGGTTGGGGAGCCCGAAGGAGATGTTGGACACCCCCAGCACGGTTTTGAGCCCCAGTTTTTCCTTGACCATCCGCACCGCTTTCAAGGTCTCGGCCACCGCCGCCTGCTCCGCCGAGGCGGTTAAGGTCAGACAGTCGATCAGCACGTTTTCCTTGGGGATCCCCATGGACAAGGCCCGCTCCAAAATCCGCTGGGCGATGGCAAACCGCGCTTCGGCGGTTTTGGGGATGCCCCCCTTGTCCAGGGTAAGGCCCACCACCGCCGCGCCGTATTTTTTCACTAAAGGCAGAATCCGGCTCAGGGATTCCTCCTCGCCGTTAACCGAATTCACAATGGCCTTGCCGCTGTAGGCCCGAAGTCCCGCTTCCAGCGCTTTCGGGTCGGAGGAATCCAGCTGCAGGGGTGTATCCACCACGCCCTGCAAAGCTTTGACTACCTTCACCATCATCCGGGGCTCGTCGATCTCCGGCAGGCCCACGTTTACATCCAGAATGTCCGCCCCCGCGCCCACCTGGCTGATGGCCTGGTTTAAAATATAATCGATGTCCTCGTTTAAAAGCGCCTGTTTAAACAGTTTTTTCCCGGTGGGGTTAATCCGCTCCCCGATAATCCGCGCCCGGTCCACCGGCACCGCCACCGAGGGGGAGCACACCGCCGTCTGAGGGACAAAGGCGGGCTTTTGATAAGAAAGGGGGGCGAAAACCTCCTTTAACCGGCGGATATAATCCGGCGTGGTGCCGCAGCACCCTCCGGCGATCTTGATGCCGTAGGGCACCAGCGCCGCCATATACCCGGCGAAATCGTCGGGCAAAATATCGTACTCCTGGCTGCTGGGGTCGGGAAGCCCTGCGTTTGGCTTGACCACCAAGGGAAGCCGGGTCCACCGGGCCATCTCCTCCACCAAGGGAGGGAGCTGGTCCGGCCCTAAGGAGCAGTTAATGCCCACGGCGTCCGCCCCCAGGCCCTCCAGCGTCATGGCCATGGAAGGGACACTGCAGCCGGTAAAGGTGCGGCCGTTTTGCTCAAAGGTCATGGTGCACAAAACCGGCAGCTCGGTTTGCTCCTTGGCGGCCAAAAGCGCCGCCCGGGTCTCGTTTAGATCGGTCATGGTCTCAATAGCGATCACATCCGCCCCGGCGGCCGCGCCCGCTGCAATCATCTGGGAAAAGATGTCATACGCCCCGTCAAAGGAAAGGCTCCCCGCAGGCTCCAACAACTCCCCGATGGGGCCGATGTCCAGCGCCACCAGGGCCTTGTCCCCTGCCGCCTCTTTGGCGGCCTTCACCCCGGCGGCAACCACTGCTTCCACCGTGTAACCGCTCCCCTGCAGTTTGTGCCGGTTGGCCCCAAAGGTGTTGGCGTAAAGGATATCCGCTCCCGCCTCTACATACTGGCGGTGGATATCTTTGATTTTTTCCGGCTGGGTGAGGTTATAAAGCTCGGGCAGCGCCCCCATGGGAAGGCCTGCTTTTTGCAGCATGGTTCCCATGGCCCCGTCCAGCAGCACGAATTCCTTGTTTAACAGGGAGAAAAAGGCTTGTTTTTTATCCACAGTGGTCACCTCGTTTTCGAAATGCGCAGGTTTTTTGCATGGGGCAGGCGCCGCAGCCCCGCCGCTTGGCCTCCACCGGCTTGTCCGAAATCCCGATGAGGGCCGTCACCGATTTGCGGGGGGGCAAAATATGGTTTCCTGTGGCGCACAGGCCGATCTTCCGGGGGGCGTCCAGCACGGCGAGAAAATCCTTTTGCACCGTCAGCGGCAGATCGCCGTACCCCGGGGAAAACCGGAAGGTAAAATACAAAGGCGTTTTGCTCCCTGCCAGCAGTTTTTCCCGGATCTCCTCCTCCGCCTGGTCGCACAGCTGCTCGATGGCGGCACAGGCGCAGCAGTCGTACACAAGGCTTTCGGCCATATCCCGAAGCCCCGCCCCGTGAATCAGCCGGTCCACCGGCTGGGACAGGGTGGCGCACAAAAGCGCCGCCCTAGAGCACCCCGCAAGATGCTCCTTAATGCTGTTTCCGGTGAGCAGCAAGGGGGTCTCCCCCACCCGGATGCCTTCTTCCTCCCACCGGAGGGGGTGCACGGCGTATAGATACCGGGGAACCGCTTCCTTTAAAAGTCTTATGGAGCAGTCCTCGGTGAGTTTCTTGGTGACGGCATCCGGTTCGGCCCCGCCGTACCCTAAGTAACGGAAAATCTCCTGTTTATTTAAGTCTTGCAACACAATGGGCACCAGCGGGCCTCCTTTCTAGCATATCCCATTTAGGCGTTTAACATCGAGCGGATGCTTTCGGTGATCCGCCGCGCCACATAGGGGTTGTTCATGGTGTACAGGTGGATGCCCTGGACGCCGTTGGAGATAAGGTCCACGATCTGGTCCACCGCGTATGCGATGCCCGCGTCCCGGATGGCCTCGGGCTTGCCGTCATACCGGCTCATCATCCGGGTGAATTTAGAAGGAAGGCTCGCCCCGCACAGGGAGACCATCCGCTCGATCTGGCTTTTGTTCACCACCGGCATAATCCCCGCCTCGATAGGCGTTTCGATTCCGGCGATGCGCGCCCGCTCCACAAAGGAATAAAAGGCGCTGTTGTCAAAAAACAGCTGGGACACTAAATGTTCCGCCCCTGCATCCACCTTTTTGCGGAGATTTTTAATATCCTCCACCAGGCTGTCCGAAGCGATGTGCCCCTCGGGGTAGCACGCCCCCGAAATGCCAAAGGAAGGGTCCTCGTTTTTAATAAAGGTGATGAGCTCGCTGGCATAACGGAAGTCGGTCTTGGCCGGGCGGTCGGGGTTTTCGTCCCCTCTTAGCGCCAGAATGTTTTCGATGCCGTTTTCCTTAAACCGTTTGAGGATTTCCCGGATATCCTCTTTCCCGCAGCTGACACAGGTCAGGTGGGCAAGGGATTCAATATGGTATTTGTTTTTGATAATTGAAGCGATCTCGCAGGTGGAGTTGTCCGCCAGATTCCCGCCCGCCCCGTAGGTGACGCTGATAAAATCAGGGGACAAATCCTTCAGCTCGTCCAGAGTGGAATAAATCGTGTCGATGGAGCTTGTCTTTTTAGGCGGGAACACCTCAAAGGAGAGGACGGTTTTCCCGGGCTTAAAAAGCGACGAAATTTTCATAGTAACTTCCTGCCTTCCCTTCTATCCTGTTTGTATGATTGCCTGTTTGAATAAAGCTGTCATGCGTTTTTTTCTGCTTTAAAAGTATATTATACTATTTTTCTCCTTTTTTTGCAATCAAAACCGCTTTAAAATTCTTATATTCCTCTATTTTTATGGGAATAGTATGAATTTTGGCAGGCGCCCACCATAGGAAAAGGAAGGAGAAGGCAAAATGGCCTGTTCCAATAAAGAAAAAACGCGGTTTCGCGGCGCTTAGCCGCGAAATGCGGACCAGAAAGTATGGCCCGCAAGCGGTTTTTTGGAAGGGTGGTGCTTGCAACACCCTTTGCCACCGCGCTCTACCAAAAGCGTCTCCTAAAAGGAGAAGGCAGATTGTGGGGCAGACTGCTAAAAGGCTTCTCCCTGGGGAGAAGCTGCCGCTGAAGGCGGCTGATGAGGGGAATAAACTGCGTTTACCTTTTCCACCTCATCCGGCAGCTATCGCTGCCACCGCGCTCTGTCAAGAGCGTCTCCTGCTAGGAGAAGGCAAAATGGCCTCTTTCAATAGAGAAAAACCGCGGTTTCGCGGCGCTTAGCCGCGAAATGCGGGCCGTACTTTCCGGCCCGCAAGCGGTTTTTTGGAAGGGTGGTGCTTGCAACACCCTTTGCTCCGCCGCAGGCGGTGGTGAGGTGTTTTACAACAATGCTCACCTTTTTCACCTCATCCGGCGGCTTTACGCCGCCACCTTCCCCTGTGAGGGGAAGGCAAAATGGCCTCTTTCAATAGAGAAAAACCGCGGTTTCGCGGCTTTTAGCCGCGAAATGCGGGCCGTACTTTCTGGCCCGCAAGCAAACGCAAAATGCCGCCCACAATATATGGGCGGCAAGTGTTTTTTAAGTAAAGGGAGAAAAACTTAATAGTTTTTCTCCCTTTACTTTTTTAACGTTCCAGATTCTGCTCTCTGGAAGGGCCGACGCCCACCATCTTCACCGGGCATCCGCAGACCTCTTCCAGCTTGTTAATATACCGCTTGCAGGCTTCGGGAAGCTCCTCAAAGCTGCGGCAGGAGGAGATATCCTCGTCAAAGCCCGCCACTTCCTCGTAAACCGGCTGGCACTGGGCCAATTCCTCCAGCGAGGCGGGATAGTCTTTTAACACGGTGCCGTCCGCCTTTTGATAGGCCACGCAGATTTTTAAATTCCCGATGCCGCTTAAGGTATCCAGCTTGTTGACCGCCAGGCCGGTGAGTCCGTTGACCCGCACCGCGTGGCGCAAAATCACCGCGTCAAACCAGCCGGTGCGGCGGGGACGGCCGGTGGTGGTGCCGAATTCGTGGCCCCGGTTGCGGATTAAATCCCCCATCTCGTCATTGAGCTCGGTGGGGAAAGGCCCTTTGCCCACCCGGGTGGTATAGGCCTTGGCCACGCCGATGATCTCCCCGATCTCGGTGGGGCCGATGCCGGTGCCGGTGCAGACTCCGGCGGACAGCGGATGGGAGGAGGTGACAAAGGGATAGGTGCCCATGTCGATGTCCAAAAGCGTGCCCTGGGCGCCTTCAAACAACACGTTTTTATTTTCCCGAAGGGCCTCAAAGGTGAGCACCGAAACATCCGCTACATATTTGGAAAGGCGCTTGCCGTACTCGGTGTACTCCCGGATGATGCCGTCCACATCCAGAGCCTCGCCGCCGTAGTAGGAGGTGATGAGCTTATTTTTTAACTCCCCGGCGAGCTTTGCCTTTTCGGCAAACACCTCCGGATGGACGAGGTCGTAGATCCGCAGGCCGGAGCGCTCCGCCTTATCCATATAGCAGGGGCCGATTCCCCGGCGGGTGGTGCCGATCTCCGAGCCGCCCCGCAGCGCCTCCCCAAGGCCGTCGATCTCGATGTGCCAGGGCATGATCACATGGGCGCGGGGGTCGATCCGCAGGTTTTCGCAGGTGATTCCCCGGGCAATCAGGCCGTCGATCTCCTCTAAAATCACCTTGGGGTCGATCACCGTCCCGCAGCCGATCAGGCACAAGGTTTCAGGATAAAGGATCCCCGAGGGGATCAAATGGAGCTTATAGACCTCGCCGCCGCTTTCTACGGTGTGGCCCGCGTTGTTCCCGCCCTGGGAACGGACGACAACGTCCGCCCGGGACGCCAGAATGTCAATGATTTTCCCTTTTCCTTCATCGCCCCACTGAACGCCGACTACCACTCTTGCTGGCATACTAGGACCTCCCTTTCCGAAATGAACAAAAAAATTTTCTGTTAAAAGGCTTTGTGCCTAAAAGCGCCGGACCTGTCCGAAAATCCTTCCGTTTGCCGCGCTTTTTAACAGCCGTTTTTTATTATAGCAAAAATCATGCCGCTTCGCAACGGCTTTTTGCGGGAACGGCTTTGATTTATTATCATAAATATCCGCCTTATTTTCCACCGGCGCAAAAACCCGCCTTGCCAGGAGAAAATACCTCTAAGAAACCACTTTTACTATCCTAAAAAACAGGGGGAATCACCGTGAGCCAGACGAAAATCACCAGCCGGGAATACGAGGAGCTCAACAAAAAAGCCTCGCCCGGCACTAAAAGCTATAAAACCATCCCCTCCGCCTTTTTAATCGGCGGATTCATCTGCGTCATCGGCCAGGCGCTGACCAATTTCTACATGAGCCTCGGCCTTGTGAAAGACGAGGCCAGCGCCGTGACCTCCATCTCGCTGATCTTTTTGTCCGCCCTGCTGACAGGGTTAAACGTCTATGACAACATCGCCAAGGTAGGCGGCGCCGGCACTTTAGTCCCCATCACCGGGTTTGCCAACTCGGTGGTCTCCCCGGCGCTGGAATTTAAAAGCGAAGGCTATGTACTGGGACTGGGGGCCAAAATGTTTATTATCGCCGGACCGGTGATCGTTTACGGCACCTTGGCCAGCGTGATCTACGGGGTCATTTTATGGGCCGTCGGGCTTATTTTTTGATAAGGAGGGGATTTTATGCCGAACCGGATCAGCCGGAGCACCATTTTACTGCCCAACTCCCCCAGCATTTTGGCCAGCGCGGCCGTGGGGGGCAAAAAAGAGGGAGAGGGGCCCCTGCGGGAGGATTTCGACCTGTTAAGCGAGGACACCACCTTTGGAGAAAAAACCTGGGAAAAAGCCGAGATGCGCATGCAGATGGACGCTGAGTCCCGGGCGCTGAAAAAAGCCGGCCTGCACCCCGAGGACATCGACGTGGTGTTCGCGGGGGACCTGCTCAACCAGTGCATCAGCTCGGCCTACAGCCTGCGGGGACTGGCTATCCCCTATATCGGGCTGTACGGCGCCTGCTCCACCATGGCGGAAAGCTTAATGCTCGCCTCGCTGTTTGTGGACGGGGGGATCGCCCGCCGTGCCATGGCGGTGACCTCCTCCCACTTCTGCACGGCGGAGCGGCAGTTCCGCTTCCCCCTGGAATACGGGGGCCAGCGTACCCCCACCGCCCAGTGGACCGCCACGGCGTCGGGCTGTTTGATTGTGGGGGAGAAAAACGAGCCGCCTTACGCCCGGGCGGTATGCGTGGGCAAGATCGGCGATTTGGGGATTAAAGATCTCAACAACATGGGGGCCGCCATGGCTCCCGCCGCCGCGGACACCTTAAAAACCTTCTTTCAGGACACCGGCACCTCTCCTGAGAATTACGACCGCATCTTCACCGGCGACTTAGGCCAGGTGGGCAGCGATCTTTTGTACGAGCTCATGGAACGGGAGGGTATCCCCTTAAAAGGCCGGCATGACGACTGCGGGCTGCTTTTGTACGACCGGGAGACTCAGGACGTCCATGCAGGCGGCTCGGGCTGCGGCTGTTCCGCCGGGGTGCTGTGCGGCCACATCCTCAAGCTGTTAAAAAACGGCACCTATGAAAACGTTTTGTTTATGGCCACCGGCGCGCTGATGTCCCCCACCAGCGTCCAGCAGGGGGAATCCATCCCCGGCATCGCCCACCTGGTCCATCTGTCCCGAAAACCTCAGTGATAAACCGGCTGCAAAGGAGGATATGAAAGTGGATATGCTGCTTGATTACGGAAAAGCTTTTCTCATCGGCGGGCTTTTGTGCGCCATCGGCCAGGTGCTCATTGATTACACCAAGCTTACCCCCGCGCGGATTTTGGTCTCCTATGTGGTGGCCGGGGTAATTTTAGGCGGAATCGGTTTGTACGGTCCCCTGGTGGAGTTCGCCGGGGCGGGGGCTTCGGTTCCCTTGACCGGCTTCGGCTACCTGCTCTCCAAAGGCGTCAGGGAGGCGGTGGCCGCCCATGGGCTTTTGGGGGCTATGACCGGCGGGCTGACTGCCGCCGCCGCAGGGATCACTGCCGCAATCGTCTTCGGCTTTTTGGCGGCGCTGCTGTTTAAGTCGGGAGACAAGAGCTGACGGATCTGCCCTTTTAAAAAGGACAAGCTGACAAGCCGCCATAACTGTTTGTATAGTTTTAAACATTTTCAACAAAACCCTGTTGAAAACCGTTCCCGCCGGGCTTTCGACCCTTTTTGACAGGGAAACGCTGTAATCAAAGGGAATAAATATTACTGGGAGGAAACCTTTTTGTCATGGCATTTTATGCCATGACAAAAAGGTTATGTAAACAATGACAAAGCTAATCCAGCTGGAACATGTTTTTAAAATCTATCACCCGGGGGAAAACGAGGTCCGGGCGCTGGACGATATCTCCCTGACCATCAGCCAGGGGGAATTTGTGGCGATTGTGGGCAGCTCCGGATCGGGAAAATCCACTATGATGAACCTGCTGGGGTGTCTGGACATCCCCACCAAAGGCCGTTATCTGCTGGAGGGGCAGGATGTTTCCCACATGACCGACCGGCAGCTGTCGGCTATCCGCAACCAGACCATCGGTTTTATTTTCCAGGGGTTTAATTTGATCCCCGGCCTGACGGCGCTGGAAAACGTGGAGCTCCCCTTGTTTTACCGGGGCGTGCCTAAGGCGGAGCGGCGGCGGCTGTCCCTTTTGGCGCTGGAGCAGGTGGGGCTGTCCCAGCGGACACACCACCGCCCGGCGGAAATGTCCGGCGGCCAGCAGCAGCGGGTGGCCATCGCCCGGGCCATCGCCGCCGAGCCCCCTATCCTGTTGGCGGACGAACCCACCGGCAACCTGGACAGCCGCTCCGGCGAGGGGATCATGGCGGTGCTTTCCTCCCTTCACAGCCAGGGGCGCACCGTTATTCTCATCACCCACGACGGCGGCGTCGCCGCCAGGGCAGGACGGCAGATCACAGTGGGGGACGGCCATATTTTATCGGATACAGAGGAATAAAAGAAGATATTTTGTTCCCCTCACCAGCCGCTTTCAGCGGCAGCCTCTTCCCGGGGAGAGGCCCAGTAACAGCAAAGAATACCGGAAAGCACGGTTCGCTTTTTTCTACTGAGAGAAGCCTGCGAATAAGGCACGCCAAAATGCCTTCTCCTTGTAGGAGAAGGTGGCGGTAAAGGGCGAAGCAAAACTGCGCCCTTTACCGTCGGATGAGGTGGAAAAAGGTAAGCGCAGCGCTTGCTAGTAACCCCTCATCGGTCACCTAAAGGTAGACATCAAAGGGTGCCACAAAGCGCTACCCATATAAAAAACCGCTTACGGGCCGGAAAGTACGGCCCGCATTTCGACGGCTAAACGCCGCGACACCGCGCTTTTTCCCCTCATCAGCCGCTTTCAGCGGCAGCTTCTCCCCGTGGAGAAGCCTATAAACACACATGCCGCCCGTACGGTACGGGCGGCATGTGTGTTATTAACTAAATATCTTTTATAGTCCGGCAAAGATGTCCATATAATCATGGCAGCCGGTTTTCAGGGCGTCAATGACCTCTTCGGCGTCCAGCACCACCCGCTGGGAGGCCAGATAGATGTCGTACCGGTTATCCCCTGCGCTTTTTAATACATACAGGTGATTGTTGCAGACCAAAACCTCCACCACCTGATCCTGGTACAAAACCGGCGTCGTCCCGTGGATGTTATAGTAATCCAGATGATCGTCCGCCCGGCGGGCGATGTACAGCTCGCCCCCCGCCTGGATGCTGGAGTAGATGTTAAAATCCGCTCCCAAAAAGGCGGGGGCGCTTTTGCGGCTCTCCTGATAATAGGCGTAATATACCTCTTCGTTATATTCGTTTCGCTGCTGCTTGGTATAAAACAGCCCCTGATTGCCCGCGGCAGGGGAAAAATCAATATTGTTTCCCTTGTCCACCGTGAAAATATCCTTTACCTGGCCATCCGCAACCTGAGCCGAAAGAAGCTCGCCGGTATAACCATACTGGTCAGCTACCGAATAGGTCTTGGTGAAATACAGGGTTCCCTGATCCTCGCTTAACAAAAACCGGGCGGAAACGGTAGCCTCCTGCCCCTCTACCGTCTGGGTTTTGAGAAATAAAAGCTGTGCTTCACCATCTGCCGGGACAAAGTAATAGCCGTCGTCATCCGAACCGATATAGGAGCCATCGTCCAGCGTTAGAAGGCTTTTGTATTCTTCATCGGTTTTATAGGAGCTTTCATCCAGGCTGTTTTGATAAACGCCTTTCCCTTCCTCATAGGTCTTATAGGTTCGGTCGCCATTTAAGTCCTCTTCCACAAAATTAATCTTGGTAAGGCCGTCTGCATCCGCTATGTCCATTTCCTCCACAAACCGGCGGGAAAGGATTGTCTCCTGTCCGGAGGAAAGATCCAGAATGCTCAGCTGTTTTATATCGTAGTTGTATTTTTCCTGAAGCAGGGTGCGGTAATCAAGGGAGACCGTAGATGTCTCCAGCTTATTAAGGGTCGGCCCCACACAGAGGATTTTTTCCTCATTTTTATCAAAATAAAATTCCGTGACGTTTTCCTTCACAAGGGTCAGCGTCCCATCCTGCCAGGCGTACAGATCGGTGCGCAGCGCCTGGGCGTCGTACTGCAAAAAGTAAAGCTTATCTTCCCGGTCGGAAAAGCAGTAATACCGCCGAAGATCCGGCCCGCTTTGCTGAAGCAGCCCGCTGGGGATCTCCGAGGTAATCACCCGCACATCGTTTTGTTCGGTGCTGGCTACATACAGGGTGCGAAATCCCCCGTTTCCCTCCCCCTGGGTGGAATAGGCCAGATATTTGCAGCTGGGGGAGGTGACAAGGCCGATGTCCGCCCGCCAGACGGGAGAAGAATCGTCCCCTGCGGTTTGGGAGGGAAACTGTCCCACAATCCGGTCGGGCTTGTTGTCCAAGCCCATGCTGTAAAGACTGCCGTTTTTAATGTACAAAAGGGGCTTTTTTTGCTGGATGGCCGTGGAAACATCCTGGGGCTGACAGCCGGACAGGCTGGCCGCCGCCAAAACTGCCGCCAAAAGCACGCAAAGCTTTCGTTTCACCGCCATCACCCTTTCGTTTGTTCTTTTCTTAATGTTACCATGTTTGGCGGTAGGAAGCAATCACAACTTGTAAATTTTCCTGGCAGATGCTGCTAAAAGAAAGGTTTCTCTTTTTGGGGGAGAGATTTATTCCCCCTCACCACCGCCTGCGGCGCAAAGGGTGCTGCAAGCACCACCCTTCCAAAAAACCGCTTACGGGCCGGAAAGCATGGCCCGCATTTCGCGGCCAAACGCCGCGAAACCGCGCTTTTTCTCCCCGGGGAGAAGCCTTTTAAGACGAGTGTTTTGTAAAAAAGCTATTCCCTTTTTAACCGGGCTGTGTTACCATACCAGTAGAAAGCTTGCGGGGAGCTGCCGGTCAATTCCGGCGGGCATCACCGTTTAGGAGGATCACCATGGATTTACAAAAACAGCTGGAGACGTTAAACGCCCAGGGAGACTATCAAGCCATTATCGACACGCTAACGGCCCTTCCCAAAGAAGAGCTCACCCCCGCTCTTGTCAGCGAACTGGCCAGATCTTATAACAACTTAGCCGGCCCCGATACGCCGGAGTATTACCGCAAAGCCATCGAGCTTTTAAAATCGGTGGAATCTTCGTTAACAGACGATCACACCTTTAACTTCCGCATGGGATACGCTTATTATTATCTGGGCGAGGAAGGATATGCCCTCCCCTACTTTGAAAAGGCCCTGTCCGCCCGGCCGGGAGACCGGGACACCCGGATGTTTATCGAAGGCTGCCGCCAGCAGCTTTCCCTCCCCCAATTTCAAAAATCCTTTGCCCGGCGGGTAAAAGAAGCCTGGGATTCCTTTGTGGAAAAAGAAGCCGGCCTGCGGGAACTGTTGGGCGGCGGGAAAAACGGAGCCGCCGCATCCGCCCGCTGTAAAGAGCTTTTCGCCCAGGTATTGGGGGACGGCGCCGCTGTGGATCTAAGCCTTTCCGGCGGCGTTTACCGGCTGACTTTGATCCCCGGCGAGGAAAAAACCCAGGCCCTTTCCCTTTGCTATTTTGTCAAGCACGCCCCGGATGAAGTGCTCCATCACTGGGAGGTGCGGGTGGACTGCCAAGGTTCCCCTGACGCTCTCAAGGAGATCGGCCTTTGCCCCACCGACGGCGCACCCTTCCCGGCGGAGGAAATCACCCCCTATAACCGGGAGCCGGAAAAGGCCGAAGCTTTCCCAGGCGAAAAAATCCCCCTGCGGCGGGACATCCTCTCGGGCGTCACGGTATGCCCCCTGTTTGAAAAGGAATACCTGGCGGGAAAAACCGGCGGTATCGACGCTTTGCACCGGGACGGAGCTGTCCCCGGGTTTTTCTACTATTCCCTGACCGAAGATTCCCCAAAAGGAAACAGCTCCGGCAAAGAGGGGCTGGCCCTGCGGGACAGCTTGCAGGATAAGATCCTCCAAAAAGCCGGGGACAAGGCCGTTACTTTCCTGGGTGGGGCTTCCGGCACGGCCCACGAATATCTTGACTTTATCGCCTGGGACCTCCCCGCCCTGCTGGACGCGGCAGTGGAGGTGTTTAAACAAAGCCCGGTATTAAAGGCGAGCTTTCACACCTTCCGGCAGGATGCGGGCGGCGTGCTGTTAAAGGAAGCCGAGGACGTTAAGGAACAAGAGGCCGCCCAAGAAGCTCCGGCGAGCGTTCCGCCCGCCGAACAAAATCCCAGTGAAGAGACTTCCGGCGAGGCGGCAAATGAGTCGGAGGCCAAAGAGGAAGCCAGCAAAGAAACCGGCGCGTTTGTGGGATTTGTGCTGCTCTCCCGCACCTTTTGGGATAAAGCCCAGCTCATCCGGGACTTAAAGGAGGACTGGGGGGTGGACGCCACCGAAAACGAGGTGGATGGAAGCGCCCCCACCGACCGGGACACCGGGACGCTCATCTTCACCGAGGGGAACATGATGGCTACCGTCAGCCTGATGCCGGTGCCGGTTCCCGACCATGAGGCGGAGGAAAACGCCGTCCACAACTACCTGTGGCCCCAGGCGGTGGAAACAGCCAAAGACCACAAGGCCCACCTGATCGTCGGGGTGATGGGAGAAAACGCTTCCCTTCTGGATCGGGGCAAGCTGTTTGTGAAGGTGCTGGCCGCCTGCTGCAAACAGCCCGCCGCCACCGGCATCTATACCAGCGGCACCGTTTTTGAGCCGGGCTTTTATAAAGATTTTGCCGCTATGATGAAGGAAGGTTCCCTCCCCATCTTCAACTGGATCTGGTTCGGCCTTTACCGGGATGAAAATGGCATCAGCGGCTACACCTACGGCATGGAGGTCTTCGGCAAAGAGGAAATGGAGGTTTTAAACGCCGACGCCAAACCGGGGGATGTGCAAAACTTCCTGGCGAACATGGCCGCCTATGTGCTGGATGGGGACATCACCCTCCACGACGGGGAGACCATCGGCTTCTCGGAGGAGCAGCGGCTCCCCATCACCCGCAGCCAAGGGGTCGCCCTGCCCGGGATGACGTTAAAGATCGGTTATGGGAAACCGGAATAAGGGAAAAGCAACTGGCGAGCTTTTGGGGCCGCTGTTGCAGGTAGCTTTTCTAAAAGGCCAAAGCAACAAGAGATAAAAAAGCTATACTATTTTGCCGCGTTCCGCCGCGGTATCATGTAGCTATAGAAAACCGAAAAAGACACGGCGAAAATTCGCCGTGTCTTTTTTATTTTCCTCCGTGCAAAGGGGGTACCTACCATGTCACTTGTGTCGGCCGTGCTCACCGGCAGCTTGCCACCGCTTTTTGTGGAGCCTTTTTGGCGGTACAAAAAGGCTCCCCGTGGTGCCGCGGCGGAACGCGGCATATGCGGTATTTTCTGCAATCTTTCCTATATTTTTATTCATCCGGGAGGGTATAAACCAGGATATCCGAAAGACTGCAGTCCAGCACATAGCAAAGCCTGGCCAACACCGTTAAGTCCGGCCGGACAATTGTGTTGTTATAATAGCGTTGAAGCTGGGTAAACTGCATTTCCGCCGCCTTGGCTAATTTGTTTTTACTGATTTTATGTGTCTCACAGTATTCTTTCAGGCGAAAATCAAATCGGCCCCAGTCACTTCTAAATTCTGTCAAATTCATCTGCTGTCCTGCTTTGCTGAAAGTCTGTCAATGTTTAGTATAGCTGAATACGCTAAAATTCGACAGCTCTTTTTAATGAGGATAGCTTGCGCCACTGCTTCATTTTACGGTAGCTAATTACAGTACCTTTTACGGTAGCTAATTACAGTACCTTATGGCTGTCCTTTTCGTTTATGATTATAAACGAAAAGGACGCCTCAAGGCGCTTGTTACACGTCATTAACGTGTAGAAAATTTTTGCTTGGATGATGAGGGAGATGCTAAAACGGTATCAAGTGCGCGTTTCCGGGGTACCCAAGACCCTGTGCGGCCAGCGCATCCAGCGTTACCGGCTGAAAAAGAAATACAGCCTCCGGGTAATCATTGATCTTTTAGAGCTAAACTGCGTTTTAATGACCAAGGAGGAGCTGACTGCCATCGAAGCTGGAACCCGCCCGGTGTATGTGGATGAACTGCTGGCCTTTTCCCGGATCTTAGAAGTTCCCATGGACGTGTTGGCGGGTCTGGCGGATCGGTAGACTGCGGCCCTTTTTAAGCTAAGCCAAAGTGAAAAACACAGGACGGAAAATTTCCGTCCTGTGTTTTTTCGTATCCGCTTATAAAGGTTTGGAAAGCCAGCCGCCGCTGGGCAAAGGGGGTACCTACCATGTCACTTGTGTCGGCCGTGCTCACCGGCAGCTTGCCACCGCTTTTTGTGGAGCCTTTTTGGCGGTGCAAAAAGGCTCCCCGTGGTGCCGCGGCGGAACGCGGCAAAAAAATCATTTGTATAAACTAAATCAATTTATCCTCTGAGTTTAACATCCATCTTATCCAAGGCTTTGAGCACCCGCTTCATGGCGGCGTCGGTCT